>NZ_BAABDD010000002.1:0-128293 GCF_039539445.1 Salinactinospora qingdaonensis
TGGTGATAGCGGTGGGGAAACACCCGGTCCCGTTTCGAACCCGGTCGTTAAGCCCACCAGCGCCGATGGTACTGCCTCCATGGTGCGGGGTGGGAGAGTAGGACACCGCCGCACACAATCCCCAACAGTGGGGGGCGGCTGAGCAGCGGTCCCGTCCCGAGAGGTTTTCCTTCCCCGGGGCCGGACCCCCTCAGCCGCCCCCACTTTCATGCGCAGCCCCAACAAGTATCAGAGCGGCGAGTTGCCGCTCCTTTTTGTCTCTATGGTCATTACTTTCCGTATTTATCTTTCACTTTAGGTGAGCCTTTCAGGGTACAGGGCCGAGGCTGTTTCCATATGCCGTAGAGTGAAGATGATCTGAGAATCTCATGCGCTGCTTGGTGTGAGTGGCGCATTTTTCATGTATACGGACGGAAAATGACTGACGACAGCCGGCCGGAGGACCGTAACGGTTCCGGCTCCCGCGACCACCGAGGCCCACGATCGGGAGGACGAGGAGCCCAGGGCGGAAACCGCTCCGGCTCCGGCTCCCGCGATGGCGCGCGCGGTAACTATCGCGAAGGTTCCGGCCGGAGAGGCCGCAAAGACGATTCCCGCTCCCAGGGGCAAGGTCGACGCTCCGACGCTGAGGGCGGTCGCTCCGGTCGACGAGAAGGAGCAGGACAGGGCGACAAGCGTTTCACCTCCGACCGCCGTGGTGATTCCCGCGGCCGTCGAGACGACAGTGAAGGCCGCGAACGCAAGGGGAAGGCGCAAGGCCGCGATGAACGCCCCTTCCGTAGCGGTGGCCGTGGTAGCGAGACACGTTCAGGCAAGTTCGGTTCCTCGCGCGATTCGCAAGGTAAGCAAGGCAGCCGCCAGCAGAGCACCCAGCGGCAGGGCAGCCAAGAGCAGTCTCAGCAGCACAAGAAGACCGATCGCGACCAAGCGCCAGAACTACCACAGGGCGCTGAATACTATCGCCTGGACCGCCCTATCCGCGAAGAGCTATTGACGATGCCCAAGACTCTCGCGCAGGTTGTAGGCGGCCATCTGGTCGCTGTGGGGTGGCTCCTCGACGAAGACCCCGAACGTGCCTACCAGCATGCCGTCTACGCACGCCGTAAAGCCTCACGTGTGGGAGCCGTACGGGAAGCCTCGGGCGTCGCGGCCTACCATCTGGGCAAGTGGCAAGAAGCGCTCTCGGATCTGCGCGCCGCCCGTCGGATGAGTGGTCGCAACACTTACCTTCCCCTTATGGCTGACTGCGAGCGTGGTCTTGGTCGGCCGGAGCGTGCGCTGGAGTTGGCCCACAGCCCTGATGCTGCCGACCTCCCGACCGCCGAGCAGATCGAACTGCGCATCGTGGCTTCGGGGGCTCGCCGCGATCTAGGCGAGTACGAGGCGGCCCTCGTCGAGTTGCAGGGGCCAGAGCTCAAGGAGCGGCGAGCTAAGCCGTGGGTGGCGCGGCTGTTTTACGCCTACGCCGACGCGCTGCTCCTGCTTGGTCGAGAGGATGAGGCCCGCGACTATTTCGCTCACGCTTCGGCGGTAGACCAAGAAGGGGTCACCGACGCCGACGAGCGCGTGGCCGAGCTGGAAGGTCTGGAGATCGTTGACGTAGATGACGATGTCGTCTGGACCGACGCCGAGGACACCGAGGCAGGCGAAGAGGAGAGCGGCGGCCCTGCCGCCGGTGCTTCGCCTAAAGACACCTCCACGACGGACTAGACGGACTAACCTGTAGCGCTGCAAGACGCGACAGGTTCGTTGTTCGAGCCACGACACGCTCGCCTTGGTCAGTTTCGCCTGTCCCATCGCCGGTCATCGACCCCTGGCCCTGAGGCGATAATCTGCCGCCGCCTCCCCCTCACCCCCGTTTTCAGGAGTGACCTTGATGCCCGCGTCCTCTCCGGAGTCCCGGCTCAACGGCGCGACTGTGCGCCTAGGGGGGCTTCCCGCGAGGCATGACTCCGTTGTCGTGTTGCTGTTCCGGGACGAGCAGCCCGTTCTCGTCCGCCACCGCGACCGCGCATGGGAGTTTCCGGGTGGTCACGTCGAGCCGGGCGAGAGCATCGTCGACACCGCGCGCCGCGAAGCCCGGGAGGAGGCGGGGGCTGAATTGGCAGAGGAGGTCCACGTCGACGGCTATTACGTGCTCTCCAACGGCCATACAACCGTCATCACTCACGCTCAGGTTCGCTCGCTGGCACCGTTGACGGGTGAATTCGAGACCGTCGAGGTGCGCGCCTTCAACGTGCTTCCCACGGCGCTTTCCTGGGATGACGACATCTATGCCCATATACTCGCCCGCCTTGGCCTACCGGGAACGCCCTGACGGGAAACCGGTCGGCTTCCAAGGGCGCACACCGTTAGACGGCACTGTTCGGCGCGCGCCCGAGCGTCGATCCATCGGTACTTCCCCCGGCCCTCCCCTCCCGCTGTTCGTCGGGCGCGGTTATCCCTCGGCCGCGGCTGCGCGCTGTTCCTCCTTCACACGCTCCAACCAGTGTGTAATGCCGGAAACGTTGGTCTCCACGCCGCTGAGGTGGTCGAGGACCTGCTGGGACTCCTTGGGTGCGTCTTCGGGCATGGGTTGGTAGCGCGTCATCACCTGTTCACGCACCATCGCGATGGCGTGGTCGAGATCGTCGCTGGTGCCGTGCGCCTCACGGACGGTTTCCACCCACGCATGCAGCTCCGCGACGCTTCGCTCTAACGTGGCTTCCACCTCGTCGACCGCCCCGAAATGGGAGAACATCAGCCGTTGCGGCCCTATATCGGTGAACAGCCGCAGCGACTCCAAAGCGGTCGCCAAGTCGAAGTCCGGGGGAGGGGTTGCCGGTCGGATGTCGGCGGTGTAGGGGTTGTAAACGCCTGCGGCGTCTCCGACGTAGAGATCCCCTGTGTCCGAGTCGACGAGACTGACGTGGTGCTTGGCGTGACCAGGGGAGTAGTGGGCAGTGAGCCGGCGTCCGGCCCCCAGGTTGATCTCGTCGTCGGTGGTGATGGCGCGAATCCGAGTGGCCTCCGTGGGGCGCATCTCGCCGAAGAGCGTGTCGAGGTGGTCGCCCCACACCATCCGCGCGCTGCGCATCAGGCGGGAAGGGTCAGCGAGGTGGCGCGCGCCGCGTTCGTGCACCACGAGTTCGGCGTTGGGAAACATCGAAGCGATGTCACCGATCCCACCTGCATGGTCAAGGTGAATGTGCGTGACGACAACGGTGGCGAGGTCGCTCCCCCCGATGCCGAGGGTGGCAAGGGCGTCACGCAGCACCGGAGCCGAACCGGCGGTTCCGGTCTCGATCACGCAAGGGCGTTCGGTCCGAATCAGATAGCTCGACGTGATGGTCTCGTACCCGGCCATTTTGGTGTCGATGGCGAAAATCTCGTCGCCAAGGGGCCTGATGGTGTCGGGCAGCTTGGTCACGTCCACTGCGTCGTCCACGTTCCCGTCTCCTTACGCCAGCCGCAGCCGGCTGGGTTCGATGCGCTTCCTCTAGTCCCACATTCACCGGCACAGGGTGAAACGTGTGCTAAGGGGTACTGATGCCTGACGTGCGCCCAAGTATGCAGCCGCCACTCGTTTTCACGACTGTGAGCTGCACAAATGCGAGTTATCCACAGGCTTGAGATCGCTCTTTCGGCGAGTGTGGCGCCAGGGAGATCCTGGAGGTGAGCCCAGCACGCGGGGAAGCACCACCGGGCGCGTCCCCGCCCACATACGGGAGGAGCAGCATGCATCAGTCGCCAACCAGTCCTACACCCCTCCGCCACCCCCACGCTTCTGCTCGCCGGTCGGAGGAATCCGCCACCCCCACCACGCTTGCCGGTCGAAGGGGGCGCACCCCACGCTCCCAATCCTGTCGAGGACACCGTAACGAGGTGCTCTTGGCCGGTCGCGTGACCGCCGAGCCTGCGGTGCGCGAACTGCCCAGTGGTGATCATCTAGTGATCTGGCGAATCTCGGTGACCCGACCGATCGCCGAGCAGCGTCCCAAACAACCGGCCGACACCATCACCTGTGTCAGCTTCGATCCCTCGATGCAGCAGGCCGCCCGCGATTGGCGTATCGGCGATGTCATCGAGGTCACGGGAGCGCTACGGCGCCGATTCTGGCGCTCCTCGCACGGTTCCTCCAGTGTCTTCGAGGTCGAGGCCAAGACCGCCACCCGGATCAATCTCGCCGCGGAAGCCGAAACGGCCTCCGACGCTCCTACAGCCGCACAGTCCGAGGCGTCAGGGGGTCACCAGCCAAGCTGAGCCACTGCTGCCTGAGCGGTCACCGTATCGACGTTCTCGGGGCCGCTCCAGGCGGCAGCGCACAGCGCCCGCAACCCGTCCAGTCGCGGGCCGTCCCCGCTGAGTTCCAGGTGGCCCCCACGTGTGGTCGCGACCCAGCCACCGCAGCGCGCGCCCTCCCCAGAAACCTCGACGGCGGGATGGCGCGCGGTCAATCCACTCAAATCGAACGCCAGATAGGAAGGACGGTGCTGTGGTTCAGCCGCGACCAGTTCCGCGGGGGTCGTCACGCCCGACAGGACTAGCATGCTCGCGACACCGCGTGTGGTGGCGCTCTCGATATCGGTATCGAGACGGTCGCCTACGACCAGCGGGCGCTCTGCTGCGGTACGCAGCACACCTTCTTCGTGTAGTGGCCGCTGTGGTTTGCCGGCCACGATCGGCTCAACACCGGTCGCGTGGGCGATCACTCGGGCGAACGACCCGTTGCCGGGAAGCACGCCGCGTCCCAACGGCGCCGTCGCGTCGCCGTTGGTGGCCACGAACAGGGCCCCTTCCTCCACCGCCAGTGCGCCTTCAACAATCAGGTCATAGCCCATGCGGGGTGAATGCCCCTGCACCACGGCCACGGGTTTCTCAGCAGCCACCGAGACCGGCCGCAGCCCGTGGACGCGCAGCGCTTGACGCAGTCCCGTGTCTCCCACCGCCAACACGTTCGCTCCGGTCGCGAAGCGTTCGGCCACTAGGCGTGCCGCGGCCTGCGCCGAAGTCACGACATCCTGGACGCTCGCCGTCACCCCCATGCGCATCAGGTTCTCCGCGACCGCCGCCGGAGTACGTGAGGCGTTGTTGGTGACAAACGCCACCCGCATCCCGGCGATGCGCGCTTTGTCGATCGCCTCGGGCGCGGCAGGCACCGGGGCCGTGCCCACATAGACGACGCCGTCGAGGTCGAGGAGGGCCGCATCGTACATCGTGTCCAGCGGTTGCTCGGAGGAGCGCAGTGGCATCGGCATCATCGTCATCGGGGCGCGTGGCTGCCTCTCTGTGGTGTCGGTTCCGGCGTCGGTGCCGCAGCGAATATCAAGATCGGTCCAACGGCCAACCGAGCCGGTACCTGCCGTGTTTCCGGTGGTTGTGGTGTCACTGCTCACTCCGTCGTCTCATCGATGGTGCGCATCACCAAGCCGGTCCGTGGCTTGGGGCCGAAGGAGGTTGATTTCCGGGGGGTCAGTTCGCCGCGACCGGCCAGCGTGTAGATGTCTGCCACCCGCATCGGCGGCACGATCACCGCGCAATCACGATCCTGCCGGGCAGCGGCCAACGCCGCAGCAGGATCGTCGTGCACAAAACGTGGTGGCGCTTCAGTAGCGCCCCACAACGGAAGGAGGAGATGCTCCAGGACGGCAGTGGGCAGCTCGCGCCACAGCGGTGAGTGGCCTGGCATGGCTTGGGCGATGCCGGAAGCGGAGAAACCGTGTAGCAGATAAAAGCGGTGCGATCCGGCGAGTAGCAGCGCCGGCCCGGTCGCCGCGGCGGCGTGCAGCGTCTCCACCGCCGCGCTGAGCCGGCCACTGGCCAGTTCTGCGACCTCGGCTACCGTACGGGCCGCATCAGCGGCGCTCGCCGGTGTCAGGTTAGAGATCACGCGGTGGATCGTTCCCAGCGTGGGCGGGTACGCCTCGGAGTCGACCAGCAGCGCCAGCCCATACCCCCACGGGCCTGCGCCAGCACCGCCACGAAGACGCTGGTAGGCCGCGTAGCGGTGGTGTCCATCGGCGAGCAGCGCGCTGCGTCCGGCCAGGTCAGTGTTGATCGCGGCTACAGTTGCGGCGTCGTCGACGGCCCACAGTCGGTGAGTCCTCCCGTCGTCGGTCACAGTGTCGACCAGGGGTGTGCCATCCGAGGAGGCAATGGTCTCGGCGACACGCGAGGCTGCGCCGCGCTCGGCGCCGTGGCCCCCTTGGTACAGCAGCAGAATCGGCTCCAGGTTGGCTCGGGTGGCCCGCATCAGCCGGGTGCGGTCGACCACCGGCCCCTCCATAACCTCCTCGTGGGGACGCACGGTCGTGCTGCCGGGCTCGGGCAACCGTAAGGCGCCCACCAGCCCCCGCTGCTGCGTACCGTCGCTGAGACGTTGCTCGTAGACGTACAGCGCCGGGACAGAGTCGCGTACCAGTACACCGGCGGCGATCCACGCCTGTAGCGTGCGCGCTGCGTTGCCGTAGCGGTCCGGGCCTGAGAGGCCGGGCGGGTATCCCGCCCACCCCTGACCCGCTGGCGGCACGGTGAGCCACACGGCGTTATGGGAAGCGGCGCGCATCAGGCGAGTGAGGCCGGCCGCGTCGATCACGCCGTAGGGCGGTGCCAAGGCCAGTGCCAGGTTGAGTAAGGGAGAGTCGAGGAGGGCGCGCGCGTCTCGAGTGGCGTAGCGCAGGCCACGAAACGGTGCCAGCTCCAGCACCTCGCCTGAGTTGTCAGCGCCCACGCTCGCACGATACCGCTGCCTGGGCCACGAGACGCTGAGATGGTCGGCTTCCGGCGGCGTTCACAGCAGCTTACGCAGCCGCATCATGTCGCTGAAGCTGGCATCGAGCCGCACCCGTCTAGACATCAGCGCCCGGCCAAAGTCCAACTGGTCTGCGGCGAGGGCGACCAGGTCGTCACTGGAGGCGGTGATGCGCACCTGGGCGCGTTCGCCGGCTGCCGCTTCGGTCGAGTCGGTGACGTTGGTCAGGCCGTTCATCGTCAGGCGCATGCTGAACACGTGGTTGAGGTCGCGCACGGTCACGCTGACCGTGCGCTCCACAAGGTGTTTGCGCCGGCTCGCCTCGTCGACCTCCATGATGCGATCGGAGACTTTGTCGATCGCCGCGCGGCATTGCTCAACGGTGGCCATAGCCACCATCATGCCCTAGCCGCGTGTCCTCCCGACCACGCCGATGAGATCCAGCCGCGTCGCGTGCGTGAAACTTTGCCCGACACCGCGGCGCGACGTCGCCGACGTATGCCACTGCCCTGAAGGACCCCATATCCGACGATCCGGCAGCGGCGCCGGCCACCGTCCCGGTCCCACCAGCCCCACCGCACGGCCCCAAGCTGCCGTGCGGTGGGGCTGGTGGGACTGCCGGGGAGGCGGTCAAACCCACCCCTGTGAACTGTGGACTTCTGCGACATCGGCGCCCCGATCGGGGTAGCGTTTCGCAGGAGAGCCTTCCCCGCAGCAATTCCAGATCACGAGGAGCGCAGTGCAATGGTCGTCGACGCGGTACGCACCTATCTCGATGCCGCCAGTGGCCTCACCGAGCTGACTCGCAGACGTGCCGTCGCGGCGGCGAAGGCCCTTCTGAAGGAAGGCGAGGAACGGTCGGGGAGCACAGCGGCCCGTGCCGGCGAAGCTGCCGGCACCACCTCCGACGCTGTTGAGAGCACCGGGCGCCAGTCCCGCGTGGGCCACAGCATCCAGTCGCTGGCCACCGAACTCATCGAAACCAACGAGGCCAACCGCGCCGCACTGACACACCTGGTCGAAAGCGAGGTCGACCGTGTGCTCTCCCGCCTCGACCTCGTTCGCCGCGAGGACTACGACCGGTTGGCGCGTCGCGTCACTGAGCTGGAGCGCAGACTTGCCGCCCAGCCCGCCACCCGTCGCCATGCCGCCGTCGCTACGGGCACGGTCCCTACCGGTACGCCCGCCGTGTCCGAGCCTGAGCCCGCCGCCCCCACCGTTGGCGCTGCCGCAGTCGCCCCGCCTCCGCAGGCCCCAGCCGAGCCTGAGCCCGCTCCCAAGAAACCCGCCGCAACGGGCCCTGAGGCCGGGCGCGACTCATCCGTTTCCGAGGACACAGGGGAAGAGTCCACCGCCTCCACCCCCGTGGCTGAGCCACCCGCTCCCGCAGCGCCTAGCGGGGAGACCGCCACCGCCGACCCACCTCACTCGACGGAGCAGCGGGAACAAGCCGCACCGGTCGAGGCTGAGAGCGCCGCCGCCGAACCGCAGTCGGAGACGTCCTCGGCCACGGCGCCGAAGTCCACCACGACCGCCGCCGCAAACAAGAACACGGCCTCGCGCTCAGGCAAACCCAAATCCAACGCCACCCGCTCCCGCTCCGGAAGCAAGGGCGGCAAGCGCAGTACCTCCTCCGGAGGCGGCAAAAGCAGCGGAACCGGGGCCAAGAAACCCAACTGACGCAGGGCCTGCGGGCCCCATCGCCCGCCGCGCTTCCCGCCACCGCGTTCGGAGAGCCGGCCGGGCCCCACGCATCACGACGCACGATGGATAGACGGAGGATTTCGTGACCGGCCACGATGAGCCTCACCCCCTCACCGACCAAAAAACCGAGGCGCGTCCCGCGTCCACCCCGTCAGACGAAGCCGGCTTAGCCGAGCGCACCATCGCTGACGTGCGCGAGCGCCTCGCCTCGCTCGACCATCGGCCCGTCTCTGAACATGTCGCGGTCTTTGACGACATTCATCGCGAACTGTCGGATGTGCTCGACCGGCTCGACCGGGAACGCTCTGTTGCCCAGCAGGAGCACCACGAGCAACAGCCCCACCAGGGTTCTGAGGGCCAGAGATGAAGACGCCGCCCGGCCCCCTCCTGGCGCGGGTGACGAAAAGCGATCCCACGCGCCGGCGGCAGGGCCGCAATGGCCGTCGTCGGTCAACGACGCCACCAACGCCCCGAGGGCCGGCCCACGAACGTGGTTCAGGCCAGGAGGTTGAGGGGCGCAGTCAGGCGCTCGGTCGGCAGCAGTCCCGGCTGAGCGCCTCACATGGCCGTCACAGCAGCGCGGCGGCCAGCATCGCCCATAGTCGCTGGCGCACTCCGAGGCTCAGTCGGTGCCGCTGAGCCTTACCGCGGCAGGGGAGAGCGCCCGCGCCGACGGCGTGGCCCCGGTCGCTGCTTGTTCGGTGTTCGTGCCCCATGGCGTTGTGTCCCCGTCCCGGAGCGGCCCTGTGTCGCGCGATAATGGAGGGGTTCTGCCCGTACGTGACTCCGGCGCGTATCTCGTGCATTTTTCGCCGACCCTCGCCGCTGGAAACCACAAACACCGATAGGCACCGTCGAAACATGGCAAAACGCAGTCGGCTGGACGCCGAACTCGTCCGGCGCGGTCACGCTCGGTCCCGCGGGCACGCCGCCGAGCTGATTGACGCCGGCCATGTCCGTGTCGGCGGTGTGCTGGCGGCCAAGGCCGCGACCCAGGTCGGTGTCGACCAGCCGATCGTGGTCGTCGCCCCCGCCAGTGAGCCCGACTACGTCTCCCGCGGCGCCCATAAGCTCGTCGGGGCGCTCGACGCCTTCGCGATCGACGTCGCCCACCGGCACTGTCTAGACGCTGGTGCTTCCACAGGCGGGTTTACCGATGTGCTGCTGCGGCGCGGGGCTGCCCACGTCGTGGCGGTGGACGTGGGCTATGGCCAACTCGCCTGGTCGCTGCGGACCGATGACCGCGTTACGGTCCGGGAACGGTGCAATGTGCGGGAGTTGACGCCCGAGCAGGTGGGTGAGCCCGCCCCCGATCTCGTCGTGGGGGACCTCTCCTTCATCTCGCTCACGCTCGTGCTGCCGGCCCTGGCCGCTTGCGTGCATCGGCGGGCCGACTTCGTCATGATGGTCAAGCCCCAATTCGAGGTCGGCAAGGAGCGGGTCGGCGCCGGCGGTGTTGTGCGTGACCCGGAATTGCGTGCCGAGGCGGTGCGCTCTGTCGCCTCCCACGCCGCCTCACGGGGGTTGGGCGTCGAGGGTGTGACGGCGAGCCCGCTGCCGGGGCCTTCTGGCAACGTCGAGTACTTCCTGTGGCTGCGTTCGGGAGCTGCCCCCTTAGACGAGGATGCCTTGCGACGCGCCGTTGCGGCGGGGCCGACGTGATTTCGTCGCGCTCGGGCTTCAGGGCGTGCTCTGGCGGGAGGGGACGGGAATCCGCTGGTTCCGTGCGCACGCTATCCATGATGTCGGTGGTGTCGCTGCCGTGGCTGTGGGGCCGCTGGCCACACCACCTCAGTGCCGGGGTTGCGCCAAGGCGTGGCCCTCGACGGTGTCTCTGCTCGCCGTTCGGGTTGCATAAGGTGAGGGGACCGTGGCAGCGGTCTAGTAGGTGCGCGTTCATCTGTTCAGGATCACCGGGACAGGGCGCGGTGCCAGGAGGCCGTGTGGGGTACCGTAACTCGGCCGGTATCGATCCGAAGCGGCCCCCGCGTGGTGGCCGCGACGGCAGTGAGGAGGAAGTTCCGCAATGACCACCGCGGGCGCTTTCGGGCGCGCCGTGACCACGAATCCCCCGGCGGTCTCGCGTAGCGTGCTGCTCGTGGTTCACACCGGGCGGCCCGCGGCGATTCGGAGCGCGAAGCTCGTTCACGACTGTCTCACCGGCGCTGGGCTCACGGTGCGCATGCTCGCCGCTGAAGCCGAAGACCTCAAACACGCCGGAGCCGAACTCGACCCGGTCGATGTCGTCCCTTCCGGTGTCGAAGCGGCCCGCGGCGTCGAACTCGTCATGGTGCTCGGCGGGGACGGTACGCTACTGCGTGCCGCCGAGATCGCCCGCCCCGCCGGCGCCCCGCTGCTGGGAGTCAACCTCGGCCATGTCGGGTTCCTCGCCGAAGCCGAGCGGGAGGATCTCACCGCCACCGTCAACAGTGTCGTCGTGCGCGACTACGAGGTCGAAGAGCGTATGACACTGGAGGTCGCCGTCTACGACGGCGGTCGCGACGCCGACCGGCCTCCTGTTCGCACTTGGGCGGTTAACGAGGCCACGCTGGAGAAGACCGCTGCCCGGCGGATGCTGGAGATCGTGCTGGAAATCGACGGCCGTCCTCTCTCACGGTGGGGCTGCGACGGTGTGGTATGTGCCACTCCTACCGGTTCGACCGCGCACGCTTTCTCCGCCGGAGGGCCGGTCGTGTGGCCCGACGTCGAGGCGCTGATCGTCGTCCCGATCAGCGCACACGCGCTCTTCGCACGCCCAATCGCAGTCTCTCCTGAGACCACCATCGCTTTGGAGGTCGTGCCCAACACACCAGAGGGCGTGCTGTGGTGCGATGGACGCCGTATGGTCGAATTGCCGGCCGGTGCACGAATCGAGGTCTCGCGCGGCGAAATGCCGGTACGACTGGCCCGCTTGCAGCGGGCTCCGTTCACCGACCGGTTGGTCGCCAAGTTCGGCTTGTCCGTGGCAGGGTGGCGCGGGCGCGCCGAACTCGCCGATCCGGACGGCCGCTGAAGCCGTGCTGTTACGAACACGCCAAGCGACGCCACGGAAGCCATAGGCGAGATCAGGAGAGAGGCCGGTGCTCGAAGAAGTTCGGATTCAGGGCCTCGGTGTCATCGATGACGCCGTGCTGGAGCTGTCGCCGGGATTGACCGTCGTCACGGGCGAGACCGGTGCCGGTAAGACAATGGTGGTCACCGGGTTGGGGCTACTGTTCGGCGGCAGGTCCGACCCCCAGCGCGTGCGCCCGGGGGCCAGCCGCGCCATGGTCGAGGGGAGGTTGACCGTCGCCCCCGACAGCCGAGCCGCTAAGCGTGTCACCGACGCCGGTGGGGAACTCGACGAGGACGTGCTGATCCTCAACCGCACCGTCTCAGCAGAGGGGCGTTCCCGCGCCACCCTCGGCGGCCGTTCCGCGCCGGTCAGTACTCTTGCCTACCTCGCCGATGATCTGGTCGCCGTCCACGGCCAGTCCGACCAGCACCGGCTGCTGCGCGCTGACCGGCAGCGTGCCGCCCTCGACCGTTACGCTGGTGAGGAACTGTCCAAGGTCGCCGGCGCCTACAGTGCCGCCTACCGGCGATACCAGGAAGTCAGTGAACTCCTGGAGGAGCTGACGACCCGCGCGCGCGAACGCTCCCAAGAAGCCGAGCTACTGCGCTTGGGTTTGGAGGAGATCGCCGAGGTCGCCCCCGTGGCCGGTGAGGACGCCGAGCTTCTGGAGGAGGAGAACCGGCTTAGCCACGCCGACGCGCTGCGCGTAGCGGCCACCAGCGCCCACGAGGCGCTCACAGGTGATCCCGCCGCCAGCGAAGCCACCGCCGACGTGGTGGGGCTGCTCGCCTCCGCCCGCCAGGCCCTCACCGCCGTGCGCGAGCACGATGCCCAACTCGCCGCCGTGGCCGACCGTCTTGACGAGGCCAGCTACGTCATCACCGACGCCGCCACCGAGATCGCCTCCTACGCCGAGTCCGTTGAGGCCGATCCGGCGCGGCTGGCCGCTGTGCAGCAACGCCGCTCCCAGCTCACCCAGCTCTGCCGCAAGTACGGTGAGACCGCCGCCGACGTGTTGGCATGGTCCGAGAACGCCACCAAGCGCCTCACCGAACTCGAAGGCGACGACGAACGGATCGAACAGCTCCAGGAGGAGCAGGCGCAACTGCACGCGCAGATGACCGAGAGCGCTGACCAGCTCACCCAGATCCGCACCGAGACGGCGCAACGTTTCGGGACCGCGGTCACTGAAGAGCTGACGGCGCTGGCGATGCCCCACGCTCGGGTCAGCGTCAACGTCACCACCGGCGAACAGTTCGGGCAGCACGGCCGCGACGACATCGAGATCCTGCTCGCCCCCCACCCCAGTGCGCCGCCGCTACCGCTGAACAAGGGCGCCTCCGGTGGTGAGCTGTCCCGCGTCATGCTCGCCATCGAAGTGGTCTTCGCCGGCGCCGACCCGGTTCCCACGTTCGTCTTCGACGAGGTCGACGCTGGGGTAGGCGGTAAGGCTGCCGTCGAGATCGGCCGTCGCCTCTCCCGGCTGGCCCGCAACGCCCAGGTGCTCGTGGTGACTCACCTGCCCCAGGTCGCCGCCTTCGCTGACGCCCACCTCGTCGTCGAGAAGTCCAGCGAGGGTATGGTGACCGCCAGCGGGGTGAACCTGCTGGACCGCAGTGGCCGGGTCCGCGAACTCTCTCGCATGCTCGCCGGACTCGAAGATTCCGAACTCGGTCGCGCCCACGCCGAGGAGCTGCTCACCCTGGCCGCTGCCGACCGCGCCTGACACCCATCCCCCCTGGCTCTCTCGGGCCCCTTAGCGCTCCCATGCCTCCTGTGGCGGGGGAGGTCTGGCACGGGGAGGTGGGAGAACGGCCGTAGTGGGGATGCGGGGGTGAGCGTCGTAGGGGAGGAGCGGGGGAGAGGTAAAGCCACCCCGCAGCGACGGTCAGAGTTGGGTGGGGCCGTCGCCGTTGGTGCCGTTGGTTCGGGCGAGAGCCGGCTGAGAGGGCGGCGAGGGCGGTGGTGGGGCGGTCCGGCTGCTGCCGGGAGTGGCCATGCCTGTGTGGCGCTATGCCCTCCTGGCTCAAGGCCGGCATCCTCTTCCCGGGCGAATTAAACATCTGTTTCTCGCGTGGTGCTGCCGTGGCACTCCTCTTCTTTTAATGCCGCGTTGCGGTGTGAATATCTGCCTTCACGGTTCTCGGGCCGTGCTGGGGAGTTCGGTGCGGAGGCGTGCCGTGTGCTTCCGTTCTCATACCGTCGCCCCGCGCCTCACTTTCGCTCCACCCGCGACCGGCCGGTGGGGAACCCGGTCGCCTTGATGGAGTCGTTTCCGCTGTGTTCATCTGCTGTGGTGTCCCAGTGTGCGACAGCGGGGGCATTTTTTGATCCCATACGTGAGCCGTCTTGTCGCGGCTTCTGGGCCCCACATCCTCGCCTGACAGCCCGCCGGTGGGCGCGGCATCCCAGCGTCGCCGACTGCCGTATGTCCGGATACCCACGTGCGAGACCCAGGTGCAGAGGAAAGTTGTGTTACCTGAAGTTATTCGGGTAGGGAAAAATATTAGCCGTTTTTTTAGTTAGTTTGGAAAAGTCCGATCTATTGGCATGAGGAACACGCCGTATTTTCCGGATAAGCGGGAATCTTACCGCGACTCTGGCAGTATGCGACTGATGAAGGTTTCGACGGCGCTGGCCGCCAAGTTTCCGATACTCCGTCGAACCAAGGACGACGGAGCTATTGACGTTACGGCACCGGCACGCTTGGACCGTCGCACCAAGGACCTCACCAAACGTCTGAACCCCGGCGACATCGCGATTATCGACCACACCGACCTCGACCGCGTCAGCGCCGACGCCCTCCTCAGCTCCGGGGTCCACGCCGTCCTCAACGTCGCCCACAGCATCAGTGGCCGTTACCCCAACCTTGGCCCGCAGCTCCTCGTCGACGCAGGCGTGCCCCTCGTCGACGCCGTCGACCCCGAAGTCTTCGATCGGGTGCAGGAAGGGGAAGAGGTGCGGCTCGCGCAGGGAGTGCTCTACCGCGGTGAGGATATCGTCGCCAAAGGCCGACCACAGGATTCGGAGTCCATGGCCGCTGCCATGGCCGAAGCGCGCGCTGGGCTGTCGGTCCAGCTCGAAGCGTTCGCCACCAACACCATGGAGTACCTCAAACGCGAACGCGAACTACTCATCGACGGTGTCGGCGTGCCCGAGGTCACCACCAGTATCGACGGGCGACACGTCCTCATCGTGGTCCGCGGCTACCACTACCGCGAGGACCTTGCCACACTGCGGTCCTACATCCGTGAATACCATCCGGTCATGATCGGGGTCGACGGCGGCGCCGATGCGCTGCTGGAGGCCGGATACCGGCCCGACATGATCGTCGGCGACTTCGACTCCGTCTCGGACCGCTCCCTGACCTGCGGCGCCGAACTCGTGGTACACGCCTACCGCGACGGTAGCGCCCCTGGCCTACGGCGTCTCAACGAGCTGGGCCACACGGCGATCGTGTTCCCGGCTACGGGCACCAGCGAGGACGTCGCCATGATGCTCGCCGACGACGCCGGTGCCGAACTCATCGTTGCCGTCGGTACCCACGCGACCTTGGAGGAGTTCCTCGACAAGGGGCGCGCCGGCATGGCCAGCACGTTCCTCACCCGGCTGCGCGTGGGCGGCAAGCTCGTCGACGCCAAAGGCGTGAGTCACCTCTACCGCAGCCGTATCTCGCCGTTGACCGTTCTGGCCCTGGTGGCGGCCTGCCTGCTCACGATCGTGGTTGCCGCCTACAGTTCCCCCGCCGGACAGCTCTACGTCGACTTCATCGCCGCGCGGTGGGACACGTTCCTCTACTGGCTTACCGGACTGTTCTCGTGATCGACTTCCGCTACCACCTGGTATCCATCATCGCGGTCTTCCTCGCGTTGACGGTCGGGATCGTCCTGGGCAGCACCATGTTGCAGGACCCAGTGCTCAATACGCTGCAAGCTGAGGCCGACCGGCTGCGCGATCAGGCGGAGCGGCTGCGTGAGGAAAAGGACACCGCCGAACAGCTCAACGCCAGCGCCAACCACGTCATCAGCAGCCGCGCCGACGACATGCTCCACGACCGTCTCGCCGACACCCGTGTCGTCATCGTGGAGGCCCCCGGTGGTGCCCCCGAGTTGCGCAACGCCTTGGCGACCCGGCTTGAGCAGGCTGGCGCCACGGTCGTGGGACGGCTGACACTCACCGGTGGCTACGTCGACCCGCAGCGCGCCGACTCCGTCGAGGAACTCTTGGATGAGACCGTCGACGCCGGTGACCTACCCGACGGCACCACCGCTAAGCGGGCCGGCGCCGCTTTGGCTCGCGCCCTCGTCGCTGCCGAGGATGAGCGCGACGGCGGTGCGGACACTGCCGCCGCCCGCGAATCCGAAGCGCTACTGGAGGAGTTCGCCGAGGCGGGGCTACTCACGGTTCGCGGCGAGCCGGTCCGCGCCGCCGACGCCGTCCTCGTGCTGGCACCGGCCGAGCCCTTCGCCGCCGCCACCGCCCCCTCGCCCGACGCCGTCTCCTCGCCGGAGAACACGACGCTCCTGGAGCTGGCGCGCGCCTTGGGCGCGGCAAGCGAGGGGATGACGCTGGCGGGTAGCCCCAGCTCGTTGGAGACCGGCGGCCTCGTCACCCAAGCACGCACCGAAGGGGCGCGCTTCACCACCGTCGACAGCGCCGGCGGCGCAGCCGGCAACGTGGTGACAGTGCTCGCCTTGGCCGCCAGCCTCGCGGGGCACAACGGCCACTACGGCATCGGCGGCGGGGCTGACGGTTTCCTGCCCGACCCGCTGCCGGGACCCATAGCCTCACCGTCGGCCACCTCCTCGCCCAGTGCCGCCCCCGGGGGGAACGGATGAGCGCCGCGCTCGCACCGCTCATCGGTGCCCGTTGCCGCGCGTGGAGGGGGCGGGTGTTGTCTCGGTTCTCCTGCGGCGCGGCGAGGCGTACGGTGCGCCGGCACGGTGCCATCGCTACGGCTGCTGCGGTTCCGGCCTGGCGTGCTCGACCGGTGCGCCAGGGAGCATCGGGCAGCGCCGTGGCTGCCGTGGTCGCCCGACTCACCTACACGGCGTTGACGCGGTCGGGCCCGCAGCAGGCGGTGGGGGAGACTGTTGTGGTTCCTGGGGAGCCGGCCGAAAAGTGGCTCCGGTACAACTTCCGTGGCAGGCAGGTCACCCTGCTGGCGGGGCCGGCCGTGGCCACGGGGTTGTGTGTCGCCGTCGCCACGGCCCCTGGCCTGCCCCATCGGCTGCGTGCCGCAGCCGTTACCGCCGCCATCGGCGCCGGAGCTTTCGGGGCCTACGACGACGTCTCGGGATCGGCTGGTGCGCGCGGCTTTACCGGCCATCTCCGCGCGCTCAGACAAGGGGAGGTCACCACGGGGGCGGTCAAGAGCGCGGGGATCGGCGTCACAGGGCTCGCGGCGGCTGCCTTGCTGCGGCATCGAGCCACTGGGGTCGATATCGTCCTCGACGGGCTGCTCATCGCGGGCTCGGCCAATGTGCTCAACCTGTTCGACCTGCGCCCCGGCCGTGCAGCCAAGGTCGTCCTGCTGGCCGGGCCACCGGCCCTGGCCGATGCTGAGGCGGCGGCTGTGGCCGGTCCCCTCCTAGGCAGCGCGGTGGCGTTGCTCCCTGAGGAGTTCGGGGAGCGTGCCATGCTGGGAGACGCCGGGGCTAACGCATTGGGAGCCGTACTCGGGGTGACCGCCGCGGCTCGGCTGTCACGGCGCGCGCGTATGGGAGCGGTGGCCACGATCGCCGTGCTCACCGCCGCCAGCGAGCGCGTTAGCCTCTCGCGCCTTATTCGCGCCACGCCGCCACTGCGGCGGTTGGACGAGTTGGGCCGTCGGCCAGAGTGAGCCGTCACGGTGGGGGACGCCGGGGCGCGCTTCGCCGCCCGCGCCTCGCTCGCCCCGCCTGCCTTCGAGCTGTGGAGCAGTTAAGCCGTGAGCTGGGATCGAATCCGGCGCTGGAGCGCGGGAGTGGCCGGTGCGGCGTTCCTCATCGCCGCGGTCACCACGCTGGCCCGCCTCGCTGGATTCGGCCGTACGGTCGCCTTCTCCCAAACGGTCGGTGACACCTGCCTGGGCACCGCCTACGTCACCGCCAACCAACTGCCCACGGTGATATTCGAGATCGTGATCGGTGGTGCCCTCAGCGGCATGGTGGTGCCGGTGCTCGCCGGTGCCGTCAGCCGCGCCGCGCCGGGAGCGGAGCCAGTGGAGTCCGGTCAGGGCAGCGAGGTGGCCGAGTGCACCCGCCGTGCTGCCCACGACCACGTGCGCCACACCGCTTCGGCGTTGGTCACGTGGGTGGTGATCGTGGCGGTGCCGTTGAGTGTGGCGCTGGCGGCCACAGCCGCGCCGGCTATGACCCTGATGCTTGGCGCCGCCGGCGGCTGCGACACCGCGGCCGTGCTCGACCAGGCGGTGCGCTTCGTGTGGATGTTCGCCCCCCAGATCCTGTGCTACGGGCTGGCCGCTGTGCTCTACGGAATCTTGCAGGCCCACCGCCGGTTCCTCGCCCCCGCGCTGGCCCCTCTCGTCTCCAGCGTCGTCGTCATCGCCAGCTACGTCGCCTTCGTGCCCCTGGGGGCGGAGCAGCGCAACGACGTGGCGCGGCTGCCCCTGCCCGCTGAGCTCGTCCTTGGCCTAGGGACCACGGCCGGGGTCCTCGCGCTGGTGATCACCGCTGCGGTGCCCGCGGCACGGCTTGGGCTGGGGCTCCGTCCCCGCCTCACGTTCCCGCCCGGAGTGGGAGCGCGGGTGCGCGCACTGGCCGTGGCCGCTCTGCTGCCGCTGGCGAGTATGCAGTTCAGCATGCTCGTGGCGTTGGCTTTGGCCAACCGCGGCGGGGGGCTGGGGGCCGGCGTGCTCTACAGCTATGCCTGGAGTTTGTTCACGGTTCCCTACGGCGTCGTTGCCATACCGATCGCGACCAGTGCTTTCACGGCGCTGTCGGTGCGCCACAGCGAGCGTGACCCGCGCGGCTACCGTGCCGTGTTGGCGATGAGCGCCCGAGCATGCCTGCTCGCCACCGCTGCCTTGGCCACCGCCTTAGCGGCTGCGGCCATGCCGATCGCTGACGTGTTCGCCCGCACCAACCCCCTCCCGTTGCAGCGCGCCTTGCTCACTTATGCCCCCGGCGTGGTCGCCTTCGGCTTGGTCGCGCTCCTCAGCCGTGCCCTGTACGCCTCCCATCACGGTCGCGCCGCGGCGCTGTCGCAGGTAAGCGGCTGGCTGGTCGTGATGGCAGCCGAGGTGGCCCTGGTGGCGGCAGTGCCCGCCGACTGGGCGGTGGCGGCGCTGGGAGCCGGCACCACCATCGGGCTCGCCGTGGGGATGGCCTTGCTGTTCGCCGCGGTCGTGAGCGCTCACGGGCGCGGCGCCTTCACCGGTGTGGGGCGTGCGGCCCTGGCGGCGGCGTTGGGTAGCGCCCTGGGCTATGGCGTGGGCGCGTCGGTGGCCACGGCGGTACCCACCGACGGCCTATGGTCGAATGCCGGTGCCGCTGCGCTGGGCGCTGTGCCGGCCTTGCTCGTGTTCGGCGCAGTCGCGCTGGTGATCGACGGTCGGGCCCTCCGTGCGGTACTCAGTCGGAAGCCAGCGGCCAGTTCTCCGGAGACGCCCGACTCGTGAAGCAGAAGCGGAGGGACCCACGTGCAGCCGTTGCGCATCGCTATGGTCGTCGCTACCAGCACCGGGGGAGTGGGGGGCCACGTGCGCTCGCTGTGCCGGGGGCTGGTCATACGGGGCCATCACGTGGTCGTGGCCGGTCCCGCCAGTACCGCTGACCGTTTCGGGTTCACCGCGGCGGGCGCGCGCTTCGTCGTGGTCGACATCGGTGCCGGTCCGCGCCCCACCGGCGACGCCGCGGCCGTGGTGCGGCTGCGGCGCCTGCTGCGCGGCGCCGACGTGGTGCACGCCCACGGAGTGCGGGCCGGCGCTCTGTGTGCTCTGGCGGGGCTGGCTCCGCTGATTGTGACGCTGCACAACGCTCCGCCGCAGTGCGACGGTCCGCTGGCGGCGCTGTTTCCCGCACTGGAGCGCGTGGTGGCCTGGCGGGCCGACACCGTGCTCGGTGTCTCGGGCGACCTCGTCGAGCGTATGCGTCGCCGTGGCGCTCGCCGGTTGGGGCGGGCTGTGATCGCTGCCCCGCCGCAAGGGGAACCCAGTCGTCCCGTCGCACGTGTGCGCGCTGAGTTGGGCGCCTCCCAACGTCGCCCGGTGCTGCTGGTCATCGCCCGCCTGGCCCCTCAGAAGGGGCTCGACATTTTGCTGGAGGCCGCCCAGGCCCTCACCGGCCGCACTCCCGTGCCGCTGGTGGCTGTCGCCGGGGACGGTCCGCTGCGTCCCGAGCTTGCGGCGGCCGTGGCTCGACGGGGGTTGCCCGTGCGGCTGCTGGGGCATCGTCGCGATATCGCCGACTTGCTCGCAGCGGCCGACGTTTTCGTGCTGCCAAGCTGGTGGGAGGGCCCCTCACTGGTCATCATGGAGGCGCTACGGGCGGGACTTCCGGTCGTGGCCACGCGGGTGGGCGCACTCGCCGAACTGTACGCCGGCGTTGCCCGACTCGTGCCGTCCGGTGACGCCGCCGCTCTGGCCGACGCTATTCGTCGGGTGCTCGACGAGCCCGGGCTGGCCGATCGCATGCGCCAGGGCTCGCTGCGGCGGGCAGCCACGCTGCCCGGTGAAGACGACGCGGTCGAAGCGGCGCTGGCGCACTACCGTCGACTCGCCCACAGTGCCGCGGCTCGGTCGTCATAGCGGCGCCGGGCCGGGCCCTCTCGTTGGGAGAGCGCTGCCATAAGGGTGGTGTGAGTGTTGCCACCAAGGTTAGGCTAAAAAAGCTTGCCGCACGGGGGCGCACCAGCGCTGTCGGGATGGCATGATGAAGGCGACCGGAGTAAGGGAATACATTCCCTGAAATGGGTCATTCGCAACAGCGAGGGGAGTATCCCTCCGCGGCGGTGTCGTCATCACGGATCGCACGGTAGCGAGCCCGGTGCCGCCGGCCTGTGTGCTCGCCGTAGGCGGTGCCCGCGGGCGGGAGAGACCTCCGGTGATCATCTGTACCCATACTGTAGTCATTGGGTGCGGCAACCGGAGGAGACTGCCCTATGGATGTTCCCGCCTGGGTGTGGTTCGTCACGATCGGCGCGATGGTCGTGATGCTCACGGTCGACCTGGCCATCGTCGACCATCCCTGGAGTAAGAAGCAGGGCCCCAAGGAGTTCGGGCTGCGGCAGGCCACCTGGTGGGCCGTCTTCTACATCGGTATCGCCATCGTCTTCGGCTTCGGGCTATGGTTCTTCGCCGGTGGCACGGTGGCGGGTGAGTATTTCGCCGGATTCCTCACTGAGAAGAGTCTCAGCGTCGACAACCTCTTCGTCTTCTACCTCATCATGGGCAGCTTCGCCGTGCCCAAGAAGTACCAGCACGAAGTGCTGCTGGTGGGGATCGTGATCGCGCTGCTCATGCGCAGTATCTTCATCGCCATCGGTGCCCAGGCCATCAACGCCTGGAGTGAGGTGTTCTACCTCTTCGGCGCGTTCCTCATCTACACCGCCATCAAGATCATCCATGACCACATCAAAGGCGACGACGAGGACACCGACTACACCGACAGCTTCGCTGTGCGCATGGTCAAGAAGGTTTGGCCGGTCGCCGACCAGTACCACGGTGCCCGCCTGACGGTGAAGCTCGACGGTCGCCGGTACGTCACCCCCATGCTCATGGTCATCGTGGCCATCGGAGTGACCGATCTGGTCTTCGCCGTCGACTCCATCCCAGCGATCTTCGGTCTCACCCAGAACGCCTACATCGTCTTCACCGCCAACGCCTTCGCCCTGCTCGGCCTACGTCAGCTCTACTTCCTGCTGGCGGGGTTGATGGACCGGCTGTCCTTCATCAGTTGGGGACTTGCGTTGATCATGGTCTTCATCGGCATCAAGATGATCCTGCACGCCCTCCACGAGAATGGGGTCGCGGTCCCTGAGATCGGCACTGTGGCCTCCCTGGTCGTCATCGTCGGTGTGATGACCGTCACCGTCGTCGCCAGTCTGCTCCGCTCGGGGGGCGTCGCCCAGTCAGAGATGGAAGGCGAGACGCACCGCGATACCTCCGGTACACGCGAATGACTCCCCGTCGAACGCCTGTTCGGCTATAGTAAGGGCGGTTGCGTTCACGGTAGCGGCTCAACACTGGGCCCGCCCGCGACGCACGGTGGAAGTATCCACCGTCGACAGTCGTTACTGTAAGAGGTCAGACGCCGCGCGGTGACCAAAGTGCGTCCCGCGGTCATCCGGCGCAGGCCATACTTCTCCACGTGGCGCCGGCAGTCACACCATCGCGTCCAGCCGCGCCGCGCGATAGCCGATGCCGAAAGGGCTGGTTGACTCATGGCGGACAAGCTCGTCGTCCGGGGCGCCCGGGAGCACAATCTCAAGGATGTCTCGCTGGACCTCCCACGCGACGCGATGATCGTGTTCACGGGCCTGTCCGGGTCGGGTAAGTCATCGCTGGCCTTCGACACCATCTTCGCCGAGGGCCAGCGGCGCTATGTGGAGTCACTGTCAGCGTATGCGCGCCAGTTCCTGGGCCAGATGGACAAACCCGACGTCGATTTCATCGAGGGGTTGTCGCCGGCGGTCTCCATCGACCAGAAGTCCACCAGCCGCAACCCGCGTTCGACCGTGGGCACCATCACCGAGGTCCACGACTACCTACGGCTGCTGTGGGCACGCATCGGTAAGCCGCACTGTCCCCAGTGTGGCCGCGAGATCGCGCGGCAGACTCCCCAGCAGATCGTCGACCGCGTCCTGGAACTTGACGAGGGCACCCGCTTCCAGGTGTTGGCGCCGGTCGTGCGCGGGCGCAAGGGCGAGTACGTCGAGCTGTTCAAGGATCTCCAGGCCAAGGGCTACACCCGCGCTCGGGTCGACGGTGCTCTCGTGCGGTTGGACGAGGCACCCACGCTGCGCAAGTACGAAAAGCACGACATCGCCGTGGTCGTCGACCGCCTCGTGGTCAAGGACTCGGCTCAGCAGCGCCTCACCGACTCGGTCGAGACCGCGCTGCGCCTGGCCGGCGGCACGATCCTGCTCGACTTCGTCGATCTGCCCGCCGACGACCCCAACCGAGAACGCATCTACTCCGAGCACCTCTTCTGCCCTTACGATGACCTCTCCTTCGAGGAGCTGGAGCCGAGGTCGTTCTCGTTCAACTCCCCCTACGGCGCCTGCCCCGAGTGCGCGGGCTTGGGCAGCCGCATGGAGGTCGACTCCGAGCTGCTCGTCCCCGACCCCGCCAAGACCCTCGCCGAGGGGGCCATCGCCCCTTGGTCGGGCGGGCACGCCAGCGAGTACTTCGGCCGGCTCATGGCTGCGGTGGGCGACGCCGTCGGCTTCGACCTCGACACCCCCTGGGAGAAGCTGCCCCGCCAGGGACGCAAGGCGCTGCTCCACGGCCACCCGACCCAGGTTCACGTGCGCTACCGCAACCGCTATGGGCGCTCCCGCTCGTACTACACCGAGTTCGAGGGTGTCATTCCGTGGGTGCAGCGCCGTCACTCCGAGAGCGAGAGCGACACGAGCCGCGAACGCCTTGAAGGCTATATGCGGGTGGTGCCCTGCCCCGCTTGTGAGGGGGCGCGGCTGAAGCCGGTGATTTTGGCCGTCACCGTCGGAGGCAAGTCGATCGCCGAGGTCAGCAGGCTTCCGCTGGACGAGTGCGCCGAGTTCCTGCGCAGCTTGGAGCTCAGCGAGCGCGACCAGGTCATCGCGGCCCAGGTCCTCAAAGAGATCAACGCCCGGCTGGGCTTCCTCCTCGACGTGGGGCTGGACTACCTCAATCTGGAGCGTCCCGCCGGGTCGCTGTCGGGCGGCGAGGCCCAGCGCATCCGGCTGGCCACTCAGATCGGCTCGGGCCTGGTCGGCGTGCTCTACGTCCTCGACGAACCCTCCATCGGGCTCCACCAACGCGACAACTCCCGACTGCTGGACACGCTGCGGCGGCTGCGCGACATCGGCAACACCCTCATCGTCGTCGAGCACGACGAGGAGACCATCCGCTCGGCCGATTGGGTGGTCGACATCGGTCCCGGAGCCGGCGAGCACGGCGGAGGCGTCGTCGTCTCGGGAACGGTCGACGAACTGGTGAGCAACACCGACTCCATCACCGGCGACTACCTCGCCGACCGGCGCGCCATTCCCACCCCCCAGACGCGCCGCTCCCGCACCAAGGGCCACGAGCTGGTGGTCAAGGGAGCCCGCGAGCACAACCTGCGCGGGCTCGACGTCGCGTTTCCGCTGGGCGTGTTCACCGCGGTCACCGGCGTTTCGGGATCGGGCAAATCCACCCTGGTCAACGAGATCCTCTACAAGGCCCTCGCCCGAGAGTTGCACGGTGCGCGGGCCGTGCCGGGACGCCACACCCGCGTCAACGGTGTCGGCAAGGTCGACAAGATGGTCCACGTCGACCAGAGCCCCATCGGCCGCACCCCTCGCTCCAACCCCGCCACCTACACCGGTGTCTTCGACCACATCCGCAAGCTGTTCGCCCAGACCGCCGAAGCCAAAGTGCGCGGATACCAGCCCGGCCGGTTCTCGTTCAACATCAAGGGGGGACGCTGCGAGGCGTGCGCCGGTGACGGCACCATCAAAATCGAGATGCAGTTTCTGCCCGACGTCTACGTGCCCTGCGAGGTCTGCCACGGCGCCCGCTACAATCGCGAGACCCTCGACGTCCATTACAAGGGCAAGAGCATCGCTGACGTCCTCGATATGCCCATCGAGGAGGCGCTGGAGTTCTTCGAGCCCATCTCGGCGATCCGGCGCCACATGCAGACCCTGTGCGACGTCGGCTTGGGCTATGTTCGGCTGGGCCAACCCGCCACCACGCTCTCCGGAGGCGAGGCGCAGCGCGTCAAGCTCGCCTCCGAGTTGCAGCGCCGCTCCACCGGCCGCACCGTCTACGTTCTCGACGAGCCCACGACCGGCCTGCACTTCCAGGACATCCACAAGCTCCTGGGCGTGCTGGGGCGGCTGGCCGACACCGGCAACACGGTGATCGTCATCGAACACAACCTCGATGTCATCAAAAGCGCCGACTACCTCATCGACATGGGCCCGGAAGGCGGATCGGGCGGCGGCGACGTGGTTGCCACCGGCACCCCTGAGGAGGTCGCCGCGGTCGAGCACAGTTTCACCGGACAGTTCCTGCGTAAGATCCTCTGACCGCCAGGCACGAGGCGGCTCGGTCGTCAGCCGGCCGGCCAAGTCCGCTCGTGGAGGGCCGTTGCCGGTATCGTCGACCGTGTTCGACGATACGGCGCCGAGCGTGCCTGCCCATCTGCCAGGAGAGCAGTCCCTATGAGCTACCCATCCTCCTCCGCCGGCGAGCCCGCGAACTCCTCCCCCTCCTCTGGGGCGGCCAGTAGCTCCTGGCCCACCTCCCAGCCCAATCCTCCCTTTGCCGGAGCGGGCTTTTCCGGTTTCCCCCCGGGCTCCTACCCGCTCGCCGACTGGGGGCAGCGCGCCCTGGCACGGCTCATCGATTTCGCGATCCTGCTCATCCCGGCCGGTGGGCTGGCGCTCCTCCTTGGCGTGATGGCCGTGGGAAGCCGGGCACTCAATGGCGAGATCGCGGCTGCGGAGGCCAGCCGGACCTTCGCCATCATCGCCGCGGTCGTCTGGTTCCTCGTCTGGGCTGGCTACGACTCGGTGTGTATCGCCCGCTGGGGCCGTACGCTGGGCAAGTCCGCGATGAGACTCACGGTCGTGCCGCTGAGCGACCCCTCGGGCCACACCTCGGTCCCGCTGGGCCGGGTGCTGGTACGGGCCGCTGTGTTCAATGTGCTCAACCTTTTCAACTGGCTCTCTTCCGGCCTTGTCATGCTGGTGTTCATGCTCAACGTCGTGTTCCTGTGGCTGTGGCCGCTGTGGGACAAGCCCAACCGACAGGGCATGCACGACAAGGTCGCGGGCACGGTCGTCGTACAGGGGCCCTAACCGTCCTCGACCGTCGGAGGGCAGACCCTCAAGAGTCCCGCTGGGCTGGGCAGGCGCCCATAAGTACTACAGTTTGTAGTATTTAGTGGGGTCGACAGGAAGGAACTGTGGCATGACGCGAGGACAGTGGTGCGCCTGCGCGATGAGCCGGCGGCGCCTACTCGGTGCCGCGGGGGTGGCCGGTGCCGCCGTGGCAGGGGTGAGCGCTTGTGGCGAGAAGCCCGCCCCCCAGGAGAGCCTGCACGGTCGGGTGGTCGCCCAGACCTCCGAAGTCCCTGTGGGCAGCGGCACGGTCGTCGTCGACGCCAAACTCGTCCTCACCCAGCCCCAGGAGGGGGAGTTCAAGGCGTTCAACGCCGTGTGTCCCCACACCGGCTGCACCATCCAGGAAGTGACCGAGGATATCCACTGTCTGTGCCACGGCAGCCGATTCGACCTCGCCAACGGTGAGGTCTTGGAAGGGCCGGCCACCGAGCCCCTCCAAGCGTTGGAGGTCACCGTCGAGGGCACCGACATCACCTTGGTGTGACCCCGTGGTGTTTGACACGGGCACGCCGCGCGGCGGTGACAGCGCGCTAGCCCGCCTCGTGCGGACCGGTGTGGGTGGGGTGGCCTACGGGGCGGCGAAACGCCGAGGAGGGCCATATCGTCGCGTAACGTTCTTCGTTGCCGCCGCCGAACTCGCTGATCTCGGTGCGGTTGCGCGGCAGTGCAAGGGGGCAGTTGGTGGCGAGGTAGCCGACCAGGTGTTCGCGCAACTCGCAGCACAGGTCCCAGCGGGCGTCGGAGTCGGCGGTGGTCATCACGGCCCGCACCTCCACCAGACCGTTCTGCAAAACGTCGGTGACCTGCAAGGACCAGCGGCGCCCGTCCCAAAGGGGGTGGTTGGTGATGAACGCGCCGGCGACCTCGCGGAGCTGCTCGACGGGGACCTCCCAGTCCACATACAGCTTCACGTAGCCGGTCAGCGCGGTGTTTTGTTTGGTCCAGTTCTCGAAGGGGGTGGTGGTGAAGTGAGAGACGGGCAGGACCAGCCGGCGCTCGTCCCAGATCCGCACCGTGACCTTGGTCAGCGTCAGTTCCTCGATCCGGCCCCACTCGCCCTCGATCACCACGACGTCGTTGAGCCGCAGCGCGTCACTGAACGCCAGTTGCAAGCCGGCGAACAGGTTACCCAGCACCGATTGGGCGGCCACACCGGCGACGATACCGATCAACCCCGCCGAAGCCAGCAGCCCAGCCCCCAGGGCCTGCACCGAAGGGAAGGTGAACAGGATCGCCGCCGTCGCCAGGATGCCGATGATCGTGGCAACGACTCTGCGTAACAGGCGAACCTGGGTACGCAACCGCCGTGCACGCAGATCGGAGTCGCCGTTGTAGGGCGAGAGTCGGTCCAGCACCACATCGGTGATGGCGTAGGCGATGGTCAGCGCCAGCCATGTCACCGACGCGATCATCGCGATACCCATCGCGTGCCGGAAGACGCCGTACGTCGCGTAGTCGATGCCGTCGCTGTCGGGGATCGCGATGTTGACGCCGAGGACCACTGCCGCGGCGTAGGCCGAGATCCGACAGCGGTGTACCAGGGGCGGGGCCACCTGCCACACTTTGGACAGCTTGTGCGCCAGCAGCCAGTGCGCCACGGAGACGACGAGCACGGCGATTGCCACCGCGATCCCGATGGCGATCAGATGTTCCATTCCCACAGGTGGGGGGCTCCCCTCGTCAGGTAGGAAACTGGTCGAAGTACTTAGCACAATCTAGGGCATTTATATACCAAATCGTGACGTTTGTCGGGTGGGGAACCTCATGGCTTGGTGCGGTGCCGGTGTCGGTAACGTTGATTTTACGCTGCGCCGCCACGCCATCAGGGCAACGTTGCCGTCCCCGACAGGTGCGCGACAGGGGACACGACCAGCACAATGGGTGACATGGCGGTTCGACCTCAACTCCGGCCCGAGCCCGGTTCCATCCCCACCTCGCCGGGGGTGTACCGGTTTCGTGACTCCAACGGGCGGGTGATCTACGTTGGCAAGGCCAAGAACCTGCGAGCCCGGCTGTCCTCCTATTTCGCCGACTTCGCCGGGCTGCACCCACGCACCCAAACCATGGTCGCCACAGCCGCGGACGTGGATTGGACGGTTGTGGGCAACGAGGTGGAGGCGCTGCAACTGGAGTACTCCTGGATCAAGGAGTACGACCCTCGGTTCAATGTGCGCTACCGTGACGACAAGAGCTACCCTTACCTCGCTGTCACCCTCGATGAGCAGTTCCCGCGCGTGCAGGTGATGCGCGGCGCAAAACGCCGCGGCGCGCGCTACTTCGGTCCCTACTCCCACGCTTGGGCCATCCGCGAGACCGTCGATTTGCTGCTGCGCGTCTTTCCCGTGCGCACCTGCTCAGCCGGAGTGTTCAAGCAGGCCAAGAACAGCGGTCGTCCGTGTTTGCTCGGTGACATCGGCAAGTGCTCCGCGCCATGTGTGGGGCGTGTTACCACCGAGGAGCACCGTGCGCTAGCTGAGGACTTCTGCGCGTTCATGGCCGGCGATACAGGACGGTTCATCAAGCAGCTCGAAGAGCAGATGGGTACGGCCGCCGCTGAGCAGGAGTACGAGCGCGCCGCCCGCCTGCGTGACGATATCCAAGCCCTGCGCACCGCGCTGGAAAAGCAGGCGGTCGTGCTCCCCGACAGCACCGACTGTGACGTCATCGCCGTTGCCGAGGACCAACTTGAGGCCGCTGCCCAGGTGTTCTACGTGCGGGGCGGCCGCATCCGCGGGCAACGTGGCTGGGTCGTCGACAAAGTTGAGGACGTCGGTACCGACGCGCTCGTCGAGCGCTTCCTGGCACAGGTCTACGGCGGTGCCCAACCCCATGCCTCCCCTTCCGCCGTCGAGGACGCCGCCGCACCCGTGGTGCCCCGCGAAGTGCTGGTCAGTCACGCCCCCGCTGATACCGAAGCCGTCACCACCTGGCTCGGTGAGCATCGGGGCGGGCGTGTGGACCTGCGGGTACCCCAGCGCGGTGACAAGCGCAGCCTGCTGGAGACCGTCGCCAAGAACGCCGAACAGGCCCTGGCCCGCCACAAGACGCGCCGAGCCGGCGACCTGACGACCCGCAGCCGCGCCCTGGGCGAGATCCAGGAGGCGTTGGGCCTTGAGCAGGCGCCGCTGCGCATCGAGTGCTATGACATCTCCAATCTGCAAGCCAGCCACGTCGTGGGCTCGATGGTGGTCTTTGAGGACGGGATGCCACGCAAGTCGGAGTACCGCCGCTTCAGCGTGCGCGGCGGTTCCGCTGCGGGCGCCGAGCACAACGATGTGGCCGCTATTGCCGAGGTGATCACCCGCCGATTCCGCCGCTACCTAGAGGAGAGCCAAAGCTCCGGAGAAGTGGAGCACATGGCGCATGAGGTGGCGACAGCAGCCGCATCTGAAGAAGAGAACGGTGAGCAACCGGAGAACAACAGGCGAACAGCCGGTCACGATGCCGGATCGGGATCGCAGCGCTTCGCCTACCCCCCTAACCTGGTAGTCGTGGACGGTGGCCGTCCACAGGTTCGGGCTGCGCAACAAGCGCTGGACGAATTGGGTATCGACGACATCGCCGTGTGTGGCCTGGCCAAACGCCTCGAAGAGGTCTGGCTACCCGACGACGAGGACCCTGTCATCTTGGCACGCGCCAGCGACGGCCTCTACCTGCTCCAACACATACGCGACGAAGCGCACCGCTTCGCGATCACCTATCACCGCCGCAAGCGGGCCAAAGCCCTCACCACCAGCGAGCTCGACGAGGTTCCCGGTCTGGGCCCCACCCGCCGCGCCGCCCTGTTGAAACATTTCGGGTCGCTGCGTCGTCTGGCTGCGGCCTCGGAGGACGAGATCGCCCAGGTGCCCGGCATCGGGGAACGCACGGCGGCCACGATCGCGCAGCGGCTATCGGGCGCCGCCCCCTCACCCGAGCAGAGCACGGCGGCAAACCAGTCATATCACGGGGGCGACCAAGGCGATGAGGAACGAACAGGTGACGCAAACTCGCAGTAGCGACCTCCCGCCGGAGATCGTCATTGTTACGGGCATGTCGGGAGCCGGCCGGAGTACGGCGGCACGGGCGCTGGAAGACCTGGAGTGGTTCGTCGTCGACAACCTGCCCCCGGGGCTGCTGCCAACGATGATCGAGCTGGCCGGACGTACCCACGGGGCGGTGCCCAGAGTCGCCGCCGTCGTCGACGTGCGCAGCATGGCCTTCACCGAGGACCTGCTGTCGACGGTGGAGGAAGTGCGCGGTCAAGGCATTCTCGCCCGCATCGTCTTCCTGGAAGCCAGCGACGACTCCCTCGTGCGCCGCTTCGAGGCAGTGCGTCGCCCGCACCCCCTCCAAGGCGACGGCCGGCTCACCGACGGGATTTCGCGCGAACGTGAACTGTTGCGCGCAGTGCGCGGCGAGGCCGATCTCGTCATCGACACCTCCCAGCTCAACGTCCATCAGCTCAAGACGAAGGTCATCGGCTTCTTCGGCGATGCCGAGGAAGCCCACCTGCGCGCTAACATCGTCTCCTTCGGCTACAAGCACGGGTTGCCGGTGGACGCCGATCTCGTCATCGATTGCCGGTTCCTCCCCAACCCCCACTGGGTGCCCGACTTGCGCCCCATGAACGGTAGGGACGCCCCCGTGCGCGAATATGTGCTCGCCCAGCGTGGCGCCAAGGAGTTGCTCGACGCCTACACTGAGGTGCTGCGCCTGCTCGTGGCCGGCTACTTGCGCGAAGGCAAGCACTACATGACGCTGGCTGTGGGCTGCACCGGCGGCAAGCACCGCAGTGTGGCCATGGCCGAGGAGTTCAGTCGGCGCCTCCACGAGGACGACCTAGAGGTGCACGTCGTCCACCGTGACCTGGGGCGCGAGTAGCTCTCGCCGGGCCGGCACGGAGCCGGTGCACCTGCGACACGGTTGCGCTATGCAGCGGCCGGGCGCGGGGCTACCGAGGGACAAGCGGTGAGTGGCCCAAACCGGGCGCGGTGCGTACCATCGCCTCACTCCAGGCGTCGGTGCCGCGGCAGGGCGCGGTCACGGATCGGACAGGGGAACGCAGACGCACATGCCGGGACACCAGTATGCGGGCGCTCAGTGCGAGGACGACCGCCCGCCACCGCGGGTCGTTGCTCTCGGAGGCGGCCACGGCCTCTACGCCTCCCTTTCGGCGTTGCGTCGGGTCACTACCGACCTAACCGGTGTGGTCACCGTGGCCGACGACGGCGGCTCCAGTGGCCGGCTGCGTCGCGAGCTGAGTGTGCTGCCGCCGGGAGACCTGCGCATGGCCCTGGCCGCGCTGTGCGGGGACGACGAGTGGGGCCGAACGTGGAGCGAGGTGATCCAGCACCGGTTCCGCTCGCAGGGGGAACTGCACGGCCACGCGGTGGGCAACCTGCTGATCGTGGCCCTGTGGGAGCTGCTCAGCGACTCCGTCGCCGGGCTGGACTGGGTGGGCCAACTGCTGGGAGCCCACGGTCGAGTGTTACCGATGTCGTCGATCCCCCTCGACATCGTCGCCGAGGTCGCCGGTATCGACCCAAACCGCCCGGACGAGGTGACGACGGTGCGTGGCCAGGTCGCCTGTGCCAGCACCCGCGGGCGCGTGCAGTCGATTTCGCTGGTCCCCGAGTCGCCGCCCGCTTCTCCGCAGGCGGTCAAGGCGGTGCGTGAGGCCGACTGGGTGGTGTTCGGTCCCGGCTCTTGGTTCACCAGCGTGCTGCCTCACCTGCTCGTGCCCGAACTCGCCGAGGCGCTTGTCCACACCAAGGCCCGCCGCGTGGTCACCCTCAACCTCTCACCGCAAAAAGGTGAGACCGACGGTTTCGCCGCCCACACCTATCTCGATGTGCTCGCCGCTCACGCTCCTGGGCTCCGGGTCGATGTGGTGCTGGCCGACCCCACCGTCGTGGGCGGCCCCGTCGAGCACGATCTGCTGCGCCGTACCGCTGCCGGCCTTGGCGCGCGCCTGGTGCTGTCCAACGTGGCCGCCGGCGAGGGTATCCCCCGCCACGACCACGACCTCCTCGCCGCTGCGTTTGATCACGTCTTCCAGCACTGACCCGGTCATCCAACCACCATCTCTTGGGTGGGCCGGTTGGCATGAAGCTTTGGGAAAACCGGCCGCGGTCGACGGAGCCACCGGCGGCGCGGTCCCACCCAGCGTTAGCTCGCACCGGGCGTGGACTACGGTGTGCGGAACCGGTGCCGCCTCGGCTGGGCGGCGAAGCATACGATCCATCTAGCGAAAGGCGAGGTCGGACACGCGGTCGCAGGGCGTGGCACAGGCGCGTCAGGACAGTAGTCTGCCCAGAAGGGGTGCCGACGGCGCGGCGCCATGCGGAGCGAGTTCCAAGGGGAGGGTCACATTCATGGCGATGACCGGCGTGGTGAAGGACGAGTTGAGCCGGCTGACCGTTCTGAAGCCATGCTGCCGTAAGGCCGAGGTCTCCACGATCTTGCGGTTCACCGGTGGCCTCCACCTGGTGGGCGGGCGGATCGTGATCGAAGCCGAACTCGACACTGGAGCTGCGGCGCGCCGGTTGCGCAAGGACATCTCCGAGGTTTTCGGCCATGAGTCCGAGGTGGTCGTCCTCGCTCCCAGCGGGTTGCGCAAGGGCAACCGTTACGTGGTCCGCGTCATCAGAGACGGTGAGAGTCTGGCCCGCCAGACCGGCCTGATCGACAACAATGGTCGACCGGTGCGGGGGTTGCCACGCCATGTCGTGGCCGGCGGTTCCTGTGATGCCGAGTCGGCCTGGCGGGGCGCCTTCATCGCTCACGGGTCGCTCACCGAGCCGGGGCGTTCCATGTCGTTGGAGATCACCTGTCCCGGCCCCGAAGCGGCCTTGGCGCTGGTGGGCGCGGCGCGGCGGCTGAAGGTGCACGCCAAGGCGCGTGAGGTGCGCGGCGTCGACCGGGTAGTGGTGCGCGACGGCGATTCCATCGGGGCGCTACTGACCCTGCTAGGCGCTCACCAGAGTGTGCTGGCCTGGGAGGAACGCCGGATGCGGCGCGAGGTGCGGGCTACGGCCAACCGGCTGGCCAACTTCGACGATGCCAATCTCCGGCGCAGCGCCCGTGCCGCTGTGGCCGCCGGCGCCCGGGTTGAGCGGGCGCTGGAGATCCTCGGTGACGAGGCGCCCGAGCACCTCGTGGCTGCCGGGCAGTTGCGGCTGTCTCACAAGCAGGCGTCGCTAGAGGAGTTGGGGCAGCTCTCCGATCCGCCGTTGACCAAGGACGCTATCGCCGGACGCATCCGGCGCCTGCTCGCCATGGCCGACAAGCGCGCCTCCGACCTGGGGATCGCGGGCACCGACGCCAACCTTACGCCGGACATGCTCGTGCCCTAGGTCAAGACTCGCTTGTGGCCGGCCCCGGTTCGCGTGCCGGTAGGGGAAATGTAGGCTATACACCTGAATGGTCTATACCTTTGCCGCGTGATGATGCCAGTATGTCCTACTGGCCTCGCGCGCGTCGGGGCTGTCAGGGCGGGCGGTCGCCTGTTGGCACAGGCGATAGGCTCAGTCCTGAGACCTCATATGCATGTTCAACCGTTTCGGCGCGGCCGTGTCGGACTGCGTCAGCGACACTCGAAGACGTGAGGAGAAGGTTTCCGTGACCATCCGTGTAGGCGTAAACGGCTTCGGTCGGATCGGCCGTAACTTCTGGCGCGCGGTTCAGGCTGCCGCTGGGGGGAACGACGTTGAGATCGTCGCGGTCAATGACCTCACCGACAATGCCACGCTCGCGCACTTGCTCAAGTACGACACCGTGCTCGGCACCCTGGAAGGGGAGGTCGAGGTGAGCGACGACGGCATCACCGTCGGCGGCACCTCCATCAAGACCCTCGCCGAGCGCGACCCCGCCGCCCTGCCGTGGAGTGAACTGGGGGTCGACGTTGTCGTGGAGTCCACCGGTCGCTTCACCAAGGCCGAGGACGCCAAGAAGCACATCGAAGCCGGGGCCAAGAAGGTCGTCATTTCCGCTCCGGCCAAGGGTGAGGACATCACGGTCGTGATGGGCGTCAACGACGACCAGTACGACCCGGCCAAGCACCACGTGCTGTCCAACGCTTCCTGCACCACCAACTGTGTGGCGCCGATGGCCAAGACGGTGCTGGACAACTTCGGCTTCGTCAAGGGCCTGATGACCACGGTGCACGCATACACCAACGACCAGGTCATCCTCGACTTCCCGCACAAGGACCTGCGCCGGGCGCGCGCCGCGGCGCAGAACATCATCCCCACCTCCACGGGCGCGGCCAAGGCCACCTCCCTGGTGGTGCCTGAGCTGGAGGGCAAGCTCGACGGCATGGCCATGCGCGTGCCGGTCCCCGACGGCTCGGTGACCGACCTCGTGGTCGAGGTCGAGCGTGAGGTCACCCGCGAGGAGGTCAACGCCGCGTTCAAGGCCGCGGCCGAGGGCCCGCTCAAGGGCTACCTGCACTACACCGAGGACCCGATCGTCTCCTCTGACATCGTCGGGACCCAGCCCTCGTGCACTTTCGACTCCAGTCTGACCATGACCTTCGGCAACCAGATCAAGGTCATCGGCTGGTACGACAACGAGTGGGGTTACTCCAACCGCATCGTCGACCTGGTCAAGCTGGTCGGCTCCCGCCTCTGAGGCATCTGCGACGAGCAGCCACCGGTGACGCCGTCCCCGTTGGCCGGGGACGGCGTCACTGTCCATGTACCAGCTACTCCCAGAAAGGGACGTCAGCATGCGGACGATCGAGGATCTCGACGTCGCTGGGAAGCGCGTCTTCGTCCGGGCCGATCTGAACGTGCCTCTCGACGGTGAGAGCATCACCGACGACGGCCGTATCCGGGCCAGCCTGCCCACTATCGACAAGCTGCGCCAGCGCGGCGCCCGCGTGGTCGTGGGGGCGCACCTGGGGCGCCCTAAGGGCCAGGTGGCTCCGGAATTCTCGCTGCGGCCCGTCGCCCGCCGGCTCGGTGAGTTGCTCGGCGTCGAGGTGGGCTTTGCCACCGACACCGCCGGCGAATCCGCTCGTGCCCTCAGCGCCGGGCTGTCCGACGGCGAGGTCGCACTGGTGGAGAACCTGCGCTTCGAGCCGGGGGAGACCAGCAAGGACGACGCTGAGCGCGGCGAGTTCGCCGACCGGCTCGCCCAGCTTGCCGACCTCTACGTCGGCGACGGGTTCGGCGCGGTCCACCGCAAGCACGCCAGTGTCTACGACCTGCCTGAGCGCCTGCCCCACGCTGCCGGTGGGCTGGTCTTCACCGAGGTCGACGTGTTGCGTCGACTCACCCAGCACCCGGAGCGCCCGTACGCGGTCGTACTCGGCGGCGCCAAGGTTTCCGACAAGCTCGATGTCATCGCCAACCTGTTGGGCACCGCCAACCGGCTCATCATCGGCGGCGGCATGGCCTACACCTTCCTCAAGGCCAAGGGCTACGAGGTGGGGGCCAGCCTGCTGGAGACCGAGCAGATCGACACGGTCAAGGAATACCTCGCTCAGGCCGAGCGGCAGGGAGTCGAGATCGTGCTCCCCGTCGACATCATCGCCGCCGAGAAGTTCGCTCCCGACGCCGAGCACGCCCCGGTGCCGGTTGAGGCGATCCCGGCCGAGCGGATGGGCCTCGACATCGGCCCGGCTACGCGCGAACTGTTCGCCACCAAGCTGGCCGACACCAGGACCGTCTTTTGGAACGGCCCCATGGGCGTCTTCGAAATGGAGGCGTTCTCCGGCGGTACTCGCGCGCTGGCCCAAGCACTCATCGACTCCCGCGCCTTCACCGTGGTCGGCGGCGGCGACTCCGCGGCGGCTGTGCGCGCGCTCGGTTTCGATGAGAACGCCTTCGGCCACATCTCCACGGGTGGCGGCGCCAGCCTGGAGTACCTGGAAGGCAAGACTCTGCCCGGAATCGCGGCACTGGAGAAGTAGGAAACCGACATGGCCAACGCCAAGCGCACGCCGCTGATCGCGGGAAACTGGAAGCTGAACAACACGCATTTGGAGGCCATTCGCCTCGTTCAGCAGATCGCGTTTTCCCTTACCGACGACGATTTTGAAGCGGCCGAGATCGCTGTGCTGCCGCCGTTCACCAGCCTGCGCAGCGTGCAGACCCTCGTCGAGGGCGACAAGCTCAAGATCGGCTACGGTGCCCAGGACATCTCCCCACACGAGAGCGGTGCCTACACCGGAGAGATTTCCGGGCCCATGCTCGCCAAGCTGGGCTGCTCCTATGCCCTGGCCGGGCACTCCGAGCGCCGTGAACACCACGGCGAGGACGACGCCACCGTCAACGCCAAGGTCAAGGCGGCCTTCGCCAGCGACATCACCCCGATTCTGTGCCTGGGCGAGGGTCTCGACGTGCGCAAGGCCGGCAACCAGGTCGCCCACACTGTGGCTCAACTTGACGGCGCGCTGAGCGAGGTCCCCGAGGAGCAGGCCCGTCGTCTCGTCGTCGCCTATGAGCCGGTGTGGGCCATCGGTACCGGTGAGGTGGCCACTCCCGACGACGCCCAGGAGGTCTGCGCGGCGCTGCGCGAGCGTCTCGGCGAGCTGTACTCGGCAGAGACCGCACAGCAGACGCGGATTCTCTACGGTGGTTCGGTCAAGAGCGACAACATCGCCGGCATCATGGCCAAGAGCGATGTCGACGGTGCTCTCGTGGGCGGCGCCAGCCTCAAGGCCGATGAGTTCGTCAAGCTGGCTCGTTTCCGCGAGCAGGGCTAACGTCTGTTGCGATCCGGGTTCGCGTCCGCAGCGAACGCGAACCCGGATCACACGGTAGATGGGCCGGGCACCAAATCGTGCCAGAGGAATCGTCGCCGTGCCCCCCATAACCTTCCGAAAGCGCTACACTGCCCGGAAGGCCGCCCACGGACGCGGTTTTTCGTGATGGTCGTACTGCGCTACCGTGCCAGGCGGTAAAATTGAGAAATGTCCCCGGTCCGTTGCTCACGACCAGCGGCGTCGGAAGTAGACGGCGCGAACGTGGCAGGGCCTCAGGTAGTCCATGTCCCCCTCGCCGGGGTTGAAGTACGGGTGAGCGTGTGATCCTCGGTCTTTCCATCGTCCTGATGCTACTCAGCGTGCTGCTGATCCTTCTGGTGCTGCTCCACAAGGGCAAGGGCGGCGGCCTCTCCGATCTCTTCGGCGGTGGTGTCACCTCTTCCCTCGGCGGCTCGTCTGTTGTCGAGCGCAACCTTGACCGGTTGACCATCATTACGGGCCTGCTGTGGATCGTCGGCGTGGTCGGACTGGGTCTCCTGATCAACCGGGGCGCGTAGCCTTTCGAGCTCGCCTAGCAGGTTTTCTCCCCTCATCGGGGCATGTTCTCCGAAGGAGTGTTTCGTGGGTGGTGGCAGTGCCATACGTGGCAGCCGCGTGGGCGCCGGTCCGATGGGCGAGGCTGAACGCGGCGAATCGGCGCCGCGCGTCCGGGTTCCGTTCTACTGCGCCAACAGGCACGAAGTGTTTGCCAGCTTCGCCTCGGAGGCCCAGGTTCCCGAGGAATGGGATTGTCCGCGCTGTGGGTTTCCCGCCGGCAAGGACCCCGATAACCCTCCGGCGCCGCCGCGTACCGAGCCGTACAAGACGCACCTGGCCTATGTGAAGGAACGGCGCAGCGATGCCGACGGTCAGGCCATTCTCGATGAGGCTCTAGCCAAGCTGCGCGCCGACCGCGCAGCGATTGAGGCCGCGATGGACAACTGAGCCGGTTTTCCGTTCAGCGCGCCCACCATGACCAACGCCCGCCAGGATCGGCGGGCGTTTTTGTTGTCTCCCAGGCCGTTGCCGCCGTCCGTCGCAACGGCCAGTAGAGGTGCGTTAGCGTTCACCGTGGCTACCGAGAGTACCGAGGCCCTGACCTGGGCATAGGAAACACGAAGAGTGATGATTTTAGTTCGCACCGTAGTTTCTCGAATGGTCGTGAGGTGGCTGCTCGCTCGCGCCCGCGCGCCGCTCCCGAGTGCTCTGCTGATGGGGCGGCGCTGCTAGCGGGTGGGGAGAACTCGCGGAATATAGTTGAATCTTAAACAGTTTGGTAGGGTGCGGACGGTCATTCCAAGGAGGCGACCCAATGACCACGAACGTACGCCCTACCGGCATTCACCATGTGACGGCCATCGCAAGCGACCCGCAGGCCAACGCCGACTTCTATCGCCATGCGCTGGGCATGCGGCTGGTCAAGCAGACCGTCAACTTCGACGCTCCCGACACCTACCACTTCTACTACGGCGACCGGGCCGGCACCCCGGGCACGATTCTGACGTTCTTCCCCTGGCCGGACGCCCCCAAGGGGCGCATCGGCGCTGGACAGGCCACCGTTACCGCGTTCTCCGTGCCCGAGGGCTCGCTGGGGTGGTGGCACCGCCACCTCTCCGCCATGGGCGTCGAGGCAACCCGGCCCGCCGAACGCCTTGCGGAGGACGTACTGTCGCTGCGCGATCCCGATGGTCTGATCATCGAACTCGTGGCCAGTGCCGACTACCACGACACCGAGCCTTGGGACGGCGGCACGGTTCCCGTCGAGCACGCCATCCGGGGGATACGCTCGGTCACACTCACCGAACACGACTACGAGCACACGGCGCGGATGCTCTCGGGAAACCTTGGTTTCACCCTCGACGCTGAGGACGGCGGTCGCTACCGCTTCCGCACTGCCACGCCCGGCGATTCCGGGGCCGGTGTGGGCAGCATCGTCGACGTCGTCGCCGACCGCGCGGCACCGCGGGGACTGGTGGCCGCAGGCACGGTGCACCACGTCGCCTACCGCGCCCCCGATGCTCAGGCGCAGGTGGCCTGGCGCGGTGCCCTTGTCGACGAGGGGGTCTCGGTCACCGAGGTGCGCGATCGCTCCTACTTCACGTCCATCTACTTCCGCGAACCTGGCGGCGTGCTATTGGAGATCGCCACCGACGGGCCCGGGTTCGACTACGACGAGCCCTTGCTCCAGCTCGGGCGGTCGCTCAAACTACCGCCGTGGCTGGAGCCCAGCCGTGACCACATCGAGCGTGCCCTGCCGGCCGTTCGGTTGGGAGACGAACATGAACGCACCTAAGTCTCGCGACTGGCAGCAGTGGGAGCACGTGGCAGTACCGGCCGACACGGCACAGGCGCCCACCCTACTGCTGCTCCACGGTACCGGGGCTGACGAGCGTGACCTGCTCGATCTCGGCCACGCTCTCGCCCCGGGAGCGGCCCTGTTGTCCCCGCGCGGCAGAGTCGACGAGAACGGCGCCAACCGCTGGTTCCGTCGATTGCGCGAAGGCGTGTTCGACGTCGACGACGTGGTTGCTCGGGCCCACGAACTCGCCGGTTTCGTTGCCGCGGCCACCGAGCACTACGGCATGAATCGCGACCGGCTGATCGCCGTGGGATTTTCCAACGGCGCCAACATCGCTGCCGCCCTGCTGCTGTTGCACCCAGAACTGTTGCGCGGCGCAGCCTTGTTCGCCGCAGCCGCCCCGCTCCAGGGACGCGAACCCGAGCACGTCGATCTCTCCGCGGCCTCGGTGTTCATAGCGGCGGGGACCGCTGATCCCATCACACCCATCGATCAAGCGCGGCTTCTGGCCGACCAGCTCAGCCGGCGTGGGGCACACACCCAGTTCGCCCAGCACCCCGGCGGCCATACGCTGCCGCCCGACGTGCTCACCGCTGCGCGGACATGGCTGGCGCAACTCGTGTCGGCACCCGCCACCTAGCCCACGGTAGGTGTCCACGGCGCCTTGGATCGCACGCACGGTCCTTGTCGCCCACCCCGTGCGTGTCCGTCCCACGCTCGGGCCAGAATGCCTGCGTTTCGCGGCTCGACAAGCAGGCGCCCGTCGACCTGCTTGCCCCCAACACCGGACGGTAACGGACGCGCCAGGATGATAGTCCACTTCTAACCGCCGCGTAGCATCCCGGAAATGTCTGAGCGGCACGATGACGAGAGAAATACGCAAAGTGCGGAGCACCACCAAGCTGGGGCGAATCACATGATTCCTGGAGGGGGGGACATGGCACTCTGGCGTATCCGAACCGCTGTGGAGGACCGGCCGGGCCGGTTGGCCGAGGTCGTCGGCGTTCTCGCTGAGCACGGTGGAAACATTCTGGGGCTGTCCATCCACACCGATGCTGTAGGGGTCGTCGACGAGTTCGTCGTCGACTTCCCTGGGGATCACCGCTGCGCTGTGGCCGAACTCGACAACCGCAGTCGCGACGGCGACGTTGTGGCCGTTCCCGCCGCGCCCCGCGAGCTCGGTGACGATCTCACCCGCGCGCTCCTGCTGACCACGCGGTTGCGCAGTGAACCCAACCGCCTTCCCGAAGCCCTGCGGGAGCTGCTGCACGCCGATTCGGCCAGTTGGTCAGGGCTCGGTGCCACTCCCGAGTTCCCCGAAGAGCCCGAGAGCACGATGCTCGTCCCCGTGGGACCGATGCGCGCTGTCCGGGTACGCCGTCCCGACCGGCCCTTCACCTGGACCGAGTCAGCGCGTGCCGACGCCCTGGTGCGTTCGGTTATGCCGCCCACGGGGCCCGCGCCCACCGATGGTCTAGTCACCACCCACCACAGCCTCGAACTTTCCGTGCGCCAGGTCGGCTCCGCCGACGCCGAGTCTCTTCAGCGACTGCACAAGCGCTGTTCAGCCGAGACTGTGCATCGCCGTTACTTCTCGACCGTTCGTGAGCTCAGTCCTCGAACGCTCGGTGTCTTCTGCGACCCCGAACATGGGTTGACTCTGGCGGCCTGGCCGATGCGCGGCGACGCTCCGGTGGCGTTGGCGCACCTGATGTACACCCTCGACCCCGGCGTCGGCGAGATCGCCTTTCTGGTGGAGGATGCCTGGCAGGGCCAGGGGATCGGCACCTGCATGGCACGGGTGCTCACTGCTATCGCCGCTGACTGGGGGTTGGCCGAGGTGCGGGCCGAGACCGTGCCCGACAATGCTCCGATGCAACGGGTCATGCGGCGGTTGGGGGCGACCGTGCGTCCGCCCAAGGACGGTGTGGTTCAAGCACGCCTGCCCATCGGGGGCACCGTGCCCGAACGTCGCCCTGGGCGCCTGATGACGCTGCTGTCCCAAACGGGAGCGCCGGGTATGCCGTTGTCCGGAGCCCCCGCCTGGTAGGGGGTAGGCCGACCCAGCAAAAAGGGGGGCGGGCCAGCCTACCATAGTGTTCTTACGTCCCTGCGCTGTCGGCGGCGCGGGGACGTAGTACGTCCTGCCGCGCTTCGGCGCCTGCTCTCACGTGTGGATCAGCCGGTCATTCCACCCTGGGCGGTCTGGAAAGCGTACGGTAGCCACGTACCACTGGCCGCTGCGGCCCTGGGACGGCTCTCGGGTGCACCTCGTGGTAGAGGGGAGGCGGGGCCGCTAGGTGCGGCCCCGCCGCTACGACCGAGGTGATCGCGCGGAGCCCGTCAGCCCTCCGCCGACTCCTCCTGCTCGGATTGCTGTGAATTGTCGGCGGTCTTTGTGGATTCGTCCTGGCTCTTGGACTTGGTGGTGCGGCGCTTCTTCACCGGGCGGGACTGATCGACCACCGGCTCGAACCGGGCGTCGTACTCTTTCCTGCACTCGCTGCATGCGTCGATCTCGCGGAGAGCGCCGTCCCACGCGAACTGGATGACCTCGGTCGCCTCGACCTTCTCATCGCTGACGGCGTGCAGATCGCAATACTTGCGCGTGAAGACCTCGGTGACCACGGCGGTGGCATCCCTTCGGTAGTCGTTACAGGTACTCGCGAGTGAATCATACACGCGTTCGAAGTGGGGTTCCGTGCTATGCGATTTCCGGTATGCGGCGGCATACCGTTCATCGTGCGGGACGGAGGGAAGCGCCTCGGTTGGGCCGGCTAGCTGGCACGGGGCGATATTACGAGCTTAGCGGAGTATAGAACGTGTTCTCGCGCCGGAAAGGCCGCGAATTTGGCGTCCTTTCCCTGTGGCACGGGGGCGCATCCGGCAGAAGGGAAAGCCTATCGCGCGTGGGTCAAGGCACAGAATGTACTCGGTCGCGACGTGGTGCGCGACGCCCGGCGGGGGAGAGGGGCGTTGCCGCTCGCCGACGTCGCTGTAGGCGAGTGTGGCCAGTGGTACGTGTTCGCCGGGAGGACGAGACACGATTTCTCTTTCTAATAAGATACTTGCTGGATTATTTTTTCGGTGTTCCGTCGTGTTCCTCCCATCCACCAAGGAGACAGCCACCATGTCCCAACCGGGTTCCCCCGCCATCAGCGTGACAGCGAACGTCGCCACGCTCATCGCCCGCATCGCCGTGGGCGCCGTCTTCATCGCCCACGGCGGGCAGAAGCTGACCGCTGGAATCGACGGTACCGCCGGCGGATTCGCCGGCATGGGGGTGCCCCTGCCCCAGGTGAGCGCCGTCGTGGCGATCCTCGTCGAGGTCAGCGGCGGTATCGCGCTGCTCATCGGTTTTGCGCTGCCGGTGGTCGGGATCGTGCTGGCCGCCCAGATGGCAGCCGCCTACCTCTTCGCCCACCTGGGAACTCCGCTGCTGGGCGGTTATGAGTTGGTACTCGTCCTGGGCGCCGCCGCCTTGGCGCTAGGCTTTCGCGGCGGTGATCTCGCCGTAGATCGGCTGCTCCCCTGGGGACGGCCCCACCGCCAATCGGTGACGCCTACCTCGACCGCTCCGGCCGCCTAACAGCTCCGCGAGCCGGTTTACCGTCTCGCCAGCCGCCCGCCAACCTCGTTACACCCCTGGCATACCCATGGGCCCACTGGTGGGCGCGTCACCGAACTCGTCCGCCAGTGGCCACGTTCACCTCATCGCTTGGCCATTCGCTCTCAAAGTGGGGCGCCGACCATCGAGCCGGCCGTGTTTCCCCAGCGGATGGATGCGATGAATGCTTTGTGACGACGGTCTTTCGCCCCCTGACCGACGCACTTTCCTCACTCTCACCGGCATCAGTACCGCCGCCTTCGTCCTGGGCACGGGTACCCCGGCCCACGCCGCGCCCACCACCACCCGTGCCCCTAGCGACCCGTTCCAACTGGGAGTCGCCTCGGGCGAACCCACCCCCAACAGCGTCGTCCTGTGGACCCGGCTCGCTCCCCAGCCACGAGCCGAGGACGGTCGTGCCGCGATGCCGGAGCGCGACTATGCCGTGCACTACGAGGTCGCCACCGACGAGCGGTTCACCGATACAGTACGCCGCGGTGCCGCCGTAGCGTCGCCCGAGCTCGCCCACGCGGTCCACCCGGAGGTCACTGGTCTCCAACCGGGGCGCGAATACTTCTACCGGTTCCGCGTCGGCACCCAGCTCAGCCCCGTGGGTCGCACCAAGACCGCACCCCCGCACCAGGGCACCGTCGACAGGTTGCGCTTGGCCATGGCCTCGTGCCAAGCCTGGTACCACGGCCACTACACCGCCTACCGCGATCTCGCGGAGCAGGATCTGGACGCCGTGCTTTTCCTCGGTGACTACATCTACGAGAACGCCATCACCGACGACAATCTGTGGCGCCAGGGCGTCGGCCTGCCGGGAGCCGCTTATGCGGTGCCCGCTGAGACGCTGGCGCAGTACCGGCTGCGCTATGCGCTCGCTAAGAGCGATCCCCACCTGCGGCGCGCGCACGCCCACGCCCCCTGGATCGTGACCACCGACGATCACGAGGTCGAGAACAACTACGCCGACCGTGACTCCCGCTACGGTGCCAGTGCCGAGGAATTCGCGCGTCGGCGCGCCGCCGCCTACCGAGCCTGGTACGAAAACCAGCCTGTGGGGAAACGGCTCCTGCCCGCAGGCCCCGACATGCGCCTTTACCGGCGGTTGAGCTTTGGCCGCCTTGCCCAGATCAATGTGCTCGACACCCGCCAATACCGAGACCCCGTACCGGCCGACGGTGGCGAACCCGGGGGGCAACACACCGATCCCAGCCGTAGCATCCTCGGCCGTGAGCAGGAACAGTGGCTCTACAGCGGCCTACGCGACAGCAGCGCGACGTGGAACGTGCTCGCCCAGCAGGTGGTGATGGCTCGAATCGACCGTGACACCGGTGCCGGCACCAGCTACAGCATGGACCAGTGGGACGGCTTCACCGCCAACCGGCGGCGGCTGTTCGACACCCTCACCCGCCATGAGGTCGCCAACCCGCTGGTGCTCACCGGCGACATCCACCGCCACGCCGCGATCGATCTCAAAGCCGACTTCGCCGATCCCGACTCGGCCACGATCGGTACCGAAGTGGTCACGACGTCGATCTCCTCCGATGGCGACGGCGCCGAGACCGATCGTTACGCCCCCATTTGGTTGAGTAACGACCACGTCGACTTCTACGCGGCCCGCCGTGGCTACGTGCGGCTCACCCTGACCCACGAGCAGGCGCAGGCGGAGTTTATGACGGTCGACCACGTGGAGGCCGACGACCGTGGAACAGTCACCACGGCCGCTAGGTTCGTCACCGAGGCCGGTCGACCGGGACTGCAACGCGGGTGAGCAACGGAGAACGAAGGCGGGGCCGGGAGCACCGGCCGGGACGCTGCTGTGACCGATGGCGCCCCCCGGGGGCAATGTGGCGGGGTGTGGCTTCGGTCTGGGGAGAGCGTGCGGGGTTTTTCGTCGCTCGTGCCTCGATCGCTTCGCGATCTCGGCAGCTTTGACGGGGGCGCTGTGTCTTTGACGCACCGCTGTTGTGCCGGGTGCTGCTGGTGGGGGGTATGCCGGTGGGGTGGTGGCTGAGAACACGCCGGAACCCGCCGAGCCGCCCCGTCTGCCTTGTCGTGGTGCTCGCCTCCTGGTTGCCTCGTCACGGCGTCGACCCCGCTCCCGTCTGCCCGGTTGTGGTGGTGGTCTCGTTCCCGTCTGCCCGGTTACGGCGTCGGCCCCGGCCTCCGCCTGCCTTGTCGCGGTGGTGGCTCCACGTCGGCCCCAGCCCCTGTCGTGGTACCCGTGCCACCTCAGGCACAGCCCGCCCCGGGCTGCTGAGATCGCGCAGCGATCGAGGCACGAGCCAACGGCAAACCCTCCAGGCACAGCCCACCCCCCGGCTTGACAAACCCATAGAAGCACCTCCCAAAAAAAGCGCCGAGTCCCAACCATCTCGGTACATGACAGCACGCGATGGCTATTCCGGGGGCACGGTCGGCAGCAAGCGGAGGGCGGCTTGGCGAGCGTGGTCAAGAGGGGCGGTGCTGTGCCGTAGAGACGCGGTCACCATGGCTCCTTCCAGCAAGAGGAACCATTCCTCGGCCACATCCGCCGGACGCAGGCATCCGGCTTCGGTGGCGAAGGCTTCGAGGTAACGCCGGACACCTTCCTTGTGGTCGCTGATGATGGCGTGGCCGGGATGGTCGGGGGCGGTGAGCTCGGTGGAGGCGTTGACGAAGCCGCACCCGCGGAACCCACCCGCCAACGTCCAGGCTTGGTAGGCGTCGAACATCGCTTTCAGGCGTTCCTCGGTGGTGACACACTCGGCGAGGAATTCGCCGAACTCGCTCCACCACCTTTGGTTACGGGCGCGCAGGTGCGCTGCCACCAGTCCGTCTTTGGAACCGAAGTGGGCGTAGAGAGTGACCTTCGTAACCGCGGCTCGCTCGGCGATCGTGTTGACCCCCGTCGCTCGGATTCCCCGCTCGTAGAACAGCATCGAAGCAGTGGCCAGGATGCGATCCGCTGCCGAGAGTCCGCTTTCGGCCTTCGGCTGCTGTGCTGCCGCCACCGTTGTTTCCTCCCGGTATTGGTGCCATACAAACCGGTATGTACAGTATCGTTCGGAAGCTGAATCGCCAACACAGGGGGCTCTCGTGACTGCTCGCCCGCACGCCGTCGCCTTCGATGTGCTCGAAACTCTGCTGAATCTGGAGCCGCTCCGCGCGCGTCTGGAGAGGATCGGCCAACCCGCGCATCTGTTGCAGCCGTGGTTCATGCGCTTTCAACGCGACTCGATGGCCCTGACCCTCAGCGGGGATTTCGGGACGTTCGAGTCGGTGGCAAGACAAGCGTTACGCACCGACACCGAGCACACCGCCACCGAGAACGACATCGACTACGTATTGGAGGGGTTCGGCCATCTGCCGGCCTACCCCGATGCCGAACCGGCGTTGCGCCGGTTGTCCGAAGCCGGGCTGCGGGTTGGGTGCTTGACCGTCGGCAGCGTGGAGAACACGGCACGGTTTCTGGAACAGGCGGGACTGGCGCGCTACGTGGATCACGTGGTCACTGCGGAGCAGGCCGGTACCTGGAAACCCGCGCCGTCCATCTACCGCGTGGCTGCCAACGAACTCGGGACGTCACCGGACAACATGGCGCTGGTCGCGGTGCACGCCTGGGACTGCCATGGAGCCAAACGTGCCGGCTGTCTCGCTGGTTGGTGTGAGCGGTTGGAAGGTCGCTACGGGGACGTCTTCACAGCACCGGACGTGAGCGGCTCCGATCTTGTCGAGGTTGCCGAAGCCCTGGTGCGACTCTCCTCCGACTGAGGTCCCTTCGACACGATCCAGCAAGGAACCCGGCCCTTCAGGGCTCGGGTGAAGTTGACAAGGTTCTCTTCCCAGAGTCTGCGAAGAATCGTGGGCGGGACGGTTGCGAAGTACTGGCGGGCGCCCCGGCCAATTTCGCGCCCGTCCCGAGGAGTTCTGTGTCGTCGGAGATGAGTGTGCGCGCTGGGCGTCGCGATGGTCTGGGCGGAGGCGCGGGTGCCCTCGCCCAGACCATCGGTGTCCCAGGCTTAGAAGTCGAGTAGGTACCGGGGCTGTTCTCGCCGGTGGTTTCAGCCAGGCTCCACCCGCTCCTGCGTTCCAGTTCGCTGAGTCAGTCCGTGCGGGGAGAAGTCGGCTTGGCGGCGGGATTTACCCGCCAGGAAAGCCGCGGTCGAATCGGTCGAGGAAGTCGGAAAATTCCTTCGACCAGGTTGCGAGGAGGGGGCGGCCACCTGGTTTCCTGCCGTGCATCGCCACAGCGTCGTCCCCCGTCGTTACAGCGCTGGTCGAGAGTCAAGACAGCGTCCCGGCCGGTATCACCGGAACCCGCCCGGGCTAGTCGAAGATTTCGGCGAGGAAGCTGGCCTGCCTACGACGTCGTTCCCCGTGGTAGTCGGTCGATTCGTAGGCGTCCTCCTCATCGGTTGCGCGGCGGCGCCGGCCGCCGGTGTACTCGGTCTTGTGGCCACGGCTCCAGCGGTGCTCGGCTTCCAGCAGTTCCTCCAGTTCACCGCGGTCGAGAAAGATCCCTCGGCAGGAGTCGCACTGGTCGATAGTGACGCCGACCAGATTCTGTCGCGCCAGCGTGCCAGGGCATTTGGGGCACTTCACATCACTCATGGCCACTTGGATATCGCAGCGCCCCCGTCGGTTCCACCGATTCACCGGGATTCCTCCGTTGATAGCCCGCCGCAGCGACCGCTCTCCGAGCCCACCGAGGCTTCCCCAAGGCAACGGGTGGGGAAGCGGCACGGCGCGGGCTACGGGCCACAACCGGCAAAAACGTTCGCCTTTTCTGGCGGCCAGGGGGCGTCGAAGCGGCGTCGACCGTGCCACACTGGAGCGCACCGTCAGGTGCTACCACCGCGTGTCCCCGCTTCGGCGCCTGGCCGGTGTCGTCTCTTCGCGTCAGTGAGCGGCGCGGTCAGCGCTGCCCACGCTCGTCCGGTGGCTCGCGGAGGAGCGGCTGCATGTAGCCGCTCACCCATGTCAGCCCCACGGTGGCGGGGCGTCCCACCGGGGATTATGAATCGTTTTATTTCACCCTCTGTTGTCGCTGTGTCGTCCGTGTTACCTTTTGTGGCGTGCACCACATTGGGAGCGCTCCCAATTGCGTTTCCGGTGCGCTGTCGTTATCCCCCCGCGACGCGGCGGGACGGTTTCCCGTCCCCGCGCGTCGCGACGACCACCCGCACAATTGCCCCGCTTCGATTCAGGCGCACGCCGCCTCCTCCGAGCGGGGCGAGGAGTGAGGAGCATGAAAACAACCCCCCATACTCCCCGCCGTGCAGGGGAGAGACCCGCGCCGGCCATCACTGCCGCTGTAGTGCTTGGTGGCTCCCTACTGAGCGTGGCCGCCCCTGCCGCCGCGGCCACCGGTTGCGAAGTCGACTACTCGGTCAACCAGTGGAACTCCGGCTTCACCGCCAATGTCGAGGTCACCAACCTGGGCGATCCCATCGACGGCTGGAGCCTCGACTGGGAGTTCTCCAACGGCCAGCAGATCACCAACACCTGGAACGGCCAGACCAGTCAGTCCGGCTCTAGCGTCAGCGTCAGCAACGTCTCCTACAACGCCACCATCGCCACCGACGCCACCGTCACCTTCGGGTTCCAAGCCACCCACACCGGCACCAACACCGCCCCCACCAGCTTCACCCTCAACGGCACCACCTGCGACGGCACCACCGACGGCGGCGACGACGGCGACGACGGTGGAGATGACGGTGGAGACGACGGCGGCAGCGGAGACGGGCGCCAGGTCGAGGAGTTGGGACGCGGACTGATCAGCGTCCGCACCGGTGACGCCAACCTGGTGAGCTGGCGGCTGCTGGCCACCGACCCCCAAGACGTCGCATTCAACGTCTACCGCGACGGCACCCGCCTCAACTCCACGCCGCTTACCGACGTCACCTCCTACCTGGATCAGGGGGCCTCCGCCGGGGCCAGCTACACGGTACGCCCCGTCGTGGACGGCACTGAGCAGAGCGCCTCGGAGTCCTCGCTGGCGTTCAGCAACGGCTACCTGGATGTGCCCCTCGATATCCCGGCCGGTGGCAGCACCCCCGATGACAGTTACAGCTACGAGGCCAACGACGCCAGTGTCGGAGACCTCGACGGGGACGGCAGCTACGAGATCGTGCTGAAGTGGCAACCCACCAACGCCAAGGACAACTCCCAGTCCGGCTACACCGGCCCCACCATCGTCGACGCCTACGAGCTGGACGGCACCCGGCTATGGCGCATCGACCTGGGCCGCAACATCCGCTCCGGTGCCCACTACACCCAGTTCATGGTCTACGACCTCGACGGCGACGGCCGATCCGAGGTGGCGATGAAGACGGCTGACGGCACCGTCGACGGCACCGGCACCGTCATCGGCGACGCCGGCGCCGACTACCGCAACAGCGGGGGCTATGTCCTGGACGGACCGGAGTTTCTCACCGTCTTCGACGGCCAGACCGGCGCTGAGCTGAGCACTGTCGACTACCATCCGCCCCGCGGTGACGTCTCGGCCTGGGGCGACGATTACGGCAACCGTGTCGACCGGTTCCTGGCCGGCGTCGCCTACCTGGACGGCACCCGGCCCAGCCTGATCATGGCCCGCGGCTACTACACGCGCTCGGTGATCGTGGCCTACGACTGGCGCGACGGCCAGCTCACCCAGCGTTGGGCCTTCGACAGCGACGAGGCCGGCTCGCAGTGGGCCGGGCAGGGCAACCACCAGTTGAGCATCGCCGACGCCGACAACGACGGCCGTGACGAAGTCATCTACGGGGCGATGGCCGTCGACCACGACGGCAGTGGGCTGTGGAGCACTGGCTACGGCCACGGCGACGCGCTGCACGTGAGTGACTTCCTCCCCGACCGGTCCGGGCTGGAGGTCTTCAACATCCAAGAACGCCATGGCGGCAGCGCCGGGGCACACCTCGACGACGCCGCCACCGGTACCACGCTGTGGCGCAAGCCCACCAACAGTGGCGAAGAGGGGCCCGGGCGCGGCGTAGCCGCCGACATCTGGGCCGACAACCCCGGAGCGGAATTCTGGGCCGCCGGCGGCGGCATCAGCGGTCTGTTCGACGGCCAAGGCAACGACATCGGCCGCCAGCCCTCCTCGACGAACTTCCTGAGCTGGTGGGACGGTGACCCCGTGCGCGAGCTGCTCGACCAGACCCGCATCGACAAGTACGGTCCTGGCGGGGAAACTCGACTGCTCACCGGATCGGGGGTGGCCTCCAACAACGGCACCAAGGCCACGCCGTCCTTGAGCGGCGACATCCTCGGAGACTGGCGTGAGGAAGTCATGTGGCGCACCAGCGACAACCGGGCGCTGCGCATCTACGCCACCCCGATCACCACCGACATGCGACTGCCCACCCTGATGCACGACACCCAGTACCGGGTGGCCATCGCCTGGCAGAACACCGCCTACAACCAGCCGCCGCACCCCAGTTTCTTCCTCGGTGACGGCATGGCGGCCCCGACCTGGCCCGAGGTCTACACTCCCTGATCGCCGCTCCTCGGGGCCGTACGGCCCCGAGCCAACACCAGCAACGCCGTGGGGTGCCGGCCAGCGGCCGACACCCCACGGTCCGAGTCAGTCTCGCGCCGGGGGCAGCTCGCTCGGCACCTGTCCCGCTGCCGCTTCGTCGAGCAGGAACAGCGTCCGCGAGCGGCCCCGTGCCCGCGCCGCGGGCGCCCCTGCTGAGCCGGAGTCGCGCAGCGCCAGCCCCACCGCTTCGGCCTTGGCCGTGCCGGAAGCCAGCAACCACACCTCGCGCGCCGCCTTGATGGCGGGCACGGTCAGTGTCACGCGCGTCGGCGGAGGTTTCGGCGATCCGTGCACCGCCACCACCGTGCGTTCAGTCTCGGCCAGCGCCGGTGCTTGGGGAAACAGCGAGGCCACATGGGCGTCGGGTCCCACCCCCAGCAACACCAGGTCCAGGGCCGGCGTCGTCGGGGCGCCCGCGCGTTCGGCTGCCGCCCGCAGTTCTTCGGCGTAGCGGTGGGCACCCTGTTCGGGAGTGTCGGCGGCGCTGTCGGCGGCGGGCATCGGGTGCACCCGCGCCGGGTCGAGCTCCAGGTGGTCCAGGAGCGCCTCGCGTGCCTGGGTCTCGTTGCGTTCGCGGTCTCCGCTGGGCAGGAAACGCTCGTCGCCCCACCACACGTCCAGGCGCCGCCAGTCGACCGCGTCGCGGGCGGGCTCGCGGCGCACCTGGTCCAGCACCGCGATGCCGATCGTGCCACCGGTGAGCGCGATCGCGGCGTGGCCTCGGGCGGCCTGGGCGTCGACGAGGGTGGTGATCACGCGCGCCGCTGTTGCCTTGGCCAGCAGGTCGGCGTCGCGGTGGACCACCACGGCGGGGGCGCTCAACCCCCTACTCCCGCTTGGTTCGCCTGCTTGAGCAGCGTGCCCATGTGCTTGGCGGTGCTCTCGTAGATCTGGTCTGGGTCGAGGCGGCCCAACTCCTCCGACAGCGCTTCGCTGGCGCGCCGCCGCGCCAGCGCCACGGCCTGGCTGGGCCGGTCCGGCCGCGAGAGGGTGGCCACCCGTCCGTCGAGACGGTTGATGGTGATGTCGCCCCCTTCGGTGACGAGTGTGGCGCTGGTGATGCCGGGACCGTTGGACTCGCGCCGCTCCACGGGTACCTCCAACTGTTCCGACAGCCAGGCTACGAGCAGGTCGGCGCTGGGGTAGTAGGGTTCGGCGGTGACCTCGGCCGCGCTCACCCATCCGCACGGCTGGTCCATGGTCGAGGCCAAAAGCGAGCGCCATGGCGTGAGCCGGGTCCAGGTGAGGTCGGTATCGCCCGGCCGGTAGTGCGAGATCCGTGCGAGCAGGTCACGCACCGGGTCCGCGGCACGTAGCGCGTCGGTGATCCGGCGCTGGGCCAGCCGCCCCACCGGATCGCCCGCCGGGTTCGTCGGCCCCACGCCAGGCCACCACGCCACGACCGGCGCGTCGGGTGCCAGCAGAGGAGTGACGACCGAGTCGGGGTGGTCGCGCAGCGGCCCGTAGAGGCGCAGCAGCACCGCCTCGCCCGGCCCTGAGGTTCCGGGGCTGCGGATCTCGGCGTCGATGCTGGGTTCGGCGTCGGCGTCACGGCGGATGAGCACCAGGACCCGGCTAGGGTGCTCGTGGCCCGCTTCGGTGGCGGCGCGCACCGCGTCGTAGTGGTCGGCCTCGTCGGTGACGATGACCAACGTCAGGACCATGTTCATCGCGCCGCCGCCCATGCTGTGGCGCTCGGCAGCCAACGCTTCAGTGATTTCGGAGGTGGTGGTGCGCGGAAGGTACAGCGTCATCGAATCGTTGGGCGCTCCCGCCGGTTCGCGGCGACGGGACCGCGCCCGCCTCCTTTCGTGAGGTCCGGGCCTACTCGCCGTGGCGCGCGGGGCGGCGCCGGCGGATATGGGCGCGCCTGCCGGGGCCGGTGCGCCGGGTGGACGGTGCGCTCGCGGTCACGGGCGTCGCCACTGTCGACCGTCGCGCGCCAGCAGATCGTGGGCCGACTGCGGCCCCCACCCGCCCGACTCGTACTGTTCGGGCTGCCCCTGTTTGGCCCAGAACTCCTCGATCGGGTCGAGGATGCGCCACGACAGCTCCACTTCCTCCTGCCGGGGGAACAGCGGTGGGTCCCCGATGAGGACGTCGAGAATGAGCCGCTCGTAGGCTTCCGGGCTGGACTCGGTGAAAGACTGGGCGTAGGTGAAGTCCATGCTCACGTCGCGCACCTCCATGGCCGCTCCCGGCACCTTGGAGCCGAACCGCAGCGTCACGCCCTCGTTGGGTTGAATCCGCAGCACCAGTGCGTTCTGCCCCAACTCCTCGGTCTCGGTTTGGCTGAACACCTGGTGCGGAGCCCGTTGGAACACCAGCGCCACCTCGGTGACCCGCCGCCCGAGCCGCTTGCCCGTGCGCAGGTAGAACGGCACTCCCGCCCAGCGTCGGGTGTTGACCTCCAGCTTCACCGCGGCGTAGGTTTCGGTGTCGGAATCGGCGGGAATCCCGTCCTCCTCCAGGTAACCCACGACCTCGGCGCCGCCTTGCCACCCCGCCGCGTACTGGCCTCGGGCGGTCCCGGTGGCCAGATCGGAGGGCAGCCGCACCGCGGAAAGCACCTTCTCCTTCTCGGCGCGGATGGCGTCGGCGTTGAACGACACCGGTTCCTCCATCGCCACGAGCGCCAGCAGTTGCAGCAGGTGGTTTTGGATGACGTCGCGGGCGGCCCCGATGCCGTCGTAGTAGCCGGCCCTTCCCCCCACGCCGATGTCCTCGGCCATCGTGATCTGCACGTGGTCGACGTAGCTGCGGTTCCACAGCGGTTCGAACAAGGTGTTGGCGAACCGCAGCGCCATCGTGTTTTGCACCGTCTCCTTGCCCAGGTAGTGATCGATGCGAAACACCGACTGGGGCGGAAAAACTTCGTCGACGACGGCGTTGAGCTCCTGGGCGCTCTCCAGATCGTGGCCGAAGGGCTTCTCGATGACCACACGTCGCCAACCGTCCTCGGTGGACTCGGCTAGCCCCGAGCGCTTGAGCTGTTTAACCACGGTCGGGAACAGCTTGGGCGGCAGCGAAAGGTAGAAGGCGTAGTTGCCGCCGGTGCCGCGCTGGGCGTCGAGGTCGCGGACGGTCGCGGCGAGCCGGTCGAAGGCCGCGTCATCGTCCAGTTCGCCGGGAACGAAGCGCACCCCTTCACTGAGCTGACGCCACACGTCCTCACGGAACGGCGTCCGGGCGTGCTCGCGCACAGCGTCGTGGGCGACTTGGGCGAAGTCCTCGTGTTCCCACTCCCGACGCGCGAACCCCACCAGGCCGAACCCGGGAGGCAGCAGGCCACGGTTGGCCAAGTCGTAGATAGCCGGCAGCAGTTTCTTGCGGGCCAGATCGCCTGTGACCCCGAACAGCACGAGCACGCTGGGGCCGGCGATGCGCGGCAGCCGCCGGTCCAGCGTGTTGCGCAGCGGATTGGGCACCGCCCCGGGCATCACCGGTTCTTTCACGTTGTGCTCCCTGCTTCGTCGCGGTGAGTCCTATGCCGATAGGTGGAGGGACACCGTCGCCCCGCCCAGGCGGGGCGACGGTGGGGCGCGTCCGTCACGACGCCGGCCGCACGAGCGCGGTGTCAGGGCTCCACGCGCTCCAGAGCCTCGTGGAGCCGTGCCAGGCCGGCGGAGCGCTCCCGCAGGTGCAGCCGCACCGCGGGGCGACCGCGATCCCCGAGCGCGCCGAAGTCGCCGAGGGCTTGGGCCAGTTGTAGCCGTCCGAAGGAGTAGGCCCGGCCGGGGACATCGAGATCCTCGGTGACCTCGCCGGTGAGTTGTAGGAAGACGCCGTTGGCCGGCCCTCCCTTGTGGTACTGGCCGGTGGAGTGCAAGAACCGCGGTCCCCAGCCGAACGTGACCGGGCAGGGGGTCAGTGACGCCAACATCGGCCGCAGCGCCGCCGCCGAGGCGTCCCCATAGCGGTCCAGGTAGGCCATGACCGCCAGGTAGCCGGCTTCGGGAACCGCGCGCACCAGCCGTTGCAGCACCTCGGTGAGGTCTTTGGCGTCGGCGAACAGTGCGGCGTCGGCGCAGTGCACCTCGACCGCCCCGTCGACCAGCAGGGGCGCGCCGCCCGCCAGCGGGTCGTCGCTGTCTCCGGCCGCCAGCGACTTTTCAAGCAGCGCCTTAGTGTTGTCCTTGGACTCTTGGACGTTGGGCTGGTCGAACGGGTTGATCCCCAGCAGTCGGCCCGCAACGGCGGTCGCGTACTCCCACGCCAGGAACTGCGCGCCCAGCGGGCCGGCGACCAACGTGTCGGCCAGCGGCACGTCGGGGGTGGCGTTCTCGTCGAAGGCCACGAGGTGGGCGTCGGGTCCCGGCGCGAAACCAGCGGCCTCGGCGCTTTCGACCACGACCGGCAGCAGCCCCGTGCCCTCCTTTCCGGTGGACTCGGCCACGAGCTGTTCGATCCAGTCACCCATGCCCACCGGCGTCTCCCCGGCGAGCACGATCTTGTCGTGACCGCTGAACCCTCCCAACGCCGCGCCCAATTCGAGCGCGGGGTTGTCGGAGTCACCGGCCAGCGTTTCGCTCAGCGCCGCGGCCTCGTCCAGCAGCGCCGCCACGTCGACTCCGGCAAGGGCGCTGGGAACCAGCCCGAACGCGGTGAGCGCGCTGTAGCGGCCACCGACGTTGGGGTCGGCCAGCACCGTGGGGTAGCCGTGCTCGGCCGCCAGATCGGCCAACGGGGAACCGGGGTCGGTGACCACCACCACCCGGTCGGCCGGGTCAATGCCGGCCTCGCGGAACGCCTGCTCATAGGCGCGGCGGTGGCTGTCGGTCTCGACCGTGGTACCGCTCTTGGAAGAGACCACGAGCACGGTGCGGTCCAAACGGTCGGCCATGGCCCGGCGCACCTGGTGCGGGTCGGTGGTGTCGAGCGTGGTCAGTTCCCCGCCACGGCTGGCTACGATGACCTCGGGCGCCAGTGAGGAGCCGCCCATGCCCGCCAGCACGACGTGATCGAGGCCGGCCGCCCGTTTCCGCGCGACGATGCGCTCGATCTCGGGAAGCAGCTCGCGCGAGGAGCGAGCCAGATCCACCCATCCCAACCGGATCGCCGCCTCGGATTGGGCCTGCGGCCCCCACAGCGACGCATCTTTGGCCGCCAGCTTCGCGGCCACGCCCTCGCCTCGCAGCGTCCGCAACGCGGCACTAACGGCGTCTCCTACCGTGGCACGCAGCGTGACCGTGAGGTTCGCGGCGTTTACCTGCTCACTGCTCAAAGCGGCTGATCCTTCCGTGGTTCGCACCCGTGATGGAAAGCCGGACGGCACGGCGCGCCGGAGGGGCACCGTTGCCCGCCGGCCCATTGTCACGGCCGATGGCGCGTGCCGGCCGGCACTCATGTTCCTCTTCTACCCGAATCGGCGAGCCGGCGCTCGCCGCTGGGCGCAATATCGGCTCAGGAAGCGTCGAGCTGCTGTGAGACACCGGAGAGCAGCCCTTCCCAAGATTTCTCGAACTTCTCGACGCCCTCGTCCTCCAGGACCGCCACCACGTCGTCGTAGTCGATCCCGACCTCGGCCAGCGCGGCCAGGTCAGCGCGCGCTTGCTCGTAGCTGCCGCGCACCGTGTCGCCGGTGATTTCGCCGTGGTCGGCCACCGCGGCCAGCGTGGCGCCGGGCATCGTGTTGACGGTGTCGGGCGCCACCAGGCCGGTCACGTAGCGGGTGTCGTCATAAGAGGGGTCTTTGACGCCCGTAGAGGCCCACAAGGGCCGCTGCACCTGGGCGCCGGAGCGCTCCAGGGAGCGCCAGCGCTCGGTGGCCACAACCTCCTCGAAAGCGGCGTAGGCCAGGCGGGCGTTGGCGATCGCGGCGCGCCCGCGCAGCTCCTTGGCCTCGTCGGTGCCGATCTTCTCCAGCCGCTTGTCGATCTCGGTGTCGACCCGGCTGACGAAGAAGGAGGCCACGGAGGCGATCGTGCTCAGGTCGTGCCCGTTGTCGCGGGCCTGCTCCAACCCGGCGAGGAAAGCGTCCATGACCGCGCGGTAGCGCTCCAACGAAAAGATCAGCGTGACGTTGACGCTGATGCCCTCGGCCAGCGCCGCAGTGATCGCCGGCAGCCCCTCCACGGTCGCGGGGATCTTGATGAACAGATTCGGCCGATCCACCAGCCACCACAGCGCACGAGCCTCGGCGATGGTGCGCTCGGTGTCGCGGGCCAGGCGCGGGTCGACCTCCAGCGAGATCCGGCCGTCGCGCCCACCGGTGGCCTCGTAGACGTCTCGCAGCACGTCGGCGCCCCACCGGATGTCGTAGGTGGTGATGGCCCGCGCGGCCTCCTCCACCGAGACTCCTCGTCGTCTGAGGTCGCGTACCTGGGCGTCGTAGGCCTCGCCCTCCTTGAGGGCCTTCTCGAAAATCGTGGGGTTGGAGGTCACCCCGACGACGTGGCGGTCACGGATCATCTCGGCGAGTTCGCCCCTACGCAGCGCCTCGCGGCTGATGTCGTCGATCCAGACGGCCACACCTTCGTCGGAGAGCTTCTTCAGCGGGTTCACCATGGTGTTTCGTCATCTCCTCGTTGTCGTCGATACCAGGAGCCGGCCGCGCACTCTCCTCCATAGTCACTGCCGCGCACACAGAGGGCGAAACCCCGCTCTGCCGCCGGCGGGCACCGCCAGCCCCGCGATGCGCCTCGCCCCCGACGAGCGAAAGGGCCCTCCGCGCCCTGGTGGAGGACCCTTTGCCTGACCGGTCAGCTTTCCGAGGTTGTTGACTGCTCGCCGCCGGCTCGCGCGATACTCGCGCGCACCGCGCTCACTACGTGGTCGGGCGTGATGCCGAACTTCTCGTACAACGTCTGGTAGGGCGCCGAGGCGCCGAAGTGCTCCAGGCTCACCGACTCTCCGGCGTCGCCGACGAACTCGCGCCACCCCAGGGCAACGCCGGCCTCCACCGACACCCGGGCGCGCACCGCGGGCGGCAGCACGCTGTGCCGGTAGGACTCCTCCTGTGCGGCGAACCACTCGACACTGGGCATCGACACCACGCGCGTGGGGGTGCCCTCGGCCTCCAGTTGCTCGCGGGCGGACAGCGCGATGGCGACCTCGCTGCCCGTGGCGATGATGATGGCCGTCGGTGTCGAGGTGCTGGCCTCGGCCAGCACGTAGCCGCCCCGGGAGGCGCCTTCGGCCGATGCGTAGGTCTGGCGGTCCAGCGTGGGCACGTTTTGGCGGGTCAGTGCCAACGCTGCCGGACGGTCGTCGTTGTGGATGAGGGTGCGCCAGACGACAGCGGTCTCATTGGCGTCAGCGGGGCGGATCACATCCAGGCCGGGGATGGCCCGCAACGCCCACAGGTGCTCGATGGGCTGGTGGGTGGGGCCGTCCTCCCCCAAACCGATGGAGTCGTGGGTCCACACGTAGGTGACGGGTAGCCGCATGAGCGCGGCCAACCGGACCGCCGGACGCATGTAGTCGCTGAACACCAGGAACGTGCCGCCGTAGGGGCGGGTGGGCCCGTGCAGCGCGATGCCGTTGAGGATCGCCCCCATCCCGTGCTCGCGCACGCCGAAGTGCATCACCCGGCCGTACTTGTGGCCGGAGAACTGCTTGGTGGAGCGCTCCTGCGGCAGGAACGAGGGCTCGCCCTTGGGAGTGGTGTTGTTGGAGCCGGCCAGGTCGGCCGAGCCACCCCACACCTCGGGCAGCACCGAAGCCATCGCGGTCAGGATCTCCCCCGAGGCCTTGCGGGTCGCGACGCCCTTCTCACTGGCCTCGAAGGTGGGCAGCGCCTGCTCCCAGTCCTCAGGCAGCTTGCCCGACGACAGCCGGTCGAACAGTTCGGCGCGCTCGCCCGCACCGCCGCGCCAGGAGTCCAGCAGTTGCTCCCAGGCCGCGTGCATCTCTCGGCCACGCTCGACGGCTCCACGGGTGTGGGTGAGCACGTCCTCGGGCACGTCGAAGCGCGCTTGGGGGTCCAGCCCCAGCACCTGCTTGGTCGCGGCGACCTCCTCGGCACCCAGCGCGGCCCCGTGGGCGGCGCCGGTGTTTTGCTTGTTGGGGGCCGGCCAGCCGATGATCGTGCGCAGCCTGATGAGCGAGGGACGCCCCGTTTCGGCCTGAGCGGCGATGACGGCGTCGTAGAGCGCCTCGACGTCTTCCTTGTAGGCGCCGCCGTCGGTCCAGTCGATCTCTTGGACGTGCCACCCGTAGGCCTCGTAGCGGGCGCCGACATCCTCGGAGAAGGCGATCGCGGTGTCGTCTTCGATGGAGATGTGGTTGTCGTCGTAGAGGACGATGAGGTTACCCAGCTCGTGGGTCCCCGCCAGCGCGCTCACCTCGTGCGAGATGCCCTCCTGCACGTCGCCGTCGGAGCACATGGCGTAGATGAAGTGGTCGAAGGGGCTTTCGCCCGTGGCCGCGTCCGGATCGAACAGGCCGCGCTCCCGGCGGGCGGCCATGGCCATGCCCACCGCGTTGCCCAACCCCTGCCCAAGCGGGCCGGTCGTGGTCTCCACACCGGCGGTGTGGCCGTACTCGGGGTGGCCGGGGGTGAGGCTGTCCCACTGGCGCAGCCGCTTCAGCTCGTCCAGGCTCAGCCCGTAGCCGGCGAGGAAGAGTTGGATGTAGAGCGTCAGACTCGAATGCCCGCACGAGAGCACGAAGCGGTCGCGGCCCTCCCACTGCGGCGCGTTCGGGTCGTGGCGCATGATCTTTTGGAACAGCAGGTAAGCGGCCGGGGCGAGGCTCATGGCGGTACCGGGGTGGCCGGAGCCCGCCTCCTCGACCGCGTCCATCGCGAGGGCGCGGGCCACATCCACGGCGCGGCGGTCCGTCTCCGACCACTCCAGGGAAGTCGAGGTGTCGATGTTCACGCGGGCTCAGGGCTCCTTTCGCGCATCCATACCTGACGGGCGTCGCCGTCTGGATCTGGTGTTATGGGGTCACAGCGAGATCGCATCGTCCTGACCGAATGGCGCCCCGATGGCGGTGGCCAACGGCACGCCTATCCACCTGCCGCGCCCGCCGCCCCAGGCGGTGGCTGTTGGGAAAAGACACGCGATGGGGTTATGCGTACCTTTGGACGATGACCACGGCAGTAGTGGCCTCCTGTGAGCCTATCGTTTTGACGTGGCCGGCCAGAATACCCGGCATACCTCATCTCGGAGCGTCGGCTTCGCGCGCGGCCTGACCAGGTCGATCGGGCAAGCGTGAGCTATACCTCTTTTCCGGAAGTTTGGATCGCGTTTTCCGGAAAGAGGGTGTTGCCCGGCTTGGTGGTGGCGCATGGCCGGCGGATGGGCCTCGTTGCCCCACGGGGGCGGTGTTCGCGCCGCTATAGCCCGAGAAGCGGGTGTGGATAACGCGGGTTAACAGGGCCTGGTCCTTTCCGCAGGCCAGCTTTAGATTCTGGTCTGCGGACGGCTAGGGCTGGAGGGGTGTTCGCCGTTCGCTCGTGCCTCGATCGCTGCGCGATCTCGGCAGCCCGATGGGTGACGGTGGACGCATGCGTCCACCGTCACCCATCGCCCATCCCCGCCGCCCGTTGAAAACATCCCAGTCTGTTCTGTGCACGCGGCCTTTCCCTGGGGCCGGCGGCAACCGCGGGGGCGGCCCGGCGGCCACGCCGTCCGCCTCGCGAGCCCCTGGCCCCGGGCCGTTGCGCCGCGGGTGCGCTTCTCACCCACCCGGTCTCCGGGCAGCGACACGCTCCAACCGTGGTGCGGGGGAGAGGAGCCTCGGGTGGCGGGGCCGCTGCTTGGTAACGGTCCCACGCCGCGCCTGGACACGGCTCGCTCGCCGCCACTGCCTTGGCCGGCCACGACAATGGGGGAGCCCCACGCTGAGGTGGGCCGGGCAAGTACTACAGTATGTCGTTGAACGGGTTCCGCGGATCTCGGGTCACCGGGGTACGGTTGCACGGCCACAGGTGAGGTGCGCACAGCAGCGCCCACGTGACTGTGCCGCGACGTCGAGGCTGCGGTCCCACCGCGGTCAACACTGCGGTGAGCAGGCACGGCGCCGTCGGTGCCCCGCCAGTGTTCGCTCAGTCCAGTAGGCCCGACATTCTTTTGAGGTTCAGCGTGTCTGTGTCCGGAGAGCCGACGCGGTTCGCCGTGCGTTGCGTGCCGCGCGACCGGCGACGCGAGTGCGAAGCCAGAGGTGGTGTGCGGCGAGACTGCGCCGTGGGCGGCGAGATCCGCGGGAAACGGCTGGGAACGCGACGGCTGTAGATGACACCGCTGAACCGCTCCCCCCACACCGGCGCCCCCAGCCTCGACAGCACCGAAGCGGCCGAGGAGCGTCTCAACAGTGCGCCTCCCGCTCGCTCCGTGCTCGCCCACGCGCGCGCCTACATCGCCCTGTCCAAGCCGCGCGTCATCGAACTGCTGCTCATCACCACCATCCCGGTGATGTTCGTGGCCGCTCAGGGAGTGCCGCCGCTGTGGACGGCGGTGGCTACCTTGGTGTTCGGCACGATGTCGGCGGCCAGCGCCAACGCGATCAACTGCTATATCGATCGCGACATCGACTCCGAGATGCGTCGTACCCGGCGCCGCCCGGTCGCCATGGACCAGGTGACCCCGCGCGGGGCGCTGCTCTATGGCCTCGTGCTCGCCGTCGCCTCCACGGTCGGTTTCGCCGCGCTGGTCAACTGGCTCTCAGCGGCGCTGTCGCTGTTCGCGATCCTGTTCTACATCTTCGTCTACACGTTGCTGCTCAAGCGGCGCACCGCCCAAAACGTGGTCTGGGGCGGCATCGCCGGCTGCATGCCGGTCCTCATCGGGTGGGCGGCCATCACCGGTTCGCTGGACTGGGCCCCCTTCGTGCTGTTCCTCGTCGTGTTCTTCTGGACCCCGCCGCACACCTGGGCGCTGGCGATGCGCTACCGCGAGGACTACGCCGCGGCCAATGTGCCGATGCTGCCGGTCGTGGCCGGTGACCATCGGGTCGCCCTGGAGTGCGTGCTCTACAGTTGGGCCACGGTCGTAGTGTCGGTGGTGCTGTGGCCGGTGGCCGCGACTACGCTGTTCTACCCGCTCGTGGCTGTCGCTTTGGGGGCGATCCTGCTGGTACAGGCACATCGCCTGTTGCGCCGGGTCCGTGCGGGGGTGTCTGGACCGCAGTTGAAGACGATGGGTTTCTTCCATCTGTCCAACGCCTATCTTGCGTTGCTGTTCGCGGCGGTGACCATCGACCCGCTGCTCGCCGCAGTGTTGGCCTAGGTGCTGGCTTGCGGTCGGCTGGGCCGTGGGCGAGGAGAGATGTGAGCCCCCTTACTCGGTACTGCCTGTTGTGACAAGATGAGGGCTCGTCCGGTGCTGTTGTACAGCCCCGTGCGGTTAAGGCCGAGAACCCATGATCGCGTGCAGCGAGTTTTCGCAGCTCAAATATGGCGACCGGCTGGTTTGTGAGGTGGGTCTCCGTCGCTGTGGTGGGGGTGGCCGTGATCGCGTGCAATCGGACATCATCCACGCAGGTCAAGCCGCCCAAAAAACCGGCAGGGTTCCGAAGGCCGTCCAAGCCCGAAGGGCATAGAAACGCATAGCCGAAGCCCACGACGCGCTCACCGTCGAGTTCCGAAGATCGTCCAAGCCCGAAACGTAGCGAAACGACTGGATCGTCAGCTTCACGAGGCTGGATGTCGGGGCGTCGCACCGCGTTGTCTCTCTGGTCCGGTGGCGGTTAGCGCGGTCGTGTCAAGGTGCGGTGCATCAGCCGTGACGGCTGTGGCGGTTAGGTTCTGTTTTGGGCAAGGGTGGCGAGGCTCGGAGGTAGTCGGGGCGCGGGTGAAAGGAGAGCACCCTCCCGGTCCCGCACTCTAGCGGGGCGGGTGAGGGCGTCAGCCACTCCCGCGGGCTGCTGAGATCGCGCAGCGATCGAGGCGCGAGCGGACGAAGAACACCTCTACGGCCCTACACCCCAGCCGTTCGCAAAACACGAAGGCGCCGTGGCCCGTGCCGCTGTTCCTGTAGGCGGCGCTGTCGGCGCGCCATCCAGTGTTGCTCCGCTACCGAGGTGCGAGGTGGCAGCGGCCGGGCCGATCGCTGAACCCGGCAGCCACCCATGACGGACACACGATTCATCCCGTCACCGGATGTAGCACGGTGGCGAAATCCCGATAATCGTGTAATCGGGAAACCGTTACGATCTGAAGCTATGCCTGCTCTCGACACCAAAGCCATCCTCGAAGGGCGCAGACCAGGGCGTCACTCCGTTGGACTCACGGTCGGCATCGTCATCAGTGTGCTGTGTATGCTGCTGATGCTCGGCTACCTACTGCTTGGCGGAGTGACCGGGAGCGGCACGGCCGGGGTACTCGGATTCGTCATCAGCTTCGTGGCGGCGATCGTGCCGGTCAGCATCCTCATCCCCCTGATCCTGCTGCTCGACCGTCTGGAGCCAGAACCCGGGTCGATGCTGCTGTTCGCCTTCCTCTGGGGCGCGGGGGTGGCGGTGCTCGTCTCCATCGTCCTCAACACGCTGGGCATGGAGGTGTATGCGATCCCCACCTTCGGCGCGGACTGGGGCTCCTATGTCAGCGCTGCCGTGGGGGCGCCGCTCGTCGAGGAGAGTTCCAAGGGCATCGCACTGCTGATCCTGCTGTTTCGGCATCGTCACGAGATCGACTCCTACACCGACGGCGTGATCTACGCCGCCATGGTGGCCACCGGCTTCGCCTTCATCGAGAACATCTCCTACTTCTTGCAGTCGCTGGCCGACCAGGGTTTTGCCGGCCTGGCGTTCACGTTCGTCCTGCGCGGTGTGATCTCGCCGTTTGGCCACCCCATCTACACCGCCATGATCGGCATCGGGGTCGCCCATGCCGCGATCAACCGCGGCGGGAGCCGTTTCCTGGCGCCCGTGGCCGGGTGGTTCGCGGCGGTGCTGCTGCACGCCCTGTGGAACGGCTCCACGATCTTTGGCTACTACGGTCTGGGTGTGGCCTACGTCGCGCTGTTCTTCGTGCTCGTGGCGATCATCATCATCGCGGTGCAAGACCGTCGCCGGCAGGTCGCCGCGATCGCCTACTACCTGCCGCCGTATGTGGCCACCGGCTTGGTCGCCCCGGCCGACATCCAGATGCTCAGCTCCATCGGGGGCAGGCGCCGGGCCCGCGAGTGGGCCAGACGTAACGCCGGCAGCCGCGGTCGTAGGGCTATGCAGGACTACCAGCTCGCCGCGACCGAACTCGCGCTTTTGCACCAGCGCCTTGATCGCGGGGTCGCTCGGCCGCAGTGGTGGCATCGCCGTGACTCCTTCCTGGCGCTGATGCATGTCGCGCGCGAAGCCTTCGCAGGGCGGGCCGCTCAGCCGCTGCACCCGTCGTGGGCGCCGCAGTCCACCGACTCCGGCTTCCTCAACCGGGCCGATTTCGCCCACGTCATCGAACGGGCGCAGCAGCAGCGGCAGACCGAATAGCCCTTCGGTGCCCCGGAACCTAACGGCCGGCGGCCTGGGCCGTAGCGGCGCGCTCCCCCTCCACTCCGGTGGGGGCGACACGTTCGGCGGTGGCGAAGTACAGCCGCAGCAGGGCGATCCACACCACCATCGCCCCCAGCACGTGCAGCACCACCAGCCCTTCGGGCAGCCCCAGCGCGTACTGGGTATAGCCCAGCGCGCCCTGAGCGAGTAGCGCCGCCAGCAACAGCCACGCCTGGACCCGCACCGTTCGGGGCGCCGCCCCCTTGCGCACCAGCGCGGCCACCGCCACCGCTCCGAGCACCGTCAGCCAGGCCAGCACCGCATGCACCCGTGTGACGAGCACGAGATCCAATCCGAAGCGCGGGGCCTCGGCGTCGCCACCGTGGGGCCCCGTGCCGGTCACCACCGTGCCCGCTGCGAGCAACGCGAACCCCACCGGCAGCAGGGCGGTGGCGAGCCGGCGCACCGGTGGTGACACGGTCAGCCGCAGCACTCCCCGCGGCTCGCGGCAGCGCACGTAGTAGGCCACGGTCCCGATGACCACGAACGTCGAGAGCAAAAAGTGCGTGGCCACCGACGCGGGGTGCAGTCCACTCCAGACGGTGATCCCGCCGACGACCCCCTGGCCGAGCACGCCCAGCGGGATGAGCGTGGCCAGCACGAGCAGGTCGCGGCGGCGGGGCCGCAGCCGCAGGGTGGCCAGGAACACGATGATCCCCACCGCCAGCACCAGGAACGTCAGCATGCGGTTGCCGAACTCGATGGCCGCGTTCAGCGCCGCGTGCTCGGTGCCGACGGGTACGAAGCTCTCCGGGGTGCACCGCGGCCATTCGGAGCACCCCAGCCCAGAGGAGGTCACCCGTACCGTGGCCCCGGTGACGGCGATCCCCGCGTTGACCACGACGCTTCCCAGCGCCCACCAGCGCAGCGAACCTGTGGTGGGCCGCCGGATCACTCGTGGTGCCAGCAGCGCCAACGCCACGATGACCGCGCCGGTAACGACGATCTGCCACATCCACAACGGCAGGTGCACGATCTCGATGCTGTCCGCCGCGAACGCGTCCGGACCCGGGACTCCACGCATACGACAGATCGTAGTAGACGGTTTGTCGCAGGAAAGCCCGAGGTCCACCGCCCGGGCCGGCCCCGCGTCACGTCTTCGCCTCAGGCGGCTGCCGGCCCGGAGTCGCACGCTCGTGGCGCTCCCGCGCCTCACTCGAACGCGCCGCCCCTACACTCGCGGCCACGATGCAGCCCACGGCCAGCCACTGCCCCAGGCTCAACACCTCGCCCAGCAAAATCAGCCCCATCAGCGCGGCTGCCGCCGGCTCCAGACTCATGAGGATGCCGAAAACCCGCGGCGGCATCCGGCGCAGCGCCCCCAATTCCAGGGTGTAGGGCACCACCGATGACAGCAGGCCCACCGCCACCCCCACCAGCAGCAGCTCGGGGGCTAGCAGCGCCGTCCCACCCGCGGCGACTCCGGCCGGAGCGATCATCACCACCCCAACGGCGCTGGCGATAGCCAACCCCGAGGCCCCGGAGAACCGCCGCCCCGTGGCCGCACTCAACAAGATGTAGCCCGCCCACGCCACCGCCGCCAAGAGCGCGAACGCCACCCCGGCCACCGTGACGGCGCCCTCGTCGCGCCCCAGCAGCACCACCCCACCGCCGGCCAGCGCGACCCAGAGCAGGTCAAGGCGGCGGCGCGAACCAGCCACGGCCACCGCCAGCGGCCCCAGGAACTCGATGGTGACCGCGATCCCCAAGGGAATGCGCGCGAACGCCTGGTAGATCGCGTAGTTCATCGTGGCCAGCGCCACTCCGAACCCCACCACGGTCAGCCAGTCGCCGCGTGTGCGCCCGACCAGGCGGGGCCGGGTCAGCGCCAGCAGTACCAGCGCCGAAGTCAGCAGTCGCAGCCACACCACGGCACTGGGCGGCAGCACCCCGAACAGGTTCTTGGCCACCCCCGCCCCGAACTGCACCGACAGGATGCCGATGAGCACGAGCCAACTCGGGGGGACTGTGGCTGCGGTACCGCCCAGCAGCGCCTGGGCCCGGCTCGACAGCGTTGGCAGCGACGACAGCGTACGCCCGACGACGGGACGGAGCCTCACGGCCCCTCATTTTAGGAGCGCTGCCCGTGTGCGCGTTGCCCCGGTGCGCCGGCCTGTCCCCGCTTCCTTGCCGTTTTTCCGCCCGTGCCGGTGGGAACGCTCGCGGTGCCGCCCCCGTTGCCTGGGTGAGGCAAGGTGGGGGTGAGCTTTCGACCGGCTCCCGTCCCGGTGACCGTTGCGCTCCCGCCGTCAACCGCCGGGGTCGCGTCCCGTCCACCGCCACGCGGCCGCCGCACTCAAGGAGGAGACGAGGGCCATTGACATTTTCGGTCCGTTCTGAGATCGGCCCGCTGCGCAAGGTCATCGTGCATCGCCCGGATCTGGAGCTCAAGCGCCTCACCCCGAGCAACAAGGCCGACCTGCTCTTCGACGACGTGCTGTGGGTGCAGCGGGCCCAGGAGGAGCACGACGCCTTTGTGGAGCGCCTGCACGGCCGTGGCGTCGAGGTGTACCTGTTCCACGAGTTGCTCCGCGACACGCTCGACATCCCCGAGGCGCGTGCCTATCTCCTCGACCACGTTCTCGACGAGCGTTTCTACGGGCCGCTGGCCATCGACGCCATCCGCAACGCCTTCGACGCCATGCCGGCCGCCGAGTTGGGCCGCTACCTGGTCGGCGGCATCACCAAGCGGGAGCTGCTACAGCGCGTGGCCGAACCCATGTCGGTATGGCTGCACACGCTCGGGCTTGACGACTTCGTCCTCAGTCCGCTGCCCAACCACCTCTTCACCCGCGACACCTCCTGCTGGCTGTCCGAGGGGGTCGCGATCAACCCCATGAGCAAGCAGGCGCGCCGCCGCGAAACCATCCACTACGAGGCCATCTACCGCTGGCACCCGATGTTCGCCTCGGCCGAATTCGAGATCTGGAACCCCGGCGGCACCACCGCTCCGGCCACCATCGAAGGCGGCGACGTCATGCCCATCGGCAACGGTTCGGTACTGATCGGGATGAGTGAGCGCACCCGCCCCCAAGCGGTGGAGTTGCTGGCGCGCGCCCTGTTCGCCAAGGGTGGCGCTGAGCGAATCCTCGGCGTGTGGATGCCCAAGGCACGCGCGGTGATGCACCTCGACACCGTCATGACCAACGTCGACCATGGCGTGTTCACCAAATACTCCGGCCTGGGCATGCTGCCCTCCTACACCATCGAGCCCGGCGACAACGACAAGGAACTGAAGGTCACCGACCATCCGCCCGAGGACATGCATCGGGCCATCGCCGCGGCGGCCGGCCTCGACGACATCAAGGTCCTCACCCCCACCCAGGACGTGTTCTCCTCCCAACGTGAGCAGTGGGACGACGGGTGCAATGTCTTCGCGGTCGCGCCGGGGGTGGTGCTGTCGTATGAGCGAAACGTCACCTCCAACACCTGTTTGCGCGACAACGGTGTCGAGGTGATCCCCATCCGTGGCAGCGAACTCGGCCGAGGGCGAGGCGGCCCACACTGCATGACCTGCCCTATCGACCGGGACGGGTGAAAGCGCCACGGCCAAGGTGGGGCGAGTCGCGCGCTCACCCCACCGCCCGCCACAATCGACCTGTATCGGTTCGGGCGGAGGCGTGCACGCGACAATCGTAGGGCAAATGGGGCGGCTCGCCGCGCCGCACGTGAGGAAAGGAAAGCAAGGGGGACCGCCGCAATGGCGTTCGATCTGCGTAACCGCAGTTTTGTCAAGGAGCTCGACTTCACCCCGGAGGAGTTCGGGTTCCTGCTCGACCTCTCGGCCGAGCTCAAGGCCGCCCGATACGCGGGAACCGAGCGGCGCCACCTCACGGGCAAGCACATCGCGCTGATCTTCGAGAAGACCTCCACCCGCACCCGGTGCGCCTTCGAGGTCGCCGCCCACGACCAGGGGGCCCACGTCACCTACCTGGACCCGACCGGGTCGCAGATCGGCCACAAGGAGTCCATCAAGGACACCGCCCGCGTGCTCGGGCGGATGTACGACGGCATCGAGTACCGCGGCTTCCACCAAAGCGTGGTCGAACAGCTCGCCCGCCACGCCGGCGTGCCGGTGTGGAACGGCCTCACCGACGAGTGGCACCCCACGCAGACACTGGCCGATTTCCTCACCATGCGCGAGCACAGCGACCGCCCGCTGAGCGAAGTCACCCTCGCCTACATGGGCGACGCGCGCAACAACCTAGGGCACTCCCTGACAGTGACCGCTGCGATGCTTGGCCTCGACGTGCGCATGGTGGCCCCCAAGGAGCTATGGCCCGACGAGGAGACCGTCGCCCGGCCGGCGCACGCCCTCGCCCAGCGCACCGGCGGCGCGGTGACCTTCACCGAGGACATCGAGGCCGGGCTGCACGGGGCGGACTTCGTCTACACCGACGTGTGGGTCTCGCTGGGCGAGCCGGCCGAGGTCTGGGATCGGCGCGTCGAACTGCTGCGGCCCTATCAGGTCAACACCGCGGCGCTGCGCGCCACCGGCAACCCCGAGGTCAGGTTCATGCACTGCCTGCCCGCATTCCACAACCGGGAGACCGAGGTCGGCGAGCACGTCCACGCCAAGACCGGAATGGCGGAATTGGAGGTCACCGACGAGGTGTTCGAGTCGGCGGCCTCGATCGTTTTCGACCAGGCGGAGAACCGGATGCACACCATCAAGGCCGTCATGGTCGCCACGCTGGGCGCTGAGCGGTAGCGCTCACTCCCATTTGAACAGCCGGCTCGCCAGGACGGTCGCCACGACCGTCCACACCGCCAGCACCATCACGGCCGGCAGCGGCGAGCCGGCCCCCACCTGCGAACCGGCCAGCGCCCAGCGCAGACCATCGGTCAACGCCGTGATCGGCAGCGCGTGCAGCAGTGGCTCCACTGCCGTGGGGAACCGGGTGACGGGAAACACCACGCCCCCCAGCCCCAGGAGGACGACGTAGACGAGGTTGGCGGCGGCCAGGGTCGCTTCCGCCCGCAACGTTCCTGCTAGAAGCAGGCCCAGCGCGGCGAAAGCGGCGGTGGCCAGCAGCACCAGCACCACCGCCGTGGCTATTCCCAGTGCGCTCAGCCGCGGCGACCACCCCAGCGCGACGGCGACCGCGCACAGCAGCGTGATCTGGAGGACCTCCACCGTCAGCACCGCCAGCGTCTTCGCCGCCACCAGCCCGAACCGTGGCAGCGGAGTCGCGCCGAGTCGCTTGAGGACGCCGTAGCGGCGCTCGAAGCCGGTGCCGATGGCCTGTCCGGTGAACGCCGTCGACAGCACCGCCAACGCGAGTACGCCGGGAGTCAGGAACTCCACACGCGAACCGCTGCCGACATCGACCAGCGACGTCAACGAGAAGCCGATGAGCAGCAGCACCGGGATGACCATGGTCAGCAGTAACTGTTCCCCGTTGCGCAGCATGACCCGCAGTTCCATCCCCGCCTGCGCCGCGATCATCCGCGGCAGCGGCGCGGCTGCCGGCCGCGGCGCGAAGGAGACCGCCGTGGGCGGTTCGGTGTCGCTGTGCCCACCTTGCAGCCCCCGCCGGTGGCCGCCGTGCTCGACTCGCTGCATGGCCTCGCTCATCCGTCGCGCAGCTCTCGTCCGGTCATTTCCAAAAAGACCTCTTCGAGGGTGCGCCGCCGCACCCCCAACTCCGCGGGCAGGATGCCGTTGTCGGCGCACCAGTCGCTGACCGTACTCACCAGGGTGGCCGGAGCGGGCGCGGTGACCGTGTAGGTGCCGCTGGGGGCCTCCTCGACGCCGCAGCCGTCCGGCAGCGTCGCCATCAGGCCGGCGGTGTCCAGGCCGGGCGTGGCGCGGAACCGCAGCTCTTGGTGAGGCGCGGTCAGTTCGTCGATGGTGCCGGCGGCTACCACCCGCCCTCGGTCGATGATGACCACGTGGTCGGCCAAGCGTTCGGCCTCGTCCATGTGGTGGGTGGTCAGCACCACGCCTACCCCCGCATCGCGCAGTTCGGCCACGAGGTCCCAGGCGGCGCGGCGCGCCTGCGGGTCCAGTCCGGCGGTGGGCTCGTCGAGGAAGACCAGCTCGGGGCGGCCGATGACGGCCGCGGCCAGCGATAGCCGCTGCTGTTGGCCCCCCGACAGTCGCCGGAAGGCAGTCGTGGCTACCGAGCGCAGGCCCAGCCGCTCCAGCAGGAGCTGCGGCGGGATCGGGTCGTGGTGGAAGGCGGCCATGAGCCGCAGCCACTCCCCGGCGCGAGCGCCGGTGGGCACGCCCGCGGATTGGGACTGGGGCATGACGCCCACACGGGGCTTGAGGGCTCCGGCGTCGGCGACGGGGTCGAGTCCGAGGACCCGGAGCCGCCCGTTGTCGGCGCAGCGGAAGCCCTCGCACATCTCCACCGTGGTCGTCTTGCCCGCGCCGTTGGGGCCCAACAGGGCGGTAACCGCGCCGTGGGCCGCCCGAAAGGAAAGGCCGTCCACCGCGGCGGTGGCTGGTGCGCGACCATAGCGCTTGACCACGTTCTCGACCTCGACCGCGGCTGTACCCATGGCGCAAAGTCTAGGCCCGGCCGGCGCGCTCCTTACACAGGGGCGCTGGTGGCACGCCCGCGATGGTCACCGCGAGCGCCCCAGTCCAGCGATGCCACCTGCCACGCTGCTGCGTTGCAGTCCTGTCCCCTGTGCCCGCGTGTCTGGCGTCGCTGTCGGTCTCTCCGGCCCTACGGGGCGCCTCAACTCCTGTCCTGCTTCTGGTCCCGCACGCCATGGGCCCCGGCCTTCTCCGCCGCCCGCGTCCACGTGTGTCTTATATAATGGTCATAGTTCTCGCTATTTGAGATGCTTGTGGGTGTTTCGGTGGGGAGTCGCTGGCCGCTCCCGCCGTAACGTGCGGATGAATTCCCTGTAAGGAAAGCCTTGCCTGCGTGATGTAAGGCACCAGTGCCGGTTTGCCCGTCGGGACTGATTTACGCCACACTGATGTTGTGAAAAACATGAGCCGTGACCAGAAGACAGGTGGAGTCGCCGTAGGCGCGCCCCGCCTGCCCGCTGGGCTCGACTCAGGGGCGGAGAACGGCACTCGGGCCCAGGTGGCGCGCCTCATCCTGGAACAGGGGCCCATCACGGCTTCTGCGCTGGGGGAGCGACTCGGGCTCACGCCATCGGCCATCCGTCGCCACCTTGACAACTTGATCGCCGAGGGCATGGTCCAGGCGCGCGACGCCCGTCCGCGCGGGCGTCGGGGGCGTGGCCGGCCCGCCCGCGTGTTCGCTATTACCGACGCCGGCCGCGATGCCTTCGTGCACGGCTATGACGATCTCGCCTCCAGCGCGTTGCGCTTTCTCGCCGAAACCGCGGGCCCAGAGGCCATCGGCGAGTTCGCGCGCCGCCAGGTAGCCGAACTCGAACGCCGCTACCGGCCCCTGCTGGCCAAGGTGCCCGCGCACCAGCGTGTCCGCCTGCTCGCAGAGGCCCTCTCCTCCGACGGCTACGCCGCCTCCGTGGGAGAGGCGCCGGCCCCCGGCGGGGGACAGCAGTTGTGCCAGCACCACTGCCCCGTCGCCCACGTGGCAGCCGAGTTCCCGCAACTGTGCGAGGCCGAGGTCGAATTGTTCGCCAGGCTGCTGGGAACACCGGTACGGCGGTTGGCCACCATCGCCCACGGCGACGGTGTCTGCACCACCCACGTCAGCCCCCGCGACCTCGCCGCCTCGGGCGCCACCGCGGGCGAGCCCGACTCCGCCGCCGTCGAGGCCACGTCAACCAGTACCAGCGAACTCGAGAAAGAAACAGCGACCCGACCGGCAGCCAGTGCCGGCGGGCCATCACATACAGGGACGTCTCGTCCAGGAGGATCCGCGTAATGACGTCTATCGCCCACCCCGAGCTTGAGGGGCTCGGCAACTACGAATACGGCTGGGCCGACCCCGATGTGGCCGGCGCGTCCGCGCGACGTGGCCTGAGCGAGGAGGTCGTCCGCGACATCTCCGCGCAGAAGGGCGAGCCGGAGTGGATGCGTGACCTTCGTCTCAAGGCCCTGCGGCTGTTCGACAAGAAGCCGATCCCCACGTGGGGCGCTGACCTCTCCGGTATCGACTTCGACCAGATCAAGTACTTCGTGCGCTCCACGGAGGAGCAGGCCACCTCCTGGGACGATCTGCCCGCCGACATCAAGAACACCTACGACAAGCTGGGCATCCCCGAGGCGGAGAAGCAGCGTCTCGTCGCCGGGGTCGCCGCGCAGTACGAGTCGGAGGTCGTCTACCACCAGATCCGCGAGGATCTGGAGGCCCAAGGCGTGCTCTTCCTCGACACCGACACCGCCCTGCGCGAGCACCCGGAACTGTTCCGCGAGTACTTCGGCACGGTCATCCCGCCCGGTGACAACAAGTTCGCCTCGCTCAACAGCGCCGTGTGGAGCGGCGGGTCCTTCATCTACGTGCCGCCGAACGTGCACGTGGAGATCCCGCTGCAAGCCTATTTCCGGATCAACACCGAGAACATGGGCCAGTTCGAGCGGACGCTGATCATCGTCGACGAGGGCGCCTACGTCCACTACGTCGAGGGCTGCACGGCCCCGATCTACAAGTCCGACTCGCTGCACTCGGCGGTGGTGGAGATCATCGTCAAGGAGAACGCCCGCTGCCGGTACACGACCATCCAGAACTGGTCGAACAACGTCTACAACCTGGTCACCAAGCGTGCCGTCGCCTACGAGGGCGCCACCATGGAGTGGATCGACGGCAACCTCGGCTCCCAGGTCACCATGAAGTACCCCGCCGTCTACCTCATGGGCGAGCACGCCAAGGGCGAGACCCTGTCGGTGGCCTTCGCCGGCGAGGGCCAGCACCAAGACGCCGGCTCCAAGATGGTGCACTGCGCGCCGAACACCTCCTCGACCATCGTGTCCAAGTCGGTCGCCCGCAGCGGTGGTCGGGCCTCGTACCGGGGGCTGGTCCAGGTGCAGGAGGGCGCCAACCACTCCAAGTCCACCGTCAAGTGTGACGCGCTGCTCATCGACACCGAGAGCCGTTCCGACACCTACCCCTACAACGACATCCGCGAAGACGACGTCGAGATGGGGCACGAGGCCACAGTCTCCAAGGTCAGCGAGGACCAGCTCTTTTACCTCATGAGCCGCGGCCTCGACGAGGACGAGGCTATGGCCATGATCGTGCGCGGCTTCGTCGAGCCCATCGCGCGCGAGCTGCCCATGGAGTACGCCCTCGAACTGAACCGGCTGATCGAACTGCAAATGGAAGGAGCCGTCGGTTAGGCATGGCCAGCCCCAATCTCGGCATCAAGGAGCACAGCCACGGGGGCGGGGACGTCCCCATCTCCCGGGTCGACGTCCACGGGTCCTTCGACCCGGCGGACTTCCCCAAGCCCACCGGGCGTGAGGAGGAGTGGCGTTTCACGCCACTGCGGCGGCTGCGTGGCCTGCACGACCGTACGGCCAGTTCAGCGGACGAACGCGGCGCGGTTTCGGTCGAAACCACCGCGCCGGAGGCGGTTTCGGTCGAGACGGTCGGCCGCGACGACGAGCGGCTCGCCCGTTCGTTTTTGCCCAACGACCGGGTGAGCGCTTTGGCCTACACCTCCTTCGAACAGGCCACCGTCGTCACGGTGCCCAAGGAGACCGAGGTCGACGACACGGTGTTCGTCCGTGTCAACGGCGTCGAGGACGGCCACGCCTACGGCCACATCCTCATCCACGCCCAGCGCCACAGCTCGGCCACCGTCGTGCTGGAGTACGCCGGCAACTGCGTCTACGCCGACAACGTCGAATTCGTCGTCGAGGACGGTGCCCGGCTCACCGTGGTCAGCCTGCAAGACTGGGCCGATGAGGCCGTGCACGTCTCGCACCAGTACACGCGGCTGGCTCGCGACGCCCAGTTCAAGAGCTTCGTGGTCACCCTCGGCGGCGACCTCGTGCGCCTTTCGCCCAGCGTGCGCTACGACGCTGCCGGCGGCGACGCCGAACTGCACGGGCTGTACTTCACCGGCGGGGGCCAGCACCACGAACACCGCTCCCTCATCGACCACAACGTCTCCAAGACGCGCAGCCGGGTCGACTACAAGGGCGCGCTCAGTGGCGAAGACGCGCACGCGGTATGGATCGGCGACGTCATCATCGGCGAAGGCACCGAGGGCACCGACTCCTACGAGCACAACCACAACCTGGTCCTCACCGACGGCACCCGGGTCGACTCCGTGCCCAACCTGGAGATCTTCACCGGCGAAGTCGAGGGCGCCGGCCACGCCAGCGCCAGTGGCCGCCTCGATGAGATCCACCTCTTCTACCTGATGTCGCGGGGAGTGCCCCAGCAGGAGGCCCGCCGGCTGGTCATCCGTGGCTTCTTCGCCGACTTCCTCAGCAGGATTGAGGTGCCGGAGCTACGGGACCGGATCATGGACGAGGTCGAGGAGAAGCTGGCCCAACACGAGTGACCGGAAAAAGCCATCCGGTCGCGGCAGTAACCGAATCAACCCACAACAGCATGTGACGGAAACAGCATGAGTGACGGATTCGTCAAGGTCTGTTCGCTGGGCGACATCCCCGATGAGGGAGCGCTCGGTGTGGAGATCGACGACACCCCGGTGGCGGTGGTGCGCAGCGAGGGAGAGGTGTTCGCCGTTAATGACATCTGCTCCCACGCCGAGGTGAACCTCTCCGAGGGAGAGGTCGAGGAGGGCACCATCGAGTGCTGGCTGCACGGCTCCTGCTTCGACCTGCGTTCGGGCGCGGCGATCAACCCTCCGGCCACCCAACCGGTAGCGACCTACGGTGTGAAGATCGAGGGCGACGACGTCTACGTGTCGCTGGACCAAAAGACTTCCTGAAGGATTCCTGAGGCAACAAGAGAAATGACCACATTCGAGATCCGCGGCGTGCGCGCCGACGTCCTCATCGGCCAGGAGAAGCGCGAGGAGATCCTCACAGGCGTCGACCTCACCATCAACTCCGGTGAGACCCACGCCATCATGGGCCCCAACGGCTCGGGTAAGTCCACCCTTGCCTACGCGATCGCCGGCCACCCCAAGTACGAGATCACCGAGGGCGACGTCCTCCTCGACGGCCAGAGCGTGCTGGAGATGAGCGTCGACGAGCGCGCCCGCGCCGGTCTGTTCCTGGCGATGCAGTACCCGGTGGAGGTCCCGGGCGTCTCCATGTCGAACTTCCTGCGCAGCGCGGTCACCGCTGTGCGCGGCGAGGCCCCGAAGCTGCGGACCTTCTCCAAGGAGTTGCAGGAGACGATGGGCAACCTCTCCATCGACGCCTCCTTCGCCGCCCGCGGCGTCAACGAGGGTTTCTCCGGCGGTGAGAAGAAGCGTCACGAGATCCTGCAACTTGAGTTGCTCAAGCCGAAGATGGCCATCCTCGACGAGACCGACTCCGGTCTCGACGTCGACGCGCTGAAGGTGGTCTCGGAGGGCATCAACCGGGCCCGCTCCGCCAGCGACGTCGGGGTCATGCTCATCACCCACTACACCCGCATCCTGCAACACGTGCGGCCGGACTATGTCCACGTCTTCGCCGGTGGTCGCATCGCCGAGTCCGGCGGTCCCGAGCTGGCCGACCGGCTGGAGGAGCAGGGCTACGAGCAGTTCGCGAAGGCGGGCGCGTCCCAGTGACTACCAGCGCGCTCCCAGGGCTGCTCGACGTCGACACGGTCCGGGCCGATTTCCCGATCCTGGCCCGGACCGTGCGCGCCGAGCAGCCGCTGGTGTATCTCGACTCCGGAGCCACCTCACAGAAGCCCCGGCAGGTTCTTGACGCCGAGCGGGAATTCTACGAGCGGCACAACGCCGCTGTGCACCGGGGCGCGCACCAGCTCGCGGAGGAGGCCACCGACGCCTACGAGGGCGCGCGCGCAACGATCGCGGCTTTCATCGGGGCCGACCCCGGCGAGGTGGTCTTCACCAAAAACGCCACCGAGGCCATCAACCTCGTCGCCTACGCCATGAGCAACGCCGCCACCGCCGGCGCCGAGTACGAGCGGTTCCGGGTGGGCCCCGGCGACGAGGTCGTGGTCACCGAGATGGAACACCACGCCAACCTGGTGCCATGGCAGGAGCTGTGCCGGCGCACCGGCGCCACCCTGCGCTGGTTCGGTGTCACCGAGGACGGTCGACTCGACCTTTCCACCCTCGACGAGGTGGTTAACGAGCGCACTCGGGTCGTGGCGTTGACCCATCAGTCCAATGTGCTTGGCACGGTCACCCCGGTTGAGACGGTCGCAACCCGGGCGCGTCAGGTCGGTGCGTTGGTGCTGCTCGACGCCGCACAGTCGGTGCCCCACATGCCGGTGGACGTGGCCACTCTCGACGTCGACTTCGTGGCCTTCTCCGGGCACAAGATGTGCGGACCCAACGGGATCGGTGTGCTGTGGGGGCGCCGCGAGCTGCTGGAGGCCATGCCTCCCTTCATCACCGGTGGCTCCATGATCGGTGTCGTGCACATCGACCACGCCACCTGGGCTGACCCGCCGCAGCGTTTCGAGGCGGGGGTGCCGATGGCGCCCCAGGCGGTGGGGCTCGCCGCGGCCTGCGACTACCTGAGCAGTATCGGCATGGATCGGGTGGCCGCCCACGAGCACGCGCTCGTCGAGTACGCGCTCAAGCAGGTCGCCGCGATCGACGGGGTACGCATCGTCGGCCCGGCCACGCCAGAGGATCGGGGCGCCGCGGTGTCGTTCGTCGTCGACGACATCCACCCCCACGATGTCGGTCAGGTCCTCGACGACCAGGGCATTGAGGTACGGGTGGGCCACCATTGCGCGTGGCCGCTGCACCGCCGCTTCCACACGGTTGCCACGACGCGCGCATCGTTTTACCTATACAACTCCCTCGCCGATATCGACACTCTTGTGGCGGGTATTCGGGCCACGCAGCGGTTCTTCGGTACCGCCTAGGAGGGCAGCTTGCGATGCAACTGGACGCGATGTACCAGGAGATCATCCTGGACCACTACCGCAACCCGCACAACAAGGGGTTGCGCGAGCCCTACAACGGCGAGTCCCACCACATCAACCCCACCTGCGGAGACGAGGTGACCCTGCGGGTCACGCTCAAACCGGCCGCCGAGGAGTTGGATGGCTCCGCCACGGTCAGCGACGTCTCCTACGACAGCATGGGCTGCTCCATCAGCCAGGCCAGTGCCTCGGTACTGACCGACCTGCTCATCGGCAAGACCGTTGACGAGGGCATGCGCATGCTGGACGAGTTCACCGAGCTGATGCACTCCAAGGGCCAGACCGAGCCCGACGAGGATGTGTTGGAGGACGCGGTGGCCTTCGCCGGCGTGTCGAAATACCCTGCCCGTATCAAGTGTGCCCTGCTCGCCTGGATGGCGTGGAAGGACGCAACCGTCAAGTCACTGGCGGCCCAATCAGCGGAATCGACCAAGGAGGGCGCCTCATGAGTGAGAACGAGACGGCGACGGCCGCCCCGCAGCAGAGCCACGAGGCGCTGCTGGAGGACATCACCGAGTCGATGAAGGACGTCATCGACCCCGAACTCGGCGTCAACGTGGTGGACCTCGGCCTGGTCTACGGGATCAACGCCGATGACGAGGCCGTCACGATCGACATGACGCTCACCAGTGCTGCCTGCCCCCTGACCGACGTCTTGGAGGACCAGGCGGCCAGCGCTCTGGCCGACTACGAGCGCGAAGTCAAGATCAACTGGGTCTGGATGCCCCCGTGGGGCCCCGACAAGATCACCGAGGACGGGCGCGACCAGCTCAGGATGCTCGGTTTCAACGTCTAGCGGTCCGTTTCGGCTCCGGTGGCCCCACCGGAGCCGAAACGCTGCCGTGTTTTCCTGGGGCTGCCGGGGCCGCCACGGCGTCCCTTGCGGAGCTCCCCTAGTGCGCAGCGTAGAGGGTGGGCCGTAGTTCGCTGACGATGTCGGTGTCGCCCCGCTTGTTCAGCAGCTCCATCAGGTGCGCGGTGTCGGTGTGGCCCTCTCCGTCGGCGCTGATGCGCCGCGCGATGATCTCCAGCGCTTCCTCGGTCGACGCCGGGGCGGTATAGCCGATCAGATGCAGCGCCCGGCTCGTGGGGCTGTGGTCGCTCAGGTCGGTTCCAGGCAGCCGGCGGGCGTCGAGACGGTCCCCCTGGACCGTGATGAATACACGGTCACCGGGCTGGGCCCCTTGCCGCTTGAGGAGGGGGCGCAACGAGTCGAACGCCGCCTGGTCACGCCAGACCAAGACGAGCAGGTCCGCCCCCGGCGCCGTCAGGCACAACAGCCGTCCCGGTTGCAGTCCCAGGTAGGTGGCATACCCCGGTGGGACGCTGACGGGAGCGCCGTTGAGATGGTCGGCGGTGACGTCGACCCGGTGCCACCAGCGTCCGTCAGGGGCGCGGAAGCAGCGCGCTGAGGTCGCGACATCGGGCGAGGATTCCTGAGCGGGCGAGGGCGCGGCACCGCTGCGTTTGCGGATGGGCAGCCCGTTGGCCGTGGTGGTCCCCATCGCGGTCGCCGTGCGTGCCTCTTGGGCCAGCGCCGCGTGCGCGGCAAGCCCCGGCGAGGGGGGCGGTGTCTCCATCGTGACCGAGGAGTCGACCAAGACCTGATTGTCGTGGATGCTCACGCCGGGGGTGCTCAGCAGCCAGGCGCGCAGCGCCTGCGGGCGTATCCCCAGGCGCGACAGTTGCGTCCCCGCTTCTTCGACGCTGGGTTGGCTGGAGACGATCTCTCGGGTTTGCCACCGCAGTTGGTGCGGGTCGGTGGCCACGAGCCAGCCGTTGTCCATCCGGCGGTCGGTGAACAGGGTGATGATGACCCGCCACAGTGGCGTGTTCAGTGACGGGATCTCCACGGAGTGCTCGGGATGGGCGCTGATGAGGTGGTCGATGGTGGCGGCGATGCCCAGTTGCTCGGAGATATCGCGCAGGTGAGCGGTGACCGGTGCCCCCGCTGTCGAGTGCAGCCATTGCAGCAGCCGTTCCTCGACACTGCGTTGGGCGTTGCGGATCTCGCCGATGTCGACCCCCAGTTGGTCGGCCATGACCCGGATGCTGATGGGGTCGGCGGCGAAGAGGCGCTCAGCGGCCACGGTGCGCTCTAGATCGTTCCATCCGGCGAATAGTTGGTCGAGCAGATCGACCAGCGGGCGCTCGCCCGCGGGGGGAGTCCGTGGAGCCGCTTCACTCTCGCCGTGCCCTTCGGCGTGGTCGCGCATCCCCTTGGGCGGTCCGAAAGCGGGCCGGCGCAGCGTGCGCCCAGGCCCGATCAGGGAGCTGCCCGCCCGCTTGGTCAGGCCGGCGGAGGAGCGTTCCGGGGCACGCGGGCTTTCAGCCGGCGATTCGAGTTGGGAATCGTCACGGTTGGCGCGCAGTGCCCGCAGTGTGCGGATCGCCCGCGTGGCCGGACTCTGCGGCGGCGTCTCCTCGGCGGGGGTGTCGGTGGCGGCCCCAGCGCCCGTGGCGTTGGTGAGGTAAGACAGCGCGTTGTGCACGTGTTCGGGAGCCGAGGCCGGTATCCAGTTGGCGATCGTGCGCACCGCCTCCACCATGAGCGCGGGAGAGGGAGCGGGGCCGGTGGTGGTGTCGCGGGTGAAGGGGTGGACGGCCCGCCACATCACCGTGCTGACGACCTCGACCAGCCCGCAATTGTCGGGAAAACCCCACTCCCGCATCGCCTTGGGGGAGGTCGCCACCAGGTTCTCCCAACCGCCGGCGGTAGCCAGGACGGTTCCGCGCACCGGCTCGGCGATCTCGTCGAGCTCCACGGGCAGTGCGCGCAGGGTAGGGAGGAACTCCTCCAACGCCAGATGGTCCCACTGTTCCACGGCCAGTCGCGCCAGGCAGTGGGCGAGCCAGGTGGGGCCGGCGATATCGAGAACCCGGGGCAGTGGCAGGGAGCGCCACCACCCCTCCACAAGCCGCTGGTGCCCCAGGATGTGTTCCACATCGGCGGCTTTGCACCAGCGGAGGGCGGGGGCGAGGTCGGTGAGGCAGATCGGGGAGACGGCGTTCATCTGCTGGGGACCTCGACCTCCTGGCATACGGCTCGCGGCGCGCGGGCAAAACGGTGCTGGCGCTCGGTTGCACCTTCCACCCTACGCGCCCGCGCGCGGGTACGGATGGTAAGCGCCGATTCTGCGCGCTACCGCACTTTCACACGGGCAGGCATGCTTTCCGGCACGCCGGTGGGGGGCCGGTTTCCGGTAAAGCGATAGGACTTCCCGCTGATCGTACGTGCGGTTGTCCTACATGGGTAGTCCCGCTCTCGGTTGGGAGTGAGAACGGAGCAGGGGCCCCATCGCGCGCCAGGTGGGCACGCTATTTCCACAAAGATCGTCATGCGCGTGTGTGAGTCACGTCACAGTGTAAAGCAGGAGGTGAGACCCGTCCACAACTGCTGGTGTTCCGTTCTTTCCCTGCCCCACGGCGTCGGTGGCCACACCCTACGGCCGCCTCGTTTCTCGCGCGGTGTCCGGCGTGGGCTTGGCACGTATCCGGCGGTATGCTTGTAAAGTCTCGTGCTTGTGCTCCGCAGGCCCGGCGCCCCAACCCCCGGCGCAGCGATGCGCGCACGCGAGTCGTCCCGCGATGCGCTAGCGAGCGGTGTGATGTGCACGAGCGGACGAGCTGGATGATGGGTGATCGTGACTGACCTGGAGATGAATCCCCCTGACCGCGCTCAGGCGGAGAGCCCGGCGGTCATACGTTCCTACGTGGCGCTCGGGGACAGCATTACCGAAGGGCTCGAAGACACCGGCCCCGACGGCTCCTACCGTGGTTTCGCTGACCGGCTCGCCGAACATCTGGGAGCCCACATCCCCGGCTTTCGCTACGCCAACCTCGCGGTGCGAGGGCGTCGCATGCGTCATATCTTCGGCGAGCAGTTGGAGCAGACGCTCAAACTCGCTCCCCACCTGGCGACCGTGTACGCGGGGGGAAACGACGTGCTGCGCCCCAACACCGACCTCGATCGGTTAGCGGACTGGTACGAAGCCGCCATTCGCCGCCTGCGCGAGGCCGGCATCCGCGTCGTCATCCTCTCCGGCCACGACACCGGCTGGGTTCCGATACTGCGGGTCTACCGCGGCCGGATCGCGGTCTTCAGTATGCACCTACGCGCCATCGCCGAGCGCACCGGCAGTGACATCGTCGACTTGTGGTCGATGGAGGCGCTCAACGATCCCCGTGCCTGGAGCCCCGACCGGTTGCACTTCAACGCAGCAGGCCACCACATCGTCGCCGCCCGCATCGCCGACCTTTTGGACTACCCTTTCGGCGAGCGCGACGTCTGGGCGCGTCCTTGGACCACTCCGCTTCCTCAGTTGCCGCGCGTCCTGCAACGCAGGGAGAACTTCCGCTGGGCGCGTCGGCACCTGATCCCCTGGCTTGGCCGGCGCGCACTCGGGCGCTCCTCTGGCGACGGCCTCGCCCCCAAGCGTCCCGAACTCACCCCGGTGAGCCCAGTCTCACCGGTGACTCCCGCCGAGCCCGCACGCCCCGAAGCCACCGTCACCGAAACGACCAGGGCGCAGTCCTCACCGCAACACGAGCCGCACCAGTGAGGGCTCCCGGCGGGCACCGGTGCCCGCCGGGCCGGGGGGGACCGAGCGGAGTCGGCTAGCGAGACAGCCCCCGGATCAGGTCACTCACGTGCACCACGCCGATGCACTGGCCGAACTCGTTGACTGCGATCAGGTCGTCGTAGATCCGTTCTCGGCTCTGGTCGACACCGGCGACGCGCAAAGCGGCGAGCGCCGGCATCTGGCGCGCGATGGTACGCGGTTCGTCGGCGAGCCGCCGGGCCGGTCGCTTAGCGTGCAGTGCGTGTCCGTAGGGGCCGGTGATGGCCAACAAGAACCGGGAACGGTCCACTGACCCCACCGGCCGGTCCCGGTGGTCGAGCAGGATGATGCTGTTGAGGGCGGTGTTCTCGGTGAAGCTGTCGAGGACGTCCTCGCATTTGGCATCCGCAGCCATGGTGAATGGCGGGACCATGTACTCTGCGACGGTCGTGCTGGTGTCGGTGGCCATGCCGCCGTCCAACATCGGCGGCGCCGGCAGCGGATTGACCCGGTCGCCGGGCAGCCACTCCGGCCCGGCGAACAGCGGCCCCTGCGCCAGGCGCACTCCGACCTGCCGTAGCCGGTTGAGTTGCGCCGAGGTGTCCACCCCACTGGCCAGGGGGAAGATTCCGCTGCCGCACCCCATCCGGGCCAGTCCCTCGACGACGGCGCTGCGGCGCGTATCATCGGGGATTCCCGCGACGAGCGAGGCGTCGATCCGAAACAGGAAGGGGTTGGTCTCTAGGAGGAGGTCAGGGGCGATCTGTCCGGTGCCGAACGCGAATCGGAAACCCAACTCGCGTACCTGCCCCAGACTCTGGAGGAGCTGTTCGCGGGGCAACGTGCGCAGATCGGTGTCGATGACTAACGTGATCTCGCGGGGCCGTCTCCCCATGCGCCGCACGGTCTTTTCCACTAGGGCGAGGGGGCCAAGCCCGGACAGCAGGGTGCTGGCCGCTATGGGCAGTACCAGTGGCAAGGATGTTTGGTAGGCCGCGACGCGGCGCACGAGCCGCGACACGACCTCGGCGTCGGTCTCAGGGTCACTGGAGACGCTTCCCCCCTCCACAGGCCGTTCCACCTCGATGGCGAGGACCTCACCGGAGTCGAGGTCGACGATGGGGTGGAACGGGGGAGCGCCATCCTTCGGTTCGTCACTGGGGGCATTGACAGTGGCGAGGGCGGTTCCGGAGCGCTCGCCGCTCTGAAGGAAATCTTGCTGCGGGGACACTTCCCCATCTTGGCGTCGCCCCCTGTTCTTGTAGAGGGGGGTGCGCGGAAGTTCAGACGCTCTTCGGTCGCGCGCGATCCGTTATTCACGCTGGGGCAGCGGCCCGGAACCGGGCAGGGCGGACTGTAGGCGCGTCCCTACCGCCTGCGAGACACAAAAACCCATTTTGCTGGATTTTGACGGTGATCGCCACCGCAATCACACCATCAATGGCACGAAATCTGCTGTGCCAGTCATCACTGGCCGTGTCACGGTGACAACGGCGGCTCTCGTTTGCCCCGTGGCCCAGTCGACAGCAGCGGCGAGCCATACCCCGTAACGAGACGGCCAGGCGAACCGGGAGGGGGAGTGGCCCGTGGATGACGCTGCTTGCACTCCCGTTGTCACCGCAGCCGAGGCGACACCGGCTAACTCCTCAGACGTAAGGGGGCACTCGGTTGCGCGGTGAAGCGGGAGAGGCTGTGCCGCGACTGCGGTTCGAAACCTGAGAGTGCCGGCCGGGCTCACCCGGCTGGCACTCTCAGGTTCCGCCGGCTACGCGCTCTTCGGGATCTAGGGACGCCGGAAGGCGAGGGCGACGTTGTGTCCTCCGAACCCGAACCCCTGGTTGATGGCGGCGATGGCGCCAGCGGAAAGCTCGCGCGGCTTGTCACGGGCGATGTCGACCACGACGCCTTCGTCGAGCTCATCGATGTTGATGGTGGGCGGGATCTGGCCGTGGTAAAGAGCCAGGATGGTCGCGATGGACTCCACGACTCCCGCGCCGCCCAACAGGTGGCCGGTCATAGATTTGGTCGAGGTGACCACTACCTGATCGGCGCTGTCTCCCAACGCCTTGCGGATGGCGACCGTCTCGCCCACGTCGCCCATAGGGGTCGAGGTGGCGTGGGCGTTGATGTGAGCGATGTCGGCCGGCCGCAGCTCGGCGTCGGCCAGCACGTTGGCGATGGCGCGGGCTTGGCCCTCACCCTCGGGGTCGGGAGCCACGATGTCGTAGCCATCGTTGGAGTAGCCGGAGCCGGCGGCCACAGCATAGACCCGTGCCCCACGCGCTGCCGCGTGCTCGGCCGACTCCAAGACCACCATCCCGGCGCCTTCGCCCATGACGAAGCCGTCACGGTTGACGTCCCACGGCCGTGATGCCCCTTGCGGGTCCTCGTTGTGTGTCGACAGGGCCCGCATCGAGGCGAAGGCCGCGATGTTGAGCGGGTGGATGGCGGCCTCGGTCCCGCCGGCCAGCACCACGTCGGCCCGCCCGGAACGGATCATCGCCACCGCGTCACCGATGGCCTCGGCGCTGGAGGCGCACGCGCTGACCGGGGCGTGCGCACCGGCCTGGGTGGAGAATTCCAGCGCGACCGCAGCCGAGGAGCTGTTGGGCATCAACATCGGCACGGTGAAGGGCGAGACGCGCTTCCAGCCTTTCTCCCGGAAGACGTCGTACTGGTTGAGGGTGGTCAGGATGCCCCCGATACCGCTGCTGACGACAGCTCCCAGCCGCACCGGGTCGACCTCGGGCGAACCAGCGTCCTCCCAGGCTTCGTGGGCACAGATCAAAGCGAACTGCTGAGTACGGTCGAGCCGGCGCAGGCGGTGGCGCGCCAGCTTGGTCGAAGGCTCCTCGGCGGCGAGTCCGGCGAAATGGACGGGCAGCTCCGAGACCCAGTCCTCTTCGATGGTCTGGACGCCCGATCGGCCTTCGAGAAGCGCGGACCAGGTCGTGGCCAGGTCACCTCCCAGAGGAGTGGTAGCGCCAAGGCCAGTGACGACGACATCGGTGTTACTCAACGGCCGATCGCCCCTTCTCGTGTCGCGGCCGATCCCCGAACGTGGGCGCCGGTGGATACGGACGAGTAGATACTGAATGGGTTCGGGTGAAGCGGGCGGGGGTGTCCCCGCCCGCGCTGCGGCTACTTCTGGATGAAGTTGATCACGTCTTGGACCGTCTTGAGGTCCTTGAGCTGGTCGTCAGGGATCTCCACACCGAAGCGGTCCTGGGCGGCGACGGCGATCTCGACCATCGACAGCGAGTCGATGTCGAGGTCGTCGACGAAGCTTTTCTCGGGCTTGACGTCGTCGGCGGGGACGCCTGCGATCTCGTCGATGATCTCGCCGAGGCCGGCCAGGATCTCCTGCTCGGAGTGCGCCATGTGAGTTCTCCTTACGCCTGATGGTCGGTCGCCGTGGGCCCAAGCGTGCGGCGCGTGGGCCCCGGGCATTGATCTAGGGAATCCGCAGTACCTGTGCCGCGTAGGTCAGGCCAGCGCCGAATCCCAAGGCAAGCACAGTGCTGCCCGATGGCAGTTCCCCTCGTCCGATCATGCGCGCGAGCGCCAAAGGAATGGATGCGGACGAAGTGTTGCCCGAGGTGACAATATCGCGGGCGATGATGGCCTGCGGCGCATCCAGTTTGCGGGCGATGGCCTCGACAATGCGGAGGTTCGCCTGATGGGGCACGAACGCGGTGAGTTCGGAAGGGGCCACTCCAGCGCGCTCCAGCGCGGCTATGGCCACCGGGTAAAGCTCGGTGGTGGTCCACCGGAAGACGGTCTGTCCCTCTTGATAGAGGTACTTGTTCTCTCGCAGGTAGATCTTGTCGGCGTTCTCCCCGGAGCTTCCCCAGACGACGGGGCCGATCTCGGGGGGATCGGCAGGTCCCACGACCGCGGCACCGGCGCCATCGGCGAAGATCACACACGTGGAGCGGTCGTCCCAGTCCAGCCAGTCGGAGAGTTTCTCCGAGCCGATGACGAGCACATGGTGCGCGGAGCCGCAGCGTACCGCGTCTGAGGCTAGGCTCAGCGCGTAGCAGAAGCCGGCGCAGGCGGCGTTGACGTCAAAGGCGCCGGGGGCCGCGATGCCCAGCCGTGCGGCCACCGAGGCCGAAGCGTTGGGGATCTGGTCGGTCTGGGTACAGGTGGCGACGATCACGAGATCGATCTCGTCGGGGGGGAGTCCGCTGGTGGCCAGAGCCTTGCCGCCGGCGGCAACGGCCATGTCGACCACGCTTTCCTCGCTCTCAGCGAAGCGCCTTTCCCGGATACCGACCCGGCTTTGAATCCATTCGTCATTGGTGTCGACCCGCTTGGCGAGGTCGTGGTTGGTCACGACGTGAGCCGGCTGGTACTCGCCGAAGGCGAGGACACGGGCACCCGCGGGAGTCGAGGAGAGGTTCATCACGCACGCCCTTTCACGTCAGCTTCGGGCTGACTCGCGTGTTCCTTGATCAGCTCCCGGGCCGCGGGCAGATCATCGGGGGTTTTGACCGCCAGTCGCTGCACGCCGGGCATGGTCCGCTTGGCCAGCCCCGTCAAGGTGCCGGCGGGAGGGAGTTCGATCAAAGCGGTGGCCTCCAGTTCGATCAGCGTCTCCTGACAGAGATCCCACCGCACGGGCGTGCTGATTTGGGTGACAATGCGGTCAAGACAGCCGCTGCCGCTGGCGACCTCGGCGCCGTCGCGGTTCGACAGTAGCCGGGTTCGGGGAGCGGTAGGGGAAAGGGTATCGGCCACGGTGCGGACCCGGTCCACGGCGGGCGCCATGTGGTGAGTGTGGAAGGCACCCGCCACGCTCAAGGAACGTAGCCGCGCACGTGCCGGCGGAGCCGCGGCGAACGCGTCGAGCTGCTCTCGCGTGCCGGCGACGACGAGCTGCCCCGCGCCGTTGTCGTTGGCCGCGGTCAGCCCCGCCGCCTCGACCGCGGCGAGTACCTCGTCGCGGTCACCCCCCAATACCGCGGTCATGCCCGTCGACGTCGCCGCTGACGCCTCGGCCATGCCAAGGCCGCGCTCGCGGATGAGCAGCAGCGCCTCTTCGGGGGACAGCACGCCGGCCAGGCTCGCCGCGGTGATCTCGCCGACACTGTGGCCGGCCACGACGTCGGCCGACTCGGGAACGCGGTCGAGTTCGCCCAGTAAAGCGGTGGCCGCGGCCAGTCCTGCACTGACCAACAGCGGCTGGGCGACGGCCGTGTCGCGGATCTCCTCTTGGTCGGCGGTGACGCCGTAACGCTTCAGATCGATTCCTACGACCGATGACCACTGCTCAAACAGTTCCGACATTCCGGACAGTTCGAGCCATGGGGCGAGGAAACCGGGAACTTGGGCACCTTGGCCAGGAGCGACAATCACAAGCACGACACCCAGCCTGCCCTGGAGAACATCCCCGGCTAGGTGCGGACAGACACGAAGTTTAGGAGCGACCTTTTGTATATCTCCTACAACCCCTAAGCCACACTGTGGAAAACGGAGGGTGTTTTTCGGGTCGTGTCGACACCGACAAAACCACCCCTTCGCTGGTAGTGAGCCTAATACCAGGTGCGCGTCCCCAGGGGAACGCACCGGATGCCACGCTAGGAGATGTGACCACGGACTCCACTGAATCTACCGACAGCCACGTTGCACCGCTAAGCGATCCTGACGCCGTACACGCCGAGACGGTACGCCGCCTTGAGCGCGCCATGGGTTCCCTGGGCACCGCCGCGGTGGCGCGCATGGAACGTCGACTGCCGTGGTTTCGCGCGATGTCGGCAGAGGACCGCTCCTGGGTGGGGCTCGTGGCCCAGTCGGGCGTGGCGGCCTTCGTCGACTGGTTCAAAAGCCCGCGCCGTAGTCGGCCGGCTATCGCCGTCGAGGTGTTCGGAACCGCCCCCCGCGAGCTCACCCGATCGGTCACCCTCCAGCAGACCGTGGAAATGACCCGGGTCGTCATTGACGTCGTCGAGGCGCAGCTCGAAGAGTTGGCCGCCCCCGGAGGCGAGCAGCACCTGCGCGAGGCGGTGCTGCGCTACAGCCGAGAGGTCGCCTTCAGCACGGCTACGATCTACGCGCGCGCGGCTGAGGCCCGCGGGGCCTGGGACGCGCGGTTGGAAGCCCTCGTCGTCGACGCGCTGCTGCACGGCGATCGGGAAGAGGGGCTGCAAACATGGAGTTCGGCGCTGGGTTGGTCGCGCAGCCCCGTGGTCGTCGTCGCGGGTCACCTTCCCGACGTCGACGCTGAGACGGCCATGGACGACATCCGAGTGCTGGCCCGCCGCGCCGGCCACGACGTGCTCGCCGGGGTGCAGGGGGAGCGACTCGTCGCCGTCATCGGAGTCAACGACAAGGTCGCCGCCGACGATCCGCTCAGCGCCGTCACCCCGCTCGCCGACACCTTCGGTCCCGGGCCGGTCGTCGTGGGGCCTCCCGTCACCGACCTCCAGACGGCCGGGCGTTCGGCCATGGCCGCCACCAACGGGCTGCGCGCCGCCGTGGCCTGGGTGGACGCCCCCCGCCCCGTGCACGCTGAGGAGCTGTTGCCCGAGCGTGCCCTCGACGGTGACACCCACGCCCGCCGGCGGCTCGTCGAGCAGGTCTACCTCCCTTTGCGCGGCGCCGGTTCGCCCCTGCTCGACACCTTGTCGGTCTACCTAGAGCACGCCTCCTCGCTGGAGGCCACGGCGCGGATGCTGTTCGTCCACCCCAATACCGTGCGCTACCGGCTGGGGCGTGTCGCCGAACTCACCGGCTTCACCCCCGCCGACGGCCGGGGGGCCTTCGCCCTGCGCCTTGGCGTCACCCTGGGGCGCCTGGCTGAACGCGACCAGGGCGCTGACAGTCCGCTTTGAGGTCTGTTCCGGCGACGGGCAGTAGCCGGTGCCGCCTGCCGCGGTTGCACAAGTCGCGCGCTCCGAAACGACAGCAGGAGTTTACGGTGTCGCCGTGGTCGGTACTGTCGGCATCGCGCCTCGGCCACGCCCACAGCAGACGAGGCGCCGGCCGCTACCGCCGTTACCGTGATTGTTCGCTGACAATCCGGTCACACCGTGAACCAATGTCAAAGCGCGGACGTCTACCGGGGGAGTGGGTCACGGCCCGCCAAAAGCACGTGTGAGGACGAGTTCCGAACTGTACCGTGTTAGTGACATTTAGTGTCCTATGGGGTGCTGTCACGTTCCCGGCTTTAGCTGACGGTGGGCTGCGCCATGATGGGGTCAATCAATTCGACTGGGGGTGCCATGGCTGCGCACAGCTTCCGTAGGCTGTATACGACTGTGGTGGGGGCGATCCGAAGTCCCACGATGGCAGGGCATCTGCGACGCCAAGTTCTGTTCTTCGCCCCCTTGCCCCTACCGGTGGCCGCTGTCGTCGCCCTGCTGGTTGGCGGGCAACTGTCGGCCTCGGGATGGACCGTCCTGCTCGCTCTCTCGGTCGCGGTCGCCTCCATGCTCATGGCCTGCATCGTGCAGCCCACACCACTGCCGGAGAACCTCTCGCCCGAGGCTTCGGTACGTCGCTCGCTGCACCGCTTCCGTCAAATCACCGCGCTGCGCATCGGCCTGTCCGCGGTCCCGGTTCTGGTCGGGGCCGCCGCCTCCCTGGTCGGCGGGGGCATGCTGCCGCTGGCCGCGGCGGTCACGCTGTACTGGCCTCAACTGCTGCTCGCGCTGCCCGGCTACTTCACCGTCTCTCGTGCCCGCCACAGCATGGAGGCCTGGGGGACCAAGGCGTACCTGTGGGCTGGGCTCGCGCTGCCAACCTCAGTGCGGTGGCCGCTGATTACCTGGCTCCGTCCCCGCCTACAGGCATGGCTGCTCCGAGCTCGCGCGCTCCTGGCCCGGCTGCGTGCCGCGGCAACCGCGTCGACCCCGCCCACCTCCGAGAACACCGCCGACTCCGGCGCCACCGACGCCCCACCCGCCGAGACCGCCGAAGACTCCCCACGGGAGAGCGAGCCCTCCCCACCCACGCCCCCCGCCTCCTCCTCGTCTCTCATTCCGGGGCTGCCCATCCTTCCCACCGGTTCGGCCGAGGTGTCGTCGCGCCCGGTGGCGCGGCGCCGCCAGGAAGCCACCCGCCCCACACCGCGTTCGCGCCGCTCCGGGCGACCTAAAGCCAAAAACTGAGCTGGGTGGGGATGGCTCGGACACGCCATCCCCACCCAGCAGCGCCCAGCGTGCCCACCATCACCGCAGGCAGGCAGGATGGGAGAAAGGAGCGGCCCGGCGCGACCGCACGCGCAGCCACGCTGGAGAGGGGCACGATGCGCATCGATCTCAACGCCGACCTGGGGGAAAGCTTCGGCCAGTGGGAACTGGGCGACGACTCTGCCATGCTCGCCATCGTCACCAGCGCCAACGTCGCGTGCGGCTTCCATGCCGGAGACCCCACCGTGCTGCGCCGCACCTGCTCGCGTGCCGTCGCCGGCGGCGTGCGCATCGGCGCCCAAGTCAGCTACCGCGATCTCGCCGGGTTTGGCCGCCGTTTCATCGACGTCGCCCCCGAAGAACTCACCAACGAGGTCATCTACCAACTCGGTGCCCTCGACGCCTTCGCCCGTCTGGCAGGCGACCGCGTGCGCTACGTCAAGCCCCACGGCGCTCTCTACAACGCCATCGCCCACCACGAGGAGCAGGCCGCAGCCGTAGTCGAGGCGGTGCGCTGCTATGACACCGAGCTACCGGTGTTGGGCCAGCCCGGCTCGGCCTGGCTGCGCCACGCCGCCTCCGCCGGGCTGTGCGTTGTCCACGAGGCTTTCGCCGATCGCGCCTATACCCCTGAGGGGCGGCTGGTGCCGCGCCGCGAACCCGGGGCGGTGTTGCACGAACCGGAACAGGTGGCCAGCCGCTGTCTCAGTCTGGCCCGCGGCGAGGGCATCACGGCCGTCGACGGCTCCACCGTGCGCATCGAGGCCCACTCCATCTGCGTGCACGGCGACACCCCCGGCGCGGTGCGCATCGCCGCCACCGTCGCCGAGCGCCTACGCGCCGCAGGAGTCGAATTGAAGCCCTTCACCGGCGACTCCTCGCTCCCCTGAGACTGCGCACACCGCAACGGCTGCTGCCTTCCCCTCAGCCCGTCGGTTCCCAGCGTGAGGAGGTAACCTCGGTGCCACCCTGCCGGCGCCGGGGCACGGGCGAGCAGCGCCGCTCACCTACGGCTGTAGTTTCCGACCCTCCGGGAGGAAGCGGTGCGAATCCTCACATGCGCCGACTCCGGGCTTCTCGTGGAGTTCGCTGACCTCGACGAAGTTTTTTCGGTGTACGCGGCGTTGGTCGAGGAGCCCCCGCCCGGTGTGACCGAGATCGTGCCCGCCGCCCGCACCATCTTGCTGCGCTTGGGTCCCGGAGCCGACAACGTCACCTCCGTGGCCGCCTCCCTCCAGCGGCTCCGCCCCCGCCCCGGCGCCCGCCCCGATGCCGGCGAAGTGGAGATCCCGGTGAGCTACGACGGCGCCGACCTCGCCGACGTCGCTGCCCACACCGGCCTGACCGAGCGCGAGGTCGTCACCGCCCACACCAGCGCCACCTGGCTGGTCGCCTTCTGCGGGTTCGCCCCCGGCTTCGGTTATCTCGTCGGTGACGACCCCCGCCTGCACGTGCCCCGCCGCGCGGAGTCGCGCACGCGCGTCCCAGCCGGCTCGGTGGGCCTAGCCGGGGAGTTCAGCGGCGTCTACCCCCGCGTGTCCCCCGGTGGCTGGCAGCTCATCGGCCGCACCGACACCGTCATCTGGGACCTCGACGCCGACCCGCCCGCCGTGTTACGGCCAGGCGTGCGTGTCCGATTCCGGCAGTGCTGAAAGCCTCCCCGCGGAAAGCAGCCAGCCCCTCGCCCAGAGCGAGGGTGGCCTCGGTGTTTCCCGCTCCCACCCGGTTAGCACCTCCCCCCACCGAGCACTATCCCGGTAACCTCACAGCACGTAGGAAGGACGGCGTCACCCCCGCGGCCCGCGGCCCCAGGGGCCACGCCACCACCACCGATGACACAACGGCCGATGCGCGCGCTGGAAGTACTCGACACCGGGCCGCTGACCACAGTGCAAGACAGCGGACGCCACGGGCATGCGGCGCTGGGGGTGGGCGTCTCGGGAGCCGCCGACCCGCCCGCCTTCGCCCTAGCCAACCGCATGGTGGCCAACCCCGCCGGAGCCGCGGCGCTGGAAGTCACCCTCGGCGGACTGCGTGCCCGCGCGCTCAGCGACCTCACGATCGCGATCACGGGCGCCACATCCACAGTGACGATCGACGGCCGCGCGGCAGCGCTCCACAGCGTCCTGCCCCTGCCCAGCGGCTCCCACCTGCGACTCGGCCGGCCTGAGCGCGGTCTGCGCACCTATGTGGCCGTACGGGGCGGCGTCGCTGTCGACCCCGTCTTGGGCTCCCGCAGCACCGACACCCTCGCCGCGTTAGGGCCCGCCCCCCTCACCCCCGGCACCGTGCTCCCGGTCGGCCCAGCCCCTCACGCCTGGCCGGTAACCGACCTCGCTCCCGTGGCACCGCCGCCTGGCGAGGACATCGACCTGCGCGTCACCCTGGGCCCCCGCGACGACTGGTTCCACGACGAGGCGATCGCGACGCTCCTCAGCCGCTCCTACCAGGTGAGCGACCAGTGCGACCGGGTGGGAATCCGCCTCATCGGCCCCCATCTGCCCCGGCGCCACACCGGCGAACTGCCAAGCGAAGGTATGGTGCCCGGCGCGCTCCAGGTCCCCCCCAGCGGCCAGCCGGTGCTCTTCCTCGCCGACCACCCCGTGACCGGCGGCTACCCGGTTATCGCGGTGGTACGAAGCGCCGACGTCGGCCACGCCGCCCAAGCTCGCCCCGGCGCCCGGCTGCGCTTCCACGCCTCCCCCCGCCACATCAGCGCTCAGGCCAGCGGGTAGCGTACGGCCTCGCGGATCTGTGGCTGCTCCGGCTCGTCAGAGCCCAACCGCCGCAGCACGCTGACCCGCACCGGCGAATGCTCCCACTTCACTTCGGCGGTGCGGCCATCGAGCACCAGCGTGGCCAGCGTGTTGTCGTACCAGGGGCCGCCCGCCAGCCGCCAGGCCAGAGCCGGCGCGCTCACTCCCGCCATGCGCGCCAGCGTGCGGCACACGACCGCCGTGATGCCCCGCACCAGCATCCACACCATGCGCCGCAGCATCGGCGGCATCCAGTTGCACACGGGGGAACACACCAACTGCGCGATCTGGGTCCTCGATGCCCGCGCCGGGTGGTCGCTGTCGCGGGCCTGAGCGCGCGCCAGATAGGAGAAATGCACGTCGCCACCGAGGAACAGCACACTCGCCGGGGCTGCGCCGCGCTCTCCCGCGGCCACCCGCAGCACCGCGTCGCTGACCGCCCGAAACGAGTGTTGGAAGGCGGCCCAGTGCTCCAGGTCGACCTCCTGGCGCATCTTCTCGCCAGGGCCGCGCAGCGCTTGGCCCCACGCCCCCGCGCACACCGCCTCGTTCCACGCTTCGAGATAGTGCACCCCCGCCGGCATGAGGAACGGCAGCGTGCTGGCGAATACCAGGTGGTCGACATCACCGGTCAGTCGTTCATCCAGCCAGGCGGCCTCGTCGGCGTCGAGCATGGTGCGCTGCCGGTCGTCGTCGACCACCCGCGCGCAGCGGTTGTCCACCATGACGATGCGGCTGCCCGCGATGTCGTGACTGTGGCTCCACCGATAACTGGTGGGGTCCTCGTTGGCCCGCCAGGCGAAGGCGTCAAGCTGCTCGCCCGCATCACCGGCCGTGGTGCTCACCTCGGCGAACACGGGGTCGACCGCCCGCTCTGCGGGGGAGAGGTTACCGGCGTGCTGGTAGACCCAGTAGGCGCTCAGCCCAGAGGTGATCCGTTGGCGCCACCAGGGGGAGCGCTCCATTGCGCGGCGCCACGCCCCTGAGGTGTTCCAGTCGTCACGGATGTCGTGGTCGTCGAACAGCATCAGCGTCGGCACGGTCGACAGCAGCCAGCGGATGTCCGGGTCGGCCCACGCCTGCCGGTACAGCTCGGCGTACTCCTCGAAGAAGACCACCTCGTCCTCGGGCGCATCGGCGAGTGGGTCGCCGGCTTGGGAGGCTGCGGGGGCGGTGGCTTCGCCGGCGCTGCCGGCCTGGGCGGTGGCGTGCTCCCTGCGTCGGCCCGCGCGCCGTTCGGCGAGGTAATTCACCATCTGCGGCTGGAGTTCGTCGGCGTAGACCTGGTCGCCGATCAGCAACAGCACGGTGGGTTCCTGATCGCCCGCGGCTGCCGCGCCTTGGGCTTGGCGCTGCTGGGCCAGTCGCAGTGCGTAGGCGCGCACCATGTCCACCCCGTAGCGCAGGATGGCTTTGGTGGAGTGGTCGGTGGGGGTGTGGCAGGAGCCGAACACGAGGCGCGTCGGCGCGGCCGAGTCGATGGTGTGAATGAGGCTGGGCGGGTGCGGCGAATCGGGTTCGGGCCACACCTGGGTGCCGTCCACCAGCACCCGGTAGGCCACCCCCGAAGCGGGGGGCAGGCCCTCGACGTCGCACAGCGCGTAGTGGTGCCCGTGCACGGTAAAAGTGTCAGCGTGGGCTGTCTGCTCACCTGCCACAACAGTGACGCTGCCGGGGGCCTCGGTCTCTACCCAGATCGTCGCACTCGTCTCCGACACGTGCCGTAGCATCGGGCCGAGGCGCAGTCGGGAACGCACAGTCAACACCAGTCCCATCCGGTCAGCGTCGCCCAGGGCACGGCGCCGGACCGTCCGGCGCAGCCTTCGTGTCCCAAGGCTTGCTGCACAGTATGGTCCTCTCGTCGCCCTGTGGGGAGTCAGGCCCGACACGTACCGATCCCCAACGAGAGGTTGGAACGCCCCTTAACCTGGGTAACCGTTGCCGCATGCGGACAAAACTCATCGATCTGCACACCGGCCACTCGGACACGGTCATCGACATCTCCGCCGAGTGCGCGGGATTTGTCTCCGAGACCGGCGGCGACGGCTTGCTCAACGTGTTCGTCCCGCACGCCACCGCCGGTGTGGCGATCATGGAATTGGGGGCGGGCTCTGACGACGACCTACTGGCCACCCTCAGAGACACCCTGCCGCCCGACGAGCGGTGGCGCCATCGGCACGGTTCACCAGGGCACGGTCGGTCCCACGTGATGCCGGCGCTCATCGCTCCCTATGCGACCGTTCCCGTGGTTTCCGGGCGGCTGGCCCTAGGAACATGGCAATCTATCGCCATCGTCGATATCAACGTCGACAATCCGAGCCGTCAGGTGCGGTTGTCGTTCTTGACGAGTTCTTCCTAGCGGGCAGGATGGGAGAGAGCACAACAGCGCGGGATCGCCAGCCGCGGCGATTCGTTGACGTAGGCGGCTCCCAGCGTGTGAACTTAGCCCACAACAGCGGCATAGAACCGGGCCTCTCCGGGCCCAGCCCCGCGATAAGCGGGCATCAGCAAAGTTGGAGGAGGACTTTCGTGAGCGCGACCGCGGGCCAGGCACAGAGCGAACGCGGCCTGGCCGAACGACTCGGTTTCAAATCGGGTCAGGTGGTGCAAGAGTTCGGTTACGACGACGACGTGGACGAGCAGCTTCGCGCGTCGATCGCCGAATGCACCGGCAGTGAGCTGGTCGATGAGGATTACGGCGACGTCGTAGACGCTGCGCTGCTGTGGTGGCGCGACGACGAGGAAGACGACCTCACCGACGTCTTGGTCGATGTGCAGACCACCATCGAAGGCGGCGGGATCATCCTCGTGCTGACCCCCAAGGCCGGACGCGAGGGACACGTGGCGCCCAGTGACGTAGCCGAAGCGGCGACCACCTCGGGCCTGTCGCAGACCAGCGCCGTCAGCGCGGGGCCCGATTGGTCGGGGACCCGCCTCGTCGCTCCGAAGGCGCACCACTGATCCCCTTCCCGTACCTCCGGCACCATCGCGGGAGGCGCCTGCCCTAGGGTGATCTTCAGCGAAGATCGCAGCGACCCGTGCCGTCCGACCGCCACCTCGGCGGGCGGCACGGTCGTGGGCAACGGCGAAATCAGGAGAGGACGAACATGTCCATCGAGGTTGGTCAGAAGGCGCCGGATTTCGAGCTTGCCGACCAGCACGGCCAACGGGTCAAGCTGTCGGACTTCCGGGGACGGAAGAACGTCATACTCGTGTTCCACCCTCTGGCCTTCTCCGGAGTGTGTAGTGGTGAGCTGGGTGCGCTGCGCGACAACATCGATGAGTTCCAAAACGACACCGTGCAACTGTTGACCGTGTCGGTTGATTCGATGTTCGCTCACCGCGCATGGGCCGAGCAGGAGAACCTCGACTACCCGCTGTTGTCGGACTTTTGGCCGCACGGCGAGGTCGCCCAGGCTTATGGTGTCTTCGACGACACCAAGGGCGTCGCGCTGCGCGGCACTTTCCTCATCGATAAAGAGGGCGTCGTCCGCTGGACGGTCGTCAACCCCGTTCCCGAGGCGCGCGACCTCGCCGACTACCGCAAGGCGCTCGCCGAGTTGAGTTAGATGTACCCGGAGGAGGCCCATGCCCTGCTACCTGTGCGGGGCGAGGCAGAGTGACCCGGCCCGTGGTGCACAGCCGTGGAAACGCGGCGTGCGCCACGAGCGTCAGGTGCTGATCTGCCCGGACTGTCAGCTCACTCAGGACTGGAAGGCCGACCTCGACCGCTGTGGCCGGTGCCGCTCCACGTTCCTGCTCTCCCGGCTGGGCGAGATCGAGTGCCATAGCTGCGGTCACGTTCGCTCGCACACCTCACCCGAGCCGTCTCAACCCGTCCAGCAACGTGACGCAGCCCTCACCAATGAGGTTGAGCAGGCGCTGTCACGTGTTCTTGGTGGCCTGGCACGTACACCCACCCCACGAGCACGCTGAAAGCCGGTATCATTTCCTTCAGCCGCCGGGTGTCCACACCGGCGGATCGGCGCGCGCCAGCGCGCCATTTCCAGGGGCGTGTAGCTCAGTTGGTCAGAGCCCCCGCCTTACAAGCGGGTGGTCGGAGGTTCGAGTCCTCTCGCGCCCACGTTTCGTGAGCCCGGAAAACGCCCCCTGACCTGCAAGAACAGGTTAGGGGGCGTCTTAGGGCGTGTCCGGCTGGTTGCGGCGGTATCCGGCTTGTGGCGGGCGACTGTGCTGAATACGTGCTGAAGGATCAGCGCTCTCTGGGAGCCCGTCCGCGCGTCATGGCTTCCTCGATCTGCTTCTTGGCTCATTCCTCCTCGCCGACAAGGCAGCACTTGGCGTAGATCTTCTTCAGTACCGCCACGCTGTGGCCGGCCCACTGGGCTATGAGCGTCTCGGAGACTCCGGCGTTGAGCCAGGTGGAGACGCAGGTGTGGCACAGGGCGCAGGGGGTGCCGGCCAGGGGAGTGCGGCACTCGCTCGCGGTGGGTGCCTGCTTGCGGGCGTAGCGCCAGGCGCGCCGGTAGGTGATGGTCGCCAGCGGCCTGCCATGGACGCCGACGAACAGGCGCCCCTGCTCGTCTTTTTGGGTCTTTTGCCCTCGGTACGGCAAGCGACGAATACCTCGGCGGCTGTGGAATTCGCTGCCACTAGATTCCGGCGTGGCCGGCCAGTGGTGCTGTGCGGGCCATGCCACAGTTCTGCCATAGCAGAGACGGGGTGCAGCTACCCCCGAGGGATCGTTCCTCCCGACGGTAGGCCCGCCGGGAGGTGATCCTGCTGCTTCCCTGTCAGGTCGGACATATGACCTGTCGGGGACCTTCCCTATCCCCGGCCCGCCATGCTTGCCCGGGTCGACACCCTGATTCCGGGGCACCATGCAATTCCACGATTTTGGTCGTGGCGAAGAGCTCCGCCGAAGAGACTGTAATTACCAATCTCCTGCGTGCCTTGCTCTCATTACGTGTATGAGGGTAAGGGGAAATCTGAGAAACTGCCAACCTTCCGATACTCATCGAAACGGAAGCGTACGCATCAAAACACTCATGAACGCTGCTGAACAACACCATGCATCTCCGGTCATATCTGGACAGAGTTGGCTGTGAACAGCGATCACTCAAGCTGCGGGATTTTGGTTAGGTTATGCCTGAACCTGCGATACGCATGCGTCCAAACCCGTGCCAAGCATGCGATACTTTCGTCCCCACGCCCTACCCCGCTCCTATGGCAGGTGCTTCCCTCACCCGCTATTCGCTCTCGAGTGGCCGGGCGTGCTTCGTAACGGTCGACACTGAATTCGAAAATAAGGACACTTATGCTTCTTGCGTTCAGCGCGAAGCGCTCCGCCGGCCGCCTCCTCGTGGTCGTGTGTGTCATCGCGGTGGTTTGTGTGCTGCTCTACCGCGGTCACGATGTGGCGACCGCCCTCCTGTTCAGCGCGGCCATCGTCGCCCTGGGCACCGAGACGGCCCGCCGGATTCTGCCGGAGGTGAGCCGTGACCACCGCTGACGTGCTCGCCGCCGAACCCCGCCAGCGCAGCGCCGGATCTCGGCCCACGATCTATCGGATTCCGCTGGATGCCTCGCCGCGACGTATCCGCCGCGGCCCCGACGGCGCCATCTACGGGGAAGTTCGACTCGTCCCCGACGACGACGTTCCCAGTTCCGAGGAGTCGGGCGTGCGTCCTGGCTATATCCAGCTCCACGACTGGGAGGACTGGCATGAGGCGTCGCTGGAGACCATGAACCGCTCCCAGATGATGCGCGACATCGAGGGCTACGACATGCGCCCCGACCCGCTGGAGGCCACCACCGTCCACCTGTTCCTGGAGGCCATGCGCGACTTTCGCCTGTGGGCCGGCCAGCCTTCCTACCGGCAGATGCAGCGCCGCTGCGGCGGGGTGTGTGCCGCCTCGACTTTCTGTAACGCCATGAATCCCAAACGCCTCGAATTGCCCAAGCTCTCGCTGGTGTATGCCTTCGTCACCGCCTGCGGCGGCGACAAGGACGAGTGCCAGCGTTGGGCCACCGCTTGGCGCCGCATCTCCATGCGCCACAACCTCGAATACGCCCTATAACCTCACCGGCCCCCACCACTGCGCACAGGTGGGGGCCGCCTCTGGTCATCTCGGCCCGGTCATCTCCCACGTGCCTCGCGGGGAAGCCGCGGCTCGGCTTTGGGAAGCCACGCTCACCGTGGCCGCCACCCCGGATTCCGCACCCCCAAGGGGGCGCCGCTCGCCGACGTCACCGGTTGAGTGGCGCGCTCGCAGCCACGATACGCCTTTCCCGTTTTCCCGGCGGGGGCGGCTCAGGTGGTGGTGCCCCGCCTCCGCACGGCCAACAGAGACAGCGCTATTGCTATCGGTAGCGTGATGATTACGTAACTCGTGAGGATTTACTAGGTTGCCGGTCAGTGACGATGGGTGAGTGGTTGGCGAAGGGAGCATGTCCGCTGTTTAGGTGTTTTGTCCTGCTGCGTAGATATATCCGTGGTCTGTCCCTATATGGGACTGAAAGTTTTTGCTTGGTTGCTTTGGGTAATCTGTCGTTAACTCGGGAGCGCTCCCGCGCTCTCGACATCCCCCAATTGGACGATGGAGATCACGTGATGCGTTCTCATGATCACAGCGGGGTTTCCCGCTGGGCGCTCCGCGCGTTGGCCCTGGTAGGCACCGCAGCGGTGGGCCTGACCACCTGGACCGGCACGGCCTCCGCCCATGGCACGATCGTCGACCCGCCCTCGCGTAACTACAGTTGCTGGGAGCGCTGGGGCGACGACCACCAGAACCCGGACATGCAGCAGGAAGACCCCATGTGCTGGCAGGCGTGGCAGGACAACGCCAACGCCATGTGGAACTGGATGGGGCTGTACCAGAACAACGTCAATGACAACCACCAGGCCGCCGTTCCCGACGGCCAACTGTGCAGTGGTGGTCATGCCCAAAACGGTCGCTACCAGTCGCTGGATGTTCCCGGTGAGTGGAAGACCACCGACGTCAGCAACGGCAACATCACGCTGAACCTCTACGACCAGGCCCAGCACGGCGCCGATTACTTCCAGGTCTACGTCACCAAGCAGGGCTACGACCCCACTACCGAGGCGCTGAGCTGGAACGACCTGGAGCTGGTGGAGGAGACCGGCTACTACGGGTCCGCTTCGAACTACTACGTCGACATCAACGTCTCTGGACGTAGCGGCCACCACATCATCTACACGATCTGGAAGGCCGGCCACATGGACCAGAACTACTACATTTGCAGCGACGTGAACTTCGTCTAAGCTGACCAGCCATCTCAGTCACGCGGCCCCGCCGGATGTCGCCACATCCGGCGGGGCTTTGTCGTGCGTGCGCACTCGATACGTTCAGGTGACCCCAACCGGTTTTCCGGCTGTTTTCCACGTGGGTTCCAGGAGTCGTTGCCCCACGCGAGGTCAGCTCCCACGGAGCGCGTCGCGAAGCGCTGCCGAGTGACTGCCGCGCGGCGGGCACCGTTGGCGTGCCTCATCGCCATCGCGTGTGTCCGCTGCCCGCCCCGCTCCCAGGGTCGTTTGAGGAGGAGGCGGCGGGAGAAAAGCATGATGGGAAGAGTGGTATTCCTGGTACCCGCGAACAGTGGGTGATGTTCCCGAGGGCGCCTACCGTTCGCGACCGGCACCGTGACTCAGTTGGATGAGGGGACCGCTCATGGAGAAGTCGTCGTTGACCGCTCTGGCGCGCGAGCGGCTCGAAGCCGCGCAGCGCGCGTCGAGTGGCCGCAGCGCCAAGACCGTCTACGGAGGACACGAGCATGTCCTGCGCCAAACCGTGATCGCCCTGACCTCCGGTCAAGGGCTCGACGAGCACGAGAACCCGGGCGAGGCCACCGTGCACGTGCTCCACGGTCGGGTACGTTTGGCCGCCGAGCACGCCTCATGGGAGGGCAGGCCGGGAGACTTCATCATCGTGCCCGACTCCCGGCACACTCTGGAGGCGCTGGAAGACGCCGTGGTGCTGCTGACTGTGGCCAAGCACTCCTGACCACCCGTGCCGGCCGCCCGGCGGTGAGGATGTCAGTGAGGGCGGCCGGCCGGCGCCTGCCCGGTGAAGACACGGGGGTGGCCCGTGTAGACGTTCATCGAGGAACCACGCAAGAACCCCACGAGGGTCAGCCCGGAGTCCTGGGCGAGGTCGACCGCCAGCGAGGAGGGAGCCGAAACGGCGGCCAGCATCGGCACGCCGGCCATGACCGCCTTCTGTACCAGTTCGAACGAGGCCCGCCCCGACACCAGCAGCGCCGTCTCCCGCAGCGGGAGACGGTCTTGGTACACGGCCCAGCCGACCAGCTTGTCCACAGCGTTATGACGGCCCACGTCCTCACGGATGGCCAGCAGCTCACCGGAGGCGTTGAACAGCCCTGCCGCGTGCAACCCCCCGGTACGGTCGAACACCCGCTGAGCCGCACGCAGCCGCTCAGGCAGCGCGCTCACCGTCTCGCATGAGAACTCCACGGCGTCAGCCGCCACGGACCAGCGTGAGACGGTACGGACGGCGTCCAGGCTCGCCTTGCCGCACACCCCACACGAGGAACTGGTGTAGAAGTTGCGTTGCAGCGAGGTGTCCGGCGTCGCCAGGCCCGTAGCCAGAACCACATCCAGCACGTTATAGGTGTTGGCGCCCTCCTCGGTGGCCCCGGCACAGTAGCGGATCGTCGCGATGTCGTCCGCCTGCGCGGCAACCCCCTCGGTGGCCAGGAACCCCGCGGCGAGTTCGAAGTCGTTTCCGGGAGTGCGCATCGTCACGGTCAGCGGTTGCCCGTTGAGCCGGATCTCCAGTGGCTCTTCGACGACCACTGTGTCGATTCGCCCTGCTGACGCCCCCTCGCGGATCTGGACGATTTTCTCGCGGGTCGTGACCCGGCCCATAAGCGCCTCCCTTCCGGCGTGTGGCCCCTTGCAGTTTCCCGCGCGAGCCCAGGCCCGCGCCTCTTGGTGGAGCAGTGCCGTGGCGAGCGCCCTGGTCCAGGGTTTTTCCGGTCGCTGTCCTCCTTATACCGCAAGGCTGGATCTCGTGTCGGCACAAGGAGTCGGCCCGGTGTCGCCCGCGCTATGGCCTGTGGCGCCGCTCCCGCCAAAGCGGGATGGCCCGGCGGGGGAGGGGGTGCGGGGGCCAGGGGCGGGGTCGCCGCCCTGGCCGCAGGGAGGGAGGCGGTCGCCTCAGCGGCCGAGGCCGGCCACGCGCACCGTGCGCCCCTCGCGGCGGGCCGTGTCGGCGGCGTCGAGGATAGCCACGACCTCACGGCCGAACCGCACATCGCACGGGTGGTTGATGGTGGCCTGCCCGACGTTGTGCACCAGTTGGCCGACCGCGACCTCGAACGCCGCCACGGGGTCCCGGTCACCGTCGGGAACGGGTAGCAACCCACCGCTGCCGTGGAACAGGAACTGGCTACGGGTCGCCGCCGGCGCGGCGTCGAGGGTCAGCGACAGGGTGCTGACCGCGCCGCTGTTGTGGCGTGCCAGTACGTGAACGGTGTCGCGTGGGGCGTCCATCGCGCTCACCTCCGTCACGGGGCCCAGCACCGGCAGCAGCACCGACAGGGCGTGTGGGCCGATGTCCCACAGTCCGCCTTTTTCGCGGCGCCACGGTGAGACACCGAAGGGGTTACCGGGGTGGAAGATCGAGGCGAACATGGTGGCTTGGGCGCCGTCCCAGTTACCCTCGTGCGTCGCTTCGGTGAGCAGCGTCTCGACGTTGTCGCAGAACCTGTTGGTGAAGAAGATCACCGAGGCCACCTGCCGGCGCTCCACCTCGGCCACGATCCGCTCGGCGGCCAGGGGCGACAGGGCCAGCGGCTTGTCCAACAGCAGGTGACGGCCCGCCGCTGCGGCGCGCAGCGCGAGCTCGGCCTGGACATCGGGGGGCAGAGCGATGGCCACCACGTCGACATCGGCGATGAGCGCATCGACGTCGTCGTAGGCGCCGACCCCGTAGCGCTCGGCGAGAGCACCTGTTTTGGCGCTGTCGCGCCCCCACACTCCCACGAAGGTGACCTCGTGGTGCTGGGCCAGCGCCGCTCCCTGAGTCTCCGCCGCCCAGTACCCCGTTCCCAAAAGTCCGACTCTCAGGGTCATGCCGCCGTTCCTCTCGTTGTGGCCGATGGTCATTGTGCTCAACCCGTGTGACCTACGCCAATTGCGCATAAGTCCCCGCTCGCGGCGGGATAGTCGCCGTGGGCGGGCGACGCGCTCCTCGGTAGTGCTGTGCGATCCGGGCCCAAACGTGACTGGGGGGCGTCGCGGTGCGACGCCCCCCAGTTCGTTTGTCGCTGGTGTGGCCTGACCGGGGGCCGGTTCAGGTCACGGTTGGTGTTAGTCGCAGGTGGTGCCGTTGACGGTGAACTCCTCGGGCACCGGGTTGTTGCCGCTGTGGGAGGCGTTGAACCCGGCGGTGACCGAGGCGCCCGGGGCCAGGTCGCCACTGGCCCAGGAGGGCGCGGTGGCGGTCACGGTGGTGCCGCTTTGGCTCCACTGAGCGCTCCAGCCGTTGGTGAGCTGCTGGCCGGCGGTGAAGTCGAAGGCCAACTCCCAGTCCTGGATCGCGGTGTCGCCGGTGTTGGTCACCGTCACCGAGCCGGTGAAGCCGCTGTTCCACTCGTTGGCCACCGAGTAGTCCACCGCGCACACGGCGCCCTCGCCGCTTTGCGCCTCGGTGGTGAAGGTGACCGTGGCGCTGGCCTCGGAGGTGTTGCCGGCGCCGTCGACGGCGACTACGTGGTAGGTGTATTCGGTTTCGGGGGCCAGTCCGCTCAGGTTGGTTGAGGTGGTGCTGGGCGAGGCCACCAGTTCGTCGCCGCTGCTGGTTTCGCGGTAGACCTCGTAGCCGGCTAGGCCGCTGCCGCCGGTGTCGGTGGAGGCGTCCCACGACAGGGTGGCGCCGGTGGCGGTCACGTTCGAGGCGCTGGGGTCACCCGGCACGCTCGGCGCGGTGGTGTCATCCCCGCCGGTATCGGCACCGGTGGTGAAGGTGACCGTGGCGCTGGCCTCGGAGGTGTTGCCGGCGCCGTCGACGGCGACTACGTGGTAGGTGTATTCGGTTTCGGGGGCCAGTCCGCTCAGGTTGGTTGAGGTGGTGCTGGGCGAGGCCACCAGTTCGTCGCCGCTGCTGGTTTCGTGGTAGACCTCGTAGCCGGCTAGGCCGCTGCCGCCGGTGTCGGTGGAGGCGTCCCACGACAGGGTGGCGCCGGTGGCGGTCACGTTCGAGGCGCTGGGGTCACCCGGCACGCTCGGCGCGGTGGTGTCATCCCCGCCGGTAGCGGAGGTTTCCCCGTAGATGATGCCGCGACCGTTGGTGGAGACGTAGACCCGACCGTAGACGTTGGGGTCACCGGTGATCGTCTCACCGGTCCAGCCCCACTGGTTCTGGTCGTCGTTGATGCGCACCCAGCTCTGGCCGGCGTCGTCGGAGCGGTAGATCCCGCGCACCCCGTCGATCTTGGCGCTGGTGTACAGCGCCATGTAGTCCTGACCGGGGGCCGCCTTGCCGAAGCCGATGGTGTCGGCCTCCTCGACGTTGGACAGCTTGGTGAAGCTTTCGCCGCCGTCGCTGGAGTGCCACAGGCCGTACTCGCCGTCGGTGGTGCCACCGGCCAGCCAGATCTCGCCCTCCATGCCAGGTACGGCCTTGAAGCGCACGCTTTCGCTAGGCAGACCGGTCGCTGCGGTGGCGCTGAAGGTGGCGCCGCCGTCGGTACTGACGTAGAACGTGCCCGCGGAGTAACCGTAGAAGGTGTCGGCGTTGACCCGGTCGGACTCCACCCGGGCCCCGTCGGGGATACCGGTGGCGGCCGTCCAGGAGTTGCCGAAGCCCTCGGAGTAGTGCACGCCCGGCCCCTCGGGCGACCACACGAAGCTGCTGCCGTCGGCCGCGGCGGCGACCGTGCCGCTGCCGGTCACGCCCGAGGGCTCGCTGGCCTGGAACCAGTTGGCTCCGTTATCGGTGGAGAAGGCGATGCTGCTGTCGTTGGGGCGTTCCTCCCGGTCGAAGTTTCCGACCCGCACCACGACGTTGGGGTTGTTCTCGGCGTAGTCGAGGCTGGTTGTGCCGTCGAAGCTGGGGGCGGTGAACATGGCGTCGGGCACCGTGTTCAGGTCCTCGTGGCGGAAACCGCCGACGTCAAGCAGCCCACTGATCAGTGGCGCGCCCGAGGGTGGGCTGATCAGGTCCTTGACCGAGGTCTCCTCCAGGCCGTGCACCATCGGCTCGATGGTGAACGTCTCGTCCTGGTCCCAGTTGGTCAGCTCGTTGGTGCCGTAGATCGTGGCCCCGGTGCCGTACATCATCCGGTCGGAGTTGAACGGGTCGATCTCCAGGCTCTCGGTCATCCACCCCAGCTTGGGGGTTTGCTCCGGCGGCGAGGGGTTCTGCCCGAAGTCCAGCCACGGCACGCTGGAGATGTCCATCTCGTAGCGGTTGTTGCGGTTGGGGTAGGACGTGAAGTTCCAGACGCGGGTCCAGGTCTCGCCGCTGTCGGTGCTACGGAAGAAGATCACGTCGGGCCACCAGGAGATCTGGGTGGCGACCATGATCGTGCTCGGGTTCTGCCGGTCGATAGTCAGCCCGCTGTAGCCGAAGTAGTTGTCCTCGCTGCTGGAGGGGATCGGGCTGATCTGGGTCCACGTGCCGTCGGCGGTGTTGTAGCGCCACACGTCGCCGCTGCCGCCGTCGTAGGGGCCGCCTGTGTCGCTGGTGGCGATGTAGAGGTAGCCGTTCTCGTCGTCGAGCACGCCCTTGTGCGGCAGGAAGCCGGTGGGCTGGCCCTCGACGCGCTCCCAGGTGGCGCCGCCGTCGGTGGTGCGGTAGACGGAGTTCTCCTTGTCGGCGACGCCCACGTAGAGGGTCTGCGTCGGGCTGCCGGAGGAGCCGGTCCGCGGATCGAAGGTCACCCAGACGACACCCTGGTTGTCACCCAGGTAGGGGTCGTCGGGAGTATGCACGTAGTTACCGGGGTTGGGGAAGTTGGTGACCTCCGACCACGTCTGCCCGTAGTCGGTGCTCTTCCACAGGCCGTTGCCGCTGGGAGCGCCGAAGTACAGGACGCTGTTGTCGTTGGGGTCGATGGCCAGCCGCTCGCCCATGCCGCGTCCCGGCATGTTGCCGCCCACCTTGAACGGCAGGTCGGTGCGCTCCCAGGTCTCACCACGGTCGCTGGAGCGCAGGATGGCGCCGTTGTCTGACGTCCAGTCGTTGGTGTAGGTCCCGGCCGCGAGGTACACCCGGTCGGTGTCCACGGGGTCGGTCGCCAGGCTGGCGACGCCGGTGAGGTTCCAGTCGTCCCAGCCGATGTGGTCGGTCAGCGGAATCCAGCGCTCGGTGTCGGGGTTCCAGCGGTAGGCGCCCCCGATGTCGGTGCGCGCATAGATCAGGTCCTCTTCGGACTGGTTGAACACGATACCGGGGACGAAGCCGCCACCGGCGATCTCAACGTTGTCCCACGTGTAGTTCTCGCTGACCGAGGGGGCCGCTTGGGCCACTTCGGGTTCGGTGACGCCGGGGGCTATCGCGAGTATCAGCGCGCTCGCGACCCCAGCGACGATTCCTCTTCGCATTGGGTTCCTTCTGGTGTGGTGACGCGGTTGCCCCATACGGCCAGACGGGGACGCGCGTCGACGGGGGATTGCACAGGAGCGGTCACCGGCGCCGTGTGGTGGTGGGCCGGGGGCCGTTCCTCAGCCGTGTGGGCCGGGATGACCGGCGGGGTTACTACCGAGGTCGGAGGGTCGGGCAGGATCGCTGCCGAGCCGGCGAGCCGGCGTACTCGACCGCGGTAGGAGTTCGATGGGGGGCGGGTCCCCGTTGCTCAACAGTGCCAGCAGCGGTGGCCGCCGACTGTCGGGAGGTACAGGAAGGACAGTGACCGCGAAGGGGACCGACGACGGCGGGTGACCCTCCTCGCAAGCGCGGGGGCGTCACTGTTGGCGTCCCGTCGAAACGGTCCGTCCGGCGATGGCGAGCCGATGCTGCACGACCGGGCTCGAATACGGCTGGACAGCGGCTAAGACCGCCGTCGCCAGGGTGACTGGCGCGGGGGGCCGGACGCTGTCGGTAACCGGGGGGAACCTTCTCGCTCGCACCGCTCAAGCCTTTCTGCGGGGGATGCTCGATTGCGACTCCGGCGTGGCCGCTTCTCCACCAAGGCCAAGCCAGTAGTTCGCTTAAGCGGTTTTCCTCATCTAGAGGAAGCATATGATATGCGTCGATCTCTAGGTAAGTAGGGTCACTTGTCGAAATAATCGAAATAACTATGGATAATCGGCATGTTACGGTTCCGACATCGGCGAAGTTCCCTCGGTGAATGCTTTTTCGCAGTTCAATAGGGGTGGGAGCGTTGCATTTACCGTGACGCGCCCCGGCTGTGTTCTTGCCACCATGAATCACCGCTTCGCTTACCCCGCTGAAGCTCGTCCTTTCTTCGCAGGAAAAGGCGGCCCAGTGGATCTTGGGCTCGGGTGAGCGAGCCCCCCCGACACGGCCAAGCGTCGGCTCGATCGTGCTCGACGTCGGCGGCGGTGCGTGTGGCAGAGCCCGCCGTTTCCGAGGAGCCCGCGGCGTGTGGGTCGCATGGCCGGTTGCCTGCGCCATCGCTACCGCGCGCCGAGCAGGTCGGCTGTCAATTCGTGTTTGGGGGGATTTCGATGATGCCGAAGGCGATGTACTGGGAGTCGGTGAGGACAGCGAAGCGGTAGGGCCCAAGCTCGGTGGGAGCGATCGGCACCTGTCCACCCAGCTCCAAGGCCCGAGCTGCCACGGCCTCGCAGTCGGATGTGCTGAAGGAGACCAGCCAGTGCGGTGAGGACTGTAGCGGCCATATGTCGGTCTCGGTGACCGGTGTCAATCCGGCGATCTGTTCTCCCTCCAACCGCCAGCCGAAGTGGACCTCGGGGGCCCGGGGGTTGGGGGTCAACTCCCAGTTGAACACTTCGCCGTAGAAGCGTTCGGCCTCTTTCGGCGCGCTCGTGGCCAGCTCGTGCCAGGCCAGCACGCCCGGCCCGGTGCGGCGCTTGGGTTGCCGGCCCGACCGGGGCTGCCACAGGCCGAACACCGCGCCGCTGGAATCGGAGCACACCGCCACACGCCCGCCGTCCATAGCGTTCATCGGGCCGCGCAGCACTTGCCCCCCGTTGGCGCGGATTCGCTCTACCGCCGTCGTCACATCATTGGTGCCGATATAGACACGCCACAGCCGGGGCGTCCGGTCGGAGTGCGTCGGCCCTGCGGTGGCCACGCTGCGACCCCCCAGGGTGAACACTATCCGGCCGCTGACTTCCGGACCTCCGGGCTCGGCCTGCCAGCCGAAGAGTTCCCCGTAGAACCACTGCGCCGCTTCCAGGTCAGGCGTCGGGAGGTCGGCCCAAACTGGTCTCCCGTCGAAGGGGTTGTCCGCTTTCTCACCCATGCACAGACCTCCACGGATACGTGCGACGCTGCGCGAGCGTGCCCTTACTGCGATGGTGTCACCCGAATCTATCGCATTCCAGCAGCTCAACACGGTTTTACGGCGAAGTTCGCCGCATGCTGGGGGTGTGGCTGGGGCCGGGAGTGCGACGAACGAACCGCTTCCACGTTCGGTTCTCTCGGTATCCGTCGATCCCGCGGCGCCCCGCGGCGCGAGACGTCGGCTGTTGATGGCGCGCAGGCAGCGCGGGTCGAACCACCAGAGCAAGGCCAAACGCACGGTCGCCGTGGCCCGGTGCAAGGTCGGCCACGCCAGGCGGGACTTCCTGCACACGACCACGACTCGACTGGTGGGCGAGCACGCCACGATCGCCATCGAAGACCGCAACGCCTCCGGCGTGATCGCCTTGGCGAGCGGTACGGCCGAGGCCCCGGGCGGGCTGGTGTGCCCGAAGGCCGGGCTCAACCGGGCGTTCCTGGACGCCGCCCTGGGCGAGTTTCGCCGCCAGTTGGAGTACAAGGCCCACCGGGCCGGGCGCACCGTGGTGCTCGCCTGGCTTTTCCCCAGCAGCAGGATGTGTTCGGCGTGTGGGCACCTGCTCGCCGAACTGTCGCTGGGCACCCGGTATCGGACGTGCCCTACCGGCCGTAGCCGCCACACTTCGTGGCTGTCCTCGTCCAGTGCCAGGCCGCTGACTGCCAGGCGGCCGGGGTGGGGGAAGCCGATCCGCCGCAGTGCCGCGCGGATGTGGGCGATGGCCTCCTCGAAGCTGAACGGCTTGGTGACAACGCGCTCGGGGCGCTGGCGTCAGCCGATCGTGGCGACGGCGGAGCGGATCTGGCGCTCCAGCGCGGTTGCCCCAGCGCGGTTGTCGATCTCGACGTGGGGCACCGGCGGTGCGGCGTCGGGGCGGGTACGCCGGATGAATTCGGCGAAACCGTCGAGCTTGCCGGTGTCGCGGGCGCGGCCCCGGTCGGTCAGTCGCCCGCGCAGTGTGGCCTCGTCGCAGCGCACCCATACCAGGCGCACCGGCTCGCCGCCCAGCTCCGTGACCCAGGCGTGCCAGCGGCGCGGGCAGCGAATCTGTCCCGTGAAGGGGGCCACGAGCAGCACCGGACACCCACCGGAGCGGATCTGTCGAGCGGTCGCGGTCATCCCCTCGTACTCGTGAGGCTTGATGTGCTCGTCGTACCAGGCGCCTTCGCGCTCTCCGCCGGAGCGGCCGTAGGCCGCCAGCATCGCCGCCACGAAACCGCTGTAGAGGGTGTCTTTGTCCAGCAGCGCCGGAACGGGGCGCACGTGAGCCAGGAGGCGGTCGGCGACCGTGGACTTGCCCGCGCCGGGTGCGCCGGCCACGACCCACACGGGCGCCGGGGTGGCTGCTGGAGGCACGTCGTCACCCTTTCCGTTCGGCGCGTACCAGCGCACCGCCACCGTTGCCTTCCCGCATCGGCGACTACAATGATCTACGGCGTAAAGGTGGTGGGAGGTAATTGCCGGCACCGCGGCGGGCACCACCGCGAAGGCCCGCTTAGGAATCACCACCCAACAGGTCGGGAGCGTAGTACTCGTCCACCGGCATCGGCCCACGGTAGCCCTGGCACATGCACTTGCGGTAGCTGTTGCTCGACTGGCCGGTCCAGCGGCCGGGGATCACGACCTGGGCCTGGCAGACCTTGTTCTCGGTGTCGTGAAAGACCAGATGGTGCCCACACCCGCAGATGGGCTGCGGAGTGTGCTGGCGCGGGGGTTCCACTGCCGCTTGCTGCGCCTGCTTGCGCCCGGATCGGTTGGACATCATCCGCCCGACGGCCACGCCTCCCAGCGCGATACAGGCGCCGACAACCAGACTGACCGGCTCCATCCATAGCACCGCCCTTCCATGCCCGTGACTCCTTTATTGTGGCCTACCCGCGCGGCGCGCGCCCTCGCCCACCATCGCCGACAAATCCGTCTCCGCAGTCTTTGCAGCGGGGCAGTGCTCGTCGGCCACAACGGTCACGCCCCCTTGTCCCCGACGCCGGGCTCGCTCCCGCAGCCGCTTCAGCGTTGCCACATCGGCGGCGTGGGGCCCCAAGAGACCAGGGGTTTCCACCGTTATCGGCACTCCCGCGCTCACCGGATGGTCAAACAGCGCGGTGAACGGATCGGTACCGATATACCCTGCCCCGATGTTTTCATGGCGGTCCTTGTTCGCCCCGCAGCCCACCTTGGAGTCGTTGGCGTGGATCAGCCGTAGTCGCTGCGGGCCGATCACCTCGCCGAGCAGGTCCAGCATCGCCGCCATCCCCGTCACAGTCGCGATGTCGTGTCCCGCGGCGAAAGCGTGCGCGGTGTCCAAGCACACACCGGCCTTGGGGTGGCGCTCCAGCGCGTCGAGATAAGGGTCCAGCTCGTCCACGGTGGCACACAGCACCTGCCCTTGGCCCGCCATCGGCTCCAGCAGCACCATCGGCGCGTCCTCGCCTAGCCCGTCCAGGATCGGCAGCAGCCCCTCGCGCATCCGTCGCAGCCCTTGCGCCCGCGTGCCGGCGACCGCCGAACCGGTGTGCACCACGACGCCGCGCGCGCCGATCTCTTGCCCGCGCCGCAGCGCATGCGCCACGGCGGCCACCGATTTCTCCCGCACCTGGGCGTGGGAGGACCCCAGATTCACCAGGTACGGCGCATGGACGAACACCGGCAGAGCCTGGCTGCGCTCGCGCAGCAGTGCGTCCTCAGCAGCCACACCGGCTGGCCGAGCCCACTGGCGCGGGTTGGTGACACACACCTGGATCGTCTCGGCTGCGATTTCGTCGGCGTAGCTGAGTCCGCGGGTCGCCAACCCGCCCGAGACCGGCACGTGCGCCCCGACAGGCGAAGAGGGAGGGGGAGAGGTGAACATGACCACCCCAGCCTAGGGCCTCTCCGCGCGTTTCCACCGCCCGGTGCGGTTCTCTCCCCGGCCGCTGGGGCCGCTGTTGCAGCCTTGGGGGATGGCACCTAGGTAGGGCTGAGTATTCCGACTCAAGCGTCCCTCCGGCCGGGTTTGTCAGGATGGTCCTATGACGAGGAGTCGCTTCGCCGCGGGGCTGGGACACCTGATCCAGGCAGCGGTCATCGGTGCCGGCTGTACCGTGGCGGTCTCACTGCTCGCCTTCGGCCTGGCCTGGGCGATCAGCGCGTGGACGGGGGAGACCGTCATCGGCGCCAACATCGGGCTGGGGTTGGCCCTGTTCGCCCTGCGTCTCGTCGCCACTCCGGCCCTCGGCTGGTGGTTGGCGCGCCGGGTGGGCATCCCCCGTCCCGGCACAGCCACGCTCGTGGCTGTCGTCCTCTACCTGCTCCTCGCCTGGCTCAACCCCATGGACCTCGCCCCGCCCGCCGTGTTGCTCGCCCAATGCCTCCAGGGAGCCCTCGCCGGAGCGGGAGGCTGCTACGTTGCCATGCGCCTGTCCCGAAACCACTAGCGGTCCCCGCCATGTCGGCCCGCCCAGCAAGAGCATCCTTTCCCGGCAGGGCTGTCGACGGGGGAGCGCCCAACCCGCCTTCTGTCTTCGTGACGCCGCAGCCCTCAAGAGCCGCCACCGCAGCAGCGAGCTAGGCCACGGCCGGGCGCCGTTCCAACGCCTCGACCGCGTTTTGGGCTTCCACCGTCTGTAGCAGCGCCAGCATTGCTTGGTTGAGCGGCACGGCAAGACCGTGGCGTTCGGCCGCACGCACCACGGAACCGGTGATCAGGTCATGCTCCAAGCGCCGGCGGGCAAGCCGGTCGTGCAGCATCGACGTGCCGCTGTGCGGATGCATCGCAGCATAGAGATCCAAGGTCTGCTCCACGTCGTCGCCCGACAGCGACGCCCCCTCGGCCACACCCACCGTCACCGCCTCCCGCAGCAGCCCCCGCGCCAATTCTCGCAGCCGTGGCTCTTGCAGCGCGCCGATGCGCCGCAGCGTGAGCGCGGTCAGCGGATTGGCGGCCACATTGGTCAAGAACTTGCGCCACGCCGCGGTTGTGAAGTCCTGTGCTGTCACCACGTCCACTCCGCCAGAGCCACCTGCGGCGAACAGGGCCGCCAACGCCGACCCCGCCGCGGTGTCGGGCACCACCAGCCGCCGCCCCCACCGGTGCACCACGTGGGTACGCGAGACCCGCTCCGCCGAGATGTAAACCAGCGCGGGCAGCAACTCACCCACCACCAACAACGGCCCGATACGCTCCTGGTGATCGACCCCGTTCTGCAACGCCACCACCCGGGTGGCCGGGCCAGTCAACGCCCGAATCCAGCCCAGCGCCTGCTGGGTGTCGTAGGTCTTGGTGGCCAGGAACAGCCAATCCACTGGCGCGGTCAGCCGGTCGGGCCGCGTCACCGCGGGCAGCGACAGCCTCTCCTGCGCGCCTTCGCGTTCCACCGTCACCTCTGCCAGAGGCGAGCGCACGCACAGCGTCACCTTGTGCCCTGCCCGGTGGGCCGCGTGGGCCACGATCGTCCCGATCGCCCCGCCCCCCACCACAGCGACCCGCTGCCGACGCTGCACCCCCGGTGGCCACGCGGCCGACGCCGACGCCACGGCCGTCGACTCCGTCATCGTTTCTCCGTCCTTCACAGCGCATCTCCCTCCCAAGCTCGTTCCTGATCGTGAAGGGCGGGTATTGCGGCGCCGTCACCGCTGCTGGACGTAGCCGTTAACTGTCGAACCGTGCCGTGTCGGCCGGGGCACCGCGCGTTGGCCCATCGGCCCGTGTCCGCGCTGCCGGAATCGTCGGGAACCGCTAACCTGCCCTGCGTGAGTACCGCACCGGAACCCCTGACACTGCACGACGTGATCGAGGCGTTCGAGGGCAGCTACGATCCCGCGTGGGCCGCCTCCTGGGATGCGGTGGGGCTGGTGTGTGGCGAGCCCACCCAACGAGTGCGCAGGATCGTGTTCGCGGTCGATCCGGTGGCCGACGTCGTCGATGAGGCGCTCCACTGGGGCGCCGACCTGATCGTCACCCACCATCCGCTGCTGTTGCGCGGTGTCAGCAGCGTGGCCGCGACCACCCCCAAAGGCCGATTGATCCACCGGTTGATCAGCGCCGGCACTGCCCTCTACACCGCCCACACCAACGCCGACACTGCCGCTCCCGGAGTCTCGGACGCCCTGGCCGCCGCCGTCGGGCTCGAACCGACCTCCCTGCGTCCGCTCGCCCCCGATCCCACCGACCCCACGGGCCGACGCGGCATCGGCCGCATCGGGACGCTGCCCCAGCCGATGCCGCTGCGTGCCTTCGTCGAGCAGGTCAGAGCCGGGCTCCCCGCCACGGCTACCGGTGTCCGTGCCGCGGGAGACCCCGAGCGCAGGGTCGCCACTGTCGCTGTTTCCGGCGGTGCAGGCGACTCGCTGCTTGAGACCGCCCGCGCCGCCGGAGTTGACGTCTACCTCACCTCGGATCTACGGCACCACCCGTCCTCGGAGTTCGTCGAGCATGGCGACATCGCTCTCATCGACACCGCCCACTGGGCCAGCGAATGGCCGTGGCTGACCGAGGCGGCCAAGCAACTCACCCACGTGTTGGCCAGCCAAGCGACTAACGTGGAGACGCGCGTCTCCACGATCGTCACCGACGCCTGGTCGCAGGCGTTGTGACGTTCCTGGCCTCCGCTGCTGTAGTCGATCCCGTTACGAAAGAAAACTTGAGGATCTCGTGAAAGCCGAACCCGTTCACCAGCGGCGCCTGCTCGACGTGCAGGATCTCGACACCGCATTGGGCCGCGTCGCCCACCGCCGGCGCACCATGCCCGAGGCCACCCAGGTCCAGGAGTTGGACGCGCGGCTGAGCGAATTGCGCGACGCGCTGGCCGCAGCCGACACGGCCCTTGCCGACATCGACCGCGAGCAGCGCAAGGCCGAGTCCGACGTCGAGCAGGTCCGGACTCGGACCGACCGCGACAGCCGGCGCCTCGACGCCGGGCAGGTCTCCTCTCCCAAGGAACTGGAGAGCCTACAGTCCGAGATCGACTCGCTGCGGCGGCGCCAGAGCGAGCTTGAGGAGATCGTCTTGGAGATCATGGAGCGCCGGGAGGCGGCCGAGGAGCGCCGCTCGGGGCTGCAACGCGAGCTGGAGGAGGCCACCGCGACCCGCGCCACCGCCGAGGAACGCCGGGCCGCAGCCCTGGCCGAGCTCAAGGCCGAGGAGTCCGAGCTTCAGCAGCAGCGCGAGCAGGCCGCCGCCGAGATCCCCGACGACCTGCTCGCTCTCTACACCAAACTCCGCGACCAGTACGCCGGCGTGGGGGCCGCGGCGCTGCGCCAGGGCCGCTGCGAGGGCTGCAAGCTCGCCTTGAGCACCGCCGAGCTCAGCGAGATCCGCACCGCGCTCTCCGACGAGGTCGTGCGCTGTGAGCAGTGCCGCCGCATCCTCGTCCGCACCCCCGAGTCGGGCCTATGAGCCGGCGACTGGTCGTCGAAGCCGACGGCGGCTCGCGCGGCAACCCGGGGCCGGCGGGCTTTGGCGCGGTCGTGCGCGATGCCGACACGGGCGAGGTCCTCGCTGAGATCGCCGAGTCGATCGGGCGTGCGACCAACAACGTGGCCGAGTACCAGGGCCTGATCGCAGGGTTGGGCGCCGCCGCCGACGTCGACCCGGAAGCGCTGGTCGAAGCGCGGCTGGACTCTAAGCTCGTCGTGGAGCAGATGTCGGGGCGCTGGCGCATCAAACACCCCGACATGCGCCCGCTGGCCCGCAAGGCCCACGACATCGCGGCCGGCTTGGGCAAGGTGAGCTACGTCTGGGTGCCGCGCGCCGAGAACACCCACGCCGACGAGTTGGCCAACCGCGCGATGGACGCCGCCGCCCAGGGGCGGCCGATATCGAGCGCCTCCCACGAACCCGCCTCGGCCGCGCCCGCGCGCGCCGCGCCCCAGCCCGCACCCCCCGACACCCAGCCCACCCGGGTGCTGCTGCTGCGCCACGGCCAGACCCCGTTGTCTATACAGCGCCGGTTTTCCGGCAGCGGCGATGTTGCGCTCACCGAGGTCGGCACCGAGCAGGCCCGAGCCGCGGCACGTCGGGTCGCCGCCCGCGCCGGCGACCCCGTCCAGGTTGTCGTCTGCTCGCCGTTGCGGCGCGCGCGCGATACCGCGGCGGTGGTCGCCGAGGCGCTGTCGGTGCCGGTGGAGATCGAGGAGGACCTGCGTGAGGCCGACTTCGGCCAGTGGGAAGGGCTCACTTTCGCTGAAGTGCAGCAGCGCTGGCCCGGCCAGCTCGACCAGTGGCTGAGCGATCCCAGCAGCGCGCCCGTGGACGGTGAGAGTTTCGCGGCGGTGGAGCGGCGGGTCGAGGCGGCCCGGCAGCGCATCCTGTCCCGCCACGCCGGCGCGACGATCCTCATCGTCAGCCATGTCACCCCCATCAAGTCGCTGCTGCGCAACGCCATGCTCGCCCCCGCGGAGGCGCTGTACCGGATGCAGTTGGATCTGGCGTGCCTGAGCGAGATCCACTACTTCAGCGACGGCCCGATGGTGGTGCACTCGTTGAACGACACCGCCCACCTGGAGTGAGGTGGTTTGCCGGCGCCGCGGCGCCGGCAAACCACCCGTCCCACCCCGCCGCGTGGGAAATACTGGCGGGACAGGCCACGTTGTTCAGGGACGTACAATCGCCGGGGAGGAGTCGGCCAGGTGGTCGCGGCGCCGCGCGGCGGCGTCGAGGAAAGTCCGGACTCCACAGGGCAGGGTGGTCGGTAACACCGACCCGGGGTGACCCGCGGGATAGTGCCACAGAAAACAGACCGCCACCGCGCGCGGTGGTAAGGGTGAAACGGTGGTGTAAGAGACCACCAGCGGCCGGAGCGATCCGGTCGGCTTGGTAAACCCCACCCGGAGCAAGGTCAAAAAGGGGAACCATCGCGTTCCCCGCGCGGATGTTCGAGGGTGGCCCGCCCGAGATCCGCGGGTAGACCGCATGAGGCTGGCGGCAACGTCAGTCCGTAGATGGATGGCCGCCCGGTCCTTTCAGGACCGACAGAATCCGGCTTACCGGCCGACTCTTCCCCTTTTCCCTTTCTTCCCCGCGTTCCCGCGGCGCCGGAAGAGACGTATCCCGGATCTGTCCCGGTGACCCGTAGGCGACCGAGGGTGTTGAGGCCACGCGGAGAACCGCAGCGCCGGACTTCTCGAAAGCGCCTGCCGCGGCCCGCGGTCGCTTCCGCTCGGAAACCATGGCGCAGACCTGGCCAAATCTCGGGACGGCGGCGGGGCGTGGTGATCACCTCAGGTAAAGCCCACCCATAGACAATGAGCCCCCTTGTCCGGGGGCCATGCGGTGGGCTGATCGCCTCAGGCCCAACCCACTCGTGGGCTGTCGAGATCGCGCAGCGATCGAGGCGCGAGTGACGGGAAACGCCGCGCGATCTCCTTCCCCACCGCGCCGCCCGCCCCGCGTAGGCGGGGATGGTCCGGCGCGTGCGACGCGTCGGCTCGGGCGAACAGCCGTCCTCCCGGCACATGCGCGCAGGATCGGGCGACACGCCCCGCCGGCGCGGCCCGGCGTGCGGCCCCGGGAGTTTCGGCGCTTTCGGGGGTGTGGCACAGTGAGTACCCGACCGGTCCGGTTGTGTGGGCTTTCGGAGGGGCATGCGTGGGAGGCCGCCGTGGGTGGATCGTTGCGCTGGTCGTGCTGGTCGGCGGGGTCGCGGTGGGCCTGGCTTCATTGGGCGCCGACCGGGTCCCCTCCACCGCGCGGGAGTCCGGATTGGACCACCATACGCTGCCCGCCCTGCTCTACTTCGCTCTGGTCACATTGGTCGACACCTACCTCGGATGGTGTGTGATCCCGGTCTTGCTGGGCTATGGGGCCGTACGTTCGCCGGGGCGGGCGGCGGCCACCGGTGCGACGTTCGCGCTCGTGGCGCTCACCGCCTACACGGTCGCAAGACACATCGCGCTGGTGCACGACGCTCAGAAATTGGCGGCCCTCGACCTGCCGCCGAGCCCGACGCAGGTGCCCGATCCCAGCGTGCTGGACACCGCCGTGGGGGTGGTGCTGTCCCCGCTGTTGGTGGTGGCCGTGGCCGGCGCCGTCCTCGGCGCCCTCGCCGGCTATCACGCCCGGCGGCTGCCGTTCCTGCTGCTCGTGCTGGCCGCGGCGGTCGCGGTGGACCTATGGCGGCGTACGAACACCCCGTGGCTGAGTATCGCCAACGGCGTCCCGAACGTGCTGCTGGTCGCGGCGGGGATCGTGGCGCTCGCCTGGACGGTGGTCGCGACCCTCCGGATGCACCGTGGCTCGTCCACCGCGTCCTCCGGCGCTCCTCGGCACCCCTGAACGGGCTGGTGTACTTGGTCAGCACGTTGGTGACAGTCGGCTGGTAGGGGGCCCGGCCGTCGAGTGCGGTGCGAGGGCTGTGGGGTTCTTCGTTCGCTCGTGCCTCGATCGCCGGCGATCTCGGCAGCCTGCGGAGCGGCAGCGGAGGCGCTTATCCGCGTGCGCCCACCGCCTGCTCCTCGCCGCCCGTCCAAAAAACAGCCCCCAGCGCACAGCAGCGCTCCTGCGCCTTCCGTTACGGAGGCGCGGGGACGTGTTTCCGGGGGAGTGCTCTAGTGGGGGATGCCGTCGATGATGCCGCGTGCTCCCTTGCGCAGCAGGTCGGCGGCGACATAAGCGCCCAACTCGGTGGGCCGAGCAATGGAGTCCCATTCTTGGGAGTAGGCGAACCTGCCGCCTTCCCGAGTGAACACCATCCCCAGCAACGACAGTTGCCCGTCGGCTGTGGTGTGGGCATAGCCCGCAATCGGGGAGTTGCAGTGTCCGCGCAGCCCGTGCAGCATCGTGCGCTCGGCCGTGATATGGGTCCGGGTCGGAGAGTCGTCGAGCAGGCGGAGAAGTTCGACGGTCGCGGCGTCGGCGGTGCGGCACTGGAGACCGATCACCCCGGAGCCCACCGCCGGACACATCACCTCCGGGGCGATGAGTTCACTCGCGCGGTGCTCCAAGCCCACCCGACGCAACCCCGAGAAGTTCAACACGATCGCCTCGAACCGTTTCTCCTCATCCAGCCGGGCGATGCGCGTGTTGACATTGCCCCGCACCCGATCCACATGGAGGTCGGGGCGGTGCTTCAGCATTTGGGCTTTGCGCCGCACCGCCGAGGTTCCGACGCGGGTGCCCGGCGGCATCTCTTCCAGACGTTGGTATTTCGAGCCTTCGCGTACCACCAAGACGTCGCGTACGTCCTCGCGTGGCAGGTAGGCCGCGAATGCGGTCCCTTCCGGTAGCGGGGTGTCGCCGGGCACGTCCTTCATGGCGTGTACGGCGATGTCGATTCTGCCCATGAGCAGGTGCCGGTCGATTTCTTTGAGGAAGGCGCCTTTGCCGCCCAGCTCGGCGAGGTCGCCCATCCACCGGTCGCCGGAGGTTTGGATGCCCACGATCTCGGTGGGGAGGTCGGCGGTGTCGCTGATGAGGCGCTGTGCGAGGCGAGCTTGGGCCATCGCCATGGGGGAGGTGCGCGTTCCGATGCGCAGCGGGGGCCGGTCGGAAACCATGCGACCAAGGTAGGTGCTCACGGTTGCCGGTTCGCCGTGGGTGGGTACCAACTCGTCGGGCATGAGGAGTGTTTCTCCAGTTCATCGCCGATAGCGCAGGGGCGCAGGGCATGTCCCTCGCCCGGTGGGTGAATGGTGCCGCCCGGCCTGGCCGCGGGGGCGGACCGGGCGGCGAGGACGGTTTGGCCACGCCCCTCACCCGTGGCCAAACCGCCGGGGGCGGGCCGTCGGCTCCGTGGGGAAGGGCCCCGCGCGAACCTCGGGGCGGCCCCTTGCGGGCGGAGCCGAGTCGGCCCTGCTTACGACGGCTCTGGCGGGCCACACCACACCCACCGGCCGTCAAACTGCCGGTAGCGCCCCTGCGCTCCGGAGGGCTCCAGGCGAAACACCGCCCCCGTGGTTGCGTGATCAGCCAGGAAGTCCGGGCTGATCTCGAACTCGGCGCCGTCCAACGGGCCGCCGTGCAGCGTGATCGTGGGCATGTGCTCTCCTCTCCAAACAGGGGGTGTCCTCTCGGGAGGCAGCGGGCCGATACCGGTGGCCCACCGGCAGGCGCATCGCCGCCCCGCCTGGGCTGCTGTGGGGCCTGGTGTAGCCCGCGTCGCGGGCGCCGCAGCCACGGTCGTTTAGCTATGTGGCGCTGTCCCCGGTGACGACGTGCACGGCGCGCCCCCACCCGCCTCGGGTGGGGGCGCTGGTATTCATGTACCGCCCGCTCCAACAGTTCCCCCGAGCGGCGCACCCCCGGCTTACGGTGCAGCCCGGTATGGGCCATGAGGAACACCGGCTCATCGGGGGTGCCGGCCGTGTCGACCACGACGTGGCCGCCGCACAGGGCAGCCGTCACCCGCAACGGCGTGTAGCCGGCTTGTTCGGCCGCCTCCTGGCGCAGCTCCTCGACATGGTCAGCGAGGTGTTCGAGGAGCCAGTCCGGGGCCGAGAACAGGTCGTGGAACGCGGTCAGCTCATCGACGCTGACGGTGACCGCGTCGATGCGTTCCAGCACCCGCTCGAAATGGTGGAGACAGTCCACGATCGGGGCGATGCCGGCGCGGATCTCGTCGGGGGTGGCGTATCGGGTCGGCGGGTTGTGATGCTGCTCTTCCTCGTTTTCCCAGCTCGCGGGGGCGGGCTGGGGCTGGTAGTCCTCGACGAGGACGGCGAGGGTGCAGGCCAGGCGCAGGATCGGGTCACACATCATGTCTCCAGAAGGGGGCGAGGAGCTGCCCCACCCCAGGGTTCGCAGGGCGGCCATCCCTGGGGGGGAGCTGTCTATGGGGCGCCGCCCCCGGGCGGGCCTTCCCTACCCGCTAGTCCCGGAGGCGGCGCCGAGCCGGTCGACACCTGAATCCGGCTGTTCGGGCAGCAGTGAGGTTTCCCCTCGCTGCTGCCCGGTGGTGGGCCGCCCGCCGTGTCTCGTGACTCCGGGGGAGGAGTGGTGGACAGCAGGCGGGCGGCCCGGTCTAGTAGGTACTCATCCACGACGTGTCTGGCTCGGTGGCGAGCAGCGCCCGTTCCTTGGGGTTGTCGAGGAGCCGCGCCGCCTGGAGCAGGGCCTCCCCGAGGCGGCGTGCCACGTCGACGGAGTTCTTCTCGGTTTCGGCTGAGGGCTGGAACACCAGCGGTTTCCGGTCTCTGCCCATGTGGACCACGACGGTGGTACCGGCCAGCTCGGTGCGGATCGCGCCGGGCTCTGCCATGCGGGCGAGTTGCTCGCGCGTGAACGAGGGCTGGAAGGGGTGGCCGCGCGTCACAGCCGCTCCAGCCGGTCGAGCACACGAGGCGCAGGACCTCCAGTGAGGGGCGGCCCTGGCACGCCTGATGGATCTGGGAGAGCGGCGGGTCTTCCAACGCGGCGGCCATCTCGGCGGCGGTGTCGACGTGGATCGTGGGGGCGTAGCCGTCGTCACGCCGATTGTTGGCGACATAGCCGGCAGGGCTGCCGTCGCGGTCGCGGGTGCGGTAGAGGCGCCACCGATGACCGAACCGGCCGATCAGATGGGGCAGGTCAGCCGATTCGGCGTCACGCTGGTGCGCAAGCGTGCGATCATGATTCCGCTCGGTGGTTGCCGCTAGTGATGTGCATGACGCGGACGGTAGGGACACACGTGTCATAGACACCCTCTCGGGTTGGGCCGCTGAAGCGGCGATGTGGATGAATGCTCTCCCAGGGTGCATGCTTCAATTTGAAGCGTCAAGATGAACACTTCAAATTGATGGAAATGTCCAAGTTTTCGGGAGACGTATGATCAGCACGCCAGCATGTATCGACCAGAGGCGGATATGAGGCAGAGCCCTACTGTGCGCAAACGTCGTCTCGCAGCAGAGTTGCGCCGCATGCGCGAGGCTGCCGGCTACACCGTGGATCAAGCCCGTAAAGATCTCCGCTGGTCCACAGGGCGCCTCAACAAAATGGAGGCAGGTTCCTCCAGACCAGATCCGAGCGCGCTCAAGGACTTGATGAACCTTTACGGCGTCACTAGCCCAGAGCGCCGGGAGGCGATACTTGCGCTGGGACGCCAATCGAAGGAGCGTGGCTGGTGGGACACCTATAGTGACGTGCTGCCTGACAGCTATATCGGTTTCGAAGCCGAAGCCTCAGCTATCAGCACGTTTCAACCGACTGTCATCCCTGGCCTGCTCCAGACCGCGGACTATGCGGCTATGAGCGCTCGGATTGCTCTTACCCGTACTGACGCCCAAGTGGATCGGATCGTATCCGCACGGCTGGAACGACAGCAGCTCCTCGACTCTGACGATCCACCAGAGTTCCATGCCGTGATCAGTGAGGATGTGCTGGTCCGGCTATGGCACACCAACACGTCGCTAGCACAGCAGCAGGTGGAACACCTCATCACGATGGCGGAAGCCCCGAACAACACCGTCACTATCCAGATCCACCCACATACGGCGGGAATGTACGCTGCGACCTTTGGGGCCATGGTCATACTTGACTACACGAACGAGCTTGATCCCAGCATCGTCTACCTGGAAACGCGCTCCGAAGGGCTGTATGTGGAGGAACCCACCCATGTGGCAGCCTATCGGCAGGCGTTCGACCACGTCAGTATGGACGCATTATCCAAGGCTGGGTCGATCGAGCTGATGGAGAAGATCATCAACAAGTGAGGAAGAATGCATTCATCCGAATTGAAATTCCGCAAGTCTAGCTACAGCGCTGGTGCTTCTGAGTGTGTCGAGGTTGCTGCCCTGCCCTTCGGCGCAGCCATGCGTGACTCGAAGCATTCGGAACTGGGGCATCTGACATTCGACGCTTCTGAGTGGCGCGCTTTTCTCGCTGAGGTGACCCAGTCGAGGCTATAGGCCAAAAAGACGAACTCCCGGCGGTGACCGCCGGGAGTTCGCTGCATTCATCCGCTGTCATCATACAGCATCATAGGGAGATGCTGAGGTGAGCAAGGGCGTCACCTGAGTATGAGGTGGTCGGGGTGTCGACCCACAAGGTGTGCTGTCCCTCTGGGGTGACGGTGAGTCCGAGCCGGTCGCGGCCGGGGCAGCCTGCGGTTTCCCACGCTTGGCGGGCAGCGCCGATCTCGGCCCACAGGTCGCGAGGGCCGTGCCACACGGACTCATACTCGCTGGCGTAAGGGACGTATTCGCCTAGCGCCCATGAGCGGGAGCCGTCGCGGTCGAACACGTAGATGCTGGCCTCCCCCGAGTCGTCCTGCGCTTCATAGACCACGTAGTCGACGCCGGGCACGAGCACACCGACAGTGGTCTCCCAGCCCGCATCCCGCTCGGCGATGATCCTCGGGTTCACGGTGATCCGAGCAGGGGTCGTTTCGTCGGTGTCGACGTCGATGAACACGCCGGCACCCCCGAGAGCGGTGCGCTGCCCGCGCAGCCACATGAACGGCGCGTCGCCGACGATCCGCCCGTGCGCCGCGTCGTTGGCCACCAGCAGTCGCAGCAGGACCGGTTCCGTGAACCCGGTGCCCCACGGCGCGACGACCACTCCGCCAGGGGGTGTCTGCTGTATCCAGGCTGGGGGCACGTGGCGGGCGGCGACGGTGGCCAACACCCGGTCGAACGGCGCCCGCTCGGGGGCGCCGGCCGCGCCGTCACCCACCAGGAGAGTGGGCTTGTAGCCGAGACTGTGGAGGGTTTCTCGCGCCTGGGCGGCCACATCTTCGTCGACCTCGATCGAGACCACGTTGTCCTCGCCTAACCGCTCGCACAACAGCGCGGTGTTGTAGCCGGTGCCGGTGCCGATCTCCAGCACCCGCTCGTCGTCGCGGAGATCGAGGGGCTGAAGCATGGTGACGACGAGTGAGGGTTGGGAGATGCTGTTGGTCGGGACCCGCCCGCGCCCGTCCGTGCCGGTAGGGTGGCCGTCGTCGACCTGGGTGACGATCGCGTAATCAGCGTAGACGTCATGCTCCCACTCGGCAGCGGTGCGGTCGCGGGGGGAGCGCCATCCGTCGTCGTCGCGTGGCCAAATCGTGGCGGGGATAAAGGAACGGCGGGGCACCCGCCGCACCGCGTGTTCCCACCCAGGGTCGGTGAGAACGCCCCGCTCGAGGAGGCTGTCGGCGAGCCGGTCAGGGCCGGAGGGGAAAGTCATTTCCGTTTGCCCTTGTTCTGGCCGTCTTGTTCTTGGCCATCTTGGGAGGGTTTGATGCGCTCGCTGCCGCCGTGTTTTTGGCTCTCGGTACCGTCCGCGAGTGGAGCCTCCCCGTCCCTTGTCCTCGGAACCGGGCTTGCCGTGTTTCCCGCCGCCTTTGTCTTCGCCCATCGGGGGGCCTTCCTCACCAGGGGGTTCTTCAAGGAAATATAACCCTGTGTATTATGTTCGTCACTTGGAGTTGCCGAGTGTGGCCAAATCATTGTCTGCTCGTCCTCAACTGGGCCGTTGCCGCGGCCGTTGTATGGAGAGCGGGTGCGCACCACGAGAGCGAAGAGGCGACGGGGAGCCCCAGCCGGTCGCGGGTGGGGATAGGCCGCGGGGCGCGGGAGGCTGGTGTGGACACCCGGTAATGGCCGTGACACACTTCTCCCCTGTATGCGAGGGGAGAAAATGAATACCACCTGGGAGTGTTGCGCACTCACAGACTGTCCATGGTGCAGCCGTGACGATCTACCGTGCCACCACTGTGACGGGACCGGCCGGTGGGCCCCCATGCAGCCGGTCAAAGTCGACGAGGGAGCCGTCCGCTGGCAACGCATCGCGGACACGTGCCGAATGTGCACCGGGACCGGAAAAGAGCACGGCTACATCCCGGTGTCGCTGTAGCCTCGGAGCCTCCCATGGGGCTCCGAGGAATTCACCCAGTTATCCGATTACCCCCGTTTGCCGCACTTCTCGCACACGGTAGTGGTGCCTGGGTTCACATGCCCGCATGAACACCGCCACTCCAGATCCTCAGGTTTGGTGGACAGCGAGGGCGTCGAGGGGGCACCGGAGCGTATCCTCCCACCCGTTGGGGCAGCATACGGCGGCGACGAAAACGCGCGTGTCGCCTCGCAGGTGGTAGTTCCAGGTGATGTCACGGCCGAGGGAGAGATCGTGGATCGCTGCTGCATACCGTTCCTCCGTCGGTTTCCAATACGGACTATCGGTGTCCAGTTCGTGCTGGATGGCTTTGTATTGATCAGCCATCCATTGCGTGGCTTCCTCTGGCGTGTCCCATGTGTCCGAAATCAGGTAGGCGGGCTTGCGTAGCCACCAACAGATTTTGATTGGGGGGACGGGGGACTGGTGGAACCGAGGCCCATTAATGTGGGAGTTGGCCTGTTCTTGGACACGTTCGTGCTGGGTTCCGCGCCAAAAATAACCGTGATAGTGCATGAATTGTGAATTCTAATTCTAGTTTTTTGGGGGTGTCACCTGGTATGACCGGGTGTGGCCAGCTCACCCGGCTAGGTTCTGTTGTGCGAACGGCCGTGGTGTGGGGTGCGTGGGGGTGTTCTTCGTTCGCTCGTGCCTCGCTCGCTTCGCGATCTCGGCAGCCTGCGGAGGCGCTCACCGGCTTTCGCTCACCGCCCGTCCAAAAACAGAGCCTAGCCACGTCGAGACGCGGCACCTAGTGGACAGAGTGGGCCGCTGCCAACAACCACCCGTGGGTAGGACAATGGCCGCCCTCATGGGGCCTGCCTCCATCATGCCGCTGAGTCGGCTCTAACGTTCGGTGGAGCTGCAAGAGGGTGGCCAGTCACCCACGCCAGGTTCCCGGAGCCGCTGTGTTTTCGTCGGTCGGGAGTGGGGAGGTGGCCTCGTTCGCTCCTGCCTCGATCGCCGCGCGACCTCGGCGGCCTCAAGGGCGCGGCAGCCTGAGGCAACCGCCACCGCCGGCCACACGCCTCCAGGTGTGAGAACGATAGGGTGGAACACGTCGGACCTTACGCTTTTCCGGCCTCCCGGGGGCGGTGGGCCCGTCTCCCAACCCGGGTTCGTTCCGGTTCACTCCCAGCTATCCGAGGTTGAAACGGTTATCCGGGACTCAAGAAAGCGCGGGTCGACCGCTTTCTTGAGGGTATTTGCGCAGGTCAGAATGTAAGCCGCTTCGGAATTGGGCTGACCGGCCGGCTCGTCCCGCCCACACCTCTGCCGCGCGGCAGGGGCACCGCTAGATTGGGATACACCGTCTCTGGTGAAGCGGGTGTTTCGTCGGACGGTCGGGCTCCGTCGTGACTAGTTGATTCGGTGGTTATGGACTCCTCGCTCACCTGGGTGCTGCTGTTCGGGCTGCCCCTCCTCGCGATCGCCGCGATCATCGGGTTCGCCGTCTACCATGCGTCCCCGGTGGAAAACGATCAGCGCGACGAGCGCAACGGCGACGACAACACCGGATAGCCGAGGCCGCTGCGGCGACGGGACGTCGGTGCGCTCGTTGCGGCGTTTCTCCTCCCGCGCCACCGCGAGAGGAGAAACGGTTGACTGCACTGGTGGTCACGCCTGACCTCACGGCTCGCCCCGGGGTCAGTGCGTTGGCTCTGCCCGCTTCACCGCAGCCTCGGACTCCTCAGCGGTACCGGTGACCCCCACACCCTTGTGGGCCTGGCTGTCGCTCTCCGGTGCGGACAGTACCTCCTCGGGAACGGGGACGAATCGCTGCGCCTGCTCGTCCAGGATCTGCACGCGCGAGGTCTCCAAGTCGAAGTACATCCCCGTCAGTTCCAGCGTCCCCGCCTCGAAACGCCGGCGTACCACCGGGTAACTCAGCAGGTTCTCCAGTTGCCGCACGACGTTGGCCTGCGACATCTGGCCCACCGCTTCGGCCGATGGCACGTTTTCCGAGGCCGGCTGGAAGGCCCGATCAGGGCCGGCGTGGTGCAGCCAGCGCGCCAGTTGCCCGACCTCCGCATCGCCGGTGTCCTGGCTGGTCCCCTCCAACAGCGCCTGCATTGCCGTGCAGTGGGAGTGCCCGCAGACCACGATCGAGGGCACCTCCAACACGGTGACGGCGTACTCGATGGCGGCTCCCACCGAGTCGTCGCTGTTGGGCTGGTAGGGCGGCACCAGGTTGCCGATGTTGCGTACGGTGAACAGATCCCCCGGCCCGCTTGCGGTGATGACGTTGGGGACCAGACGCGAGTCGGCGCAACTGATGAACAGCACTTTGGGCTGCTGACAGTGCGCCAGCCGGCGCATCGTGGTACGCATCCGTTCGGTGGTACTGGCGTGGTACTCGCGTGCTCCCGCCAGAAGCAGCCCGGAGACCGGCCCGGTGTCGTCATGGCTGCGCCGCCGCGCCCACGAGCGGGCGAGCCCCCGAGGCAGCAGGGTCTTCGCCGCGGGCGCGTCGAGTTTGGTGCTGCGCTCGTACCAATTCTCGTGCACCTCGTCGATGTCGACCTGTCCGCCGCTCCGTTCGTGGTCGACGCGCCAGGCGTGGATGGACTCGAACGCGGCATGGTCCATGAAGTCCACATGCAGATCAAGATCGACCTGTGCCCCGGCGGGGATACTGCGCAGCACATCGGTCACGCGCGGCACACCGAGGAAAGTCAGCGAACCCTGCACCACGATGTGCCAGCGTCCGTCGCGTTCCTCGGTGAGCACGCTCATGCGCGTCAGCCGCCGCAGGGAGACCAGCACGGCCAGGGCCAGCCCCACCAGCACCCCTTCCATCAGCCCTAGCAGGAGGACACCGGTCATCGTCACCAGGTACACGCTTACCTCATGGTGCTTGCGCAGGTCACGAAGTTGCGCCAGGTTGACCATCTGCACGCCGATGAGGACGAGCAGCCCCGCCAGCGCAGCCATGGGGATGTGTTCGACGAGAGGGGTGAACAGCGCCACTAGGAGGATGACCCACACCCCGTGCAGGATCGCCGACAAGGGGGTGCGTCCCCCGGCTCGTGCGTTGGCGGTACTGCGCACGATCACGCCGGCGACGGGCAGCCCGCCGAGCGCCCCGCTGGTGGCATTGGCCGCGCCCTGCCCGATCAGTTCGCGGTTGAGCCTGATGCGCCTGCCATCGTGCATGCGGTCGACAGCGATCCCCGACAGCAGCGACGCCACGCTGGCCACCAGCGCCAACGTCGCCACCGAGACCACCACCCCCTGGGCCTGATCGGGGTGGGGCAGGGCGGGGCCACTCCATGCATCGGCCATGGACTCGGGCAGGTTGACCCGCTCCACCGGCCACCCCATGAAGCCGGCGAGCGCGGTCGCCACTCCCACCGCCACGAGTGCGGACGGGACCTGGCGCGGTCGCAGCCGTCCGATATCGGGCAGGCGCGACCACACCAGCATGCAGCCGATCGTCACCACCCCCACGACCACCGCCGGAGTGTGGTTGTGGGCCAGTTGGTGGGGCAGTTCTGCGAGGTTGGCCACCGGCGAGCTTTGCGGGTCACCGCCCAAGACCACGTGCAACTGGGCCAGCGCGATGGTCACGCCGATGCCGGCGAGCATGCCGTGGGTGACCGCTGGGGAGATCGCCAGCGCTGCCCGCGCGACACGAAACGCACCCAACGCGATCTGCACCACACCGGCGAGCATGGTGATCAGGCAGGCCACCGGCCAGCCATAGGTGTGGATGATCTCGGCGACAACGATGGTCAGGCCCGCTGCCGGCCCGCTGACCTGGACAGCCGACCCGCCTAGCGCACCGACGACGATCCCGCCCACTGCGGCGGAGATGAGGCCGGCGATCAGCGGTGCGCCCGAGGCGACGGCGATCCCCAACGATAGCGGCACGGCGACGAGAAAGACCACAAGTGAGGCCGCGAAATCCCCCGGGACGTTGCTGAGTAACTGAGTGCCGGAAAGTCGTCCGAGGACCCTGCTGGTCACCGATCCGTGTAGGGACCGCGTTCCCTGGGCGTCTTTGTGCATGCTTCCCCCCGACGGGTCGACAGACGGCGCTCTGGGCACGGCAGCACCGTCGGTGTTGCCACGATCGCTGGCGCGACGGTGCATAACACTGAGATTTGATTACTCTTTGACTTGTGTTACGGACCAAGAGTAATCAACATACGGAGGGGTGCACGACTTTTTTAAGTTAAATCGAAGTTTCTTGTGGGTTTTGACCTGTGCTTTCGCTGCGTCCGCCCTGTGTGTTCCGCGCGGTGGGGCCACGTCGCCCCTGCTGTACAGGAAGTCAGGCGCGCGGCAACGAGCCCGGTGGCGGGGCGACCATCAGGGAAAACATCCCCGCCACCCCAGGCGTGAGCCATGGGGCGAAGTGAACGGCCCCGTAGGCCCACCACTCGTCGTCAGGTCCCTGGTCCCACCCGGCAGGCGCGACGACGAGACGCCATTGACGCCCTCCGTGCGACTGGCGCTGAGGGCTGTGCCGCTCGAGAATCGGTCAGTCGAATGAGGAGCCGTCACCGTAGCGGTAGGGAGCGGAATCGTAGGCGTCGCGGTCGTCGTAGTAGGGCTCGGGGTAGTGCGGCCAACCACCGGAATAGCTGTATCCGGGACCGCTGGAAGCGTAGCCACCGTAGGGGTCGGCCGGATCGTAGTCGCTGAGCACGTCGGCGTAGTCAGCGTAGGAGGGCGGCGGTGTGCCCCCACCGGACTGTTCGTAGGGGGTGGTGTAGTCGGTGGTGGGGGTGTGGGAGCCGGTCTCGTAGCGCGGGGGGTAGTCGTCGCCGCGCGCGAACGAACCGCCACCGGAGGAAAAGCCCTGCGGTGGCGTGCTGAGCGCATCAAAACCGCTGTTAGCCCCATACGAGAACGGAGCCTGCTCATTCGTGCCGCCCGACCACCCCTGCTGGTGCCACGAGGAACCGTAGGCCGGCTGTTCGTAGGGGGTGGTGTAGTCGGTGGTGGGGGTGTGGGAGCCGGTCTCGTAGCGCGGGGGGTAGTCGTCGCCGCGCGCGAACGAACCGGTCGTGTCTTCCTGGCGGAAACCGCTGGATGGCGGCTCGGTCGGCACGCCGCCTACGCCACTCTGGCCCGTCACCGAGCTCCCCGAACCGAACGAGGAAGACTGCGGCGGCCTACCGGGCGTCCCCGTGGTGTCCCTCGACCACAGCGGTGCGCCCCCGCCACGTTCGGCCCCCGAGGGGGAGGGGAAGCCCGGCTCGTCCAACGGATCGCCATATCCCTGTCCCCGCACAGCGGAGGGATCGGGCGCACCACTGCTGTAGCTGGGCGCCGTTGGTCCCTGGGGCCGACTGTAGTTGCCGGTGTCGTAGGGGGTGGTGTTGCGGTTGGTGTCGTAGCCGCCGAGGTCGTAGGAGGCTCGGGTGTGGTTTCCGGTGTCGTAGGGGGAGCGGTGGTGCGCTACGTCGAGCGGGGCCTGAGGCGGCGTAGGCCGGGTGTGGTTGCCGGTGTCGTAGGGGGTGGTGTTGCGGTTGGTGTCGTAGCCGCCGAGGTCGTAGGAGGCTCGGGTGTGGTTTCCGGTGTCGTAGGGGGAGCGGTGGTGCGCTACGTCGAGCGGGGCCTGAGGCGG
>NZ_BAABDD010000002.1:128389-392724 GCF_039539445.1 Salinactinospora qingdaonensis
GCGGCGTAGGCCGGGTGTGGTTGCCGGTGTCGTAGGAGGTGCGTGGTTGTCCGCCGGTGGTGGCGGGTGTGGGGCGGCTGAGGGGGTCGTCGTCTGCTGGGGGTGGGGGAGTGGGTGCGGCGGGGTGGCTCGACTCCGCCGAAACGGCTGGGGCAGCAGACGTAGGCCGGGTGTGGTTGCCGGTGTCGTAGGGGGAGCGTGACGGTCCCCCTGTGGCAGGTGTGGGGCGGGTGTGGTTGCCGGTGTCGTAGGAGGTGCGTGGTTGTCCGCCGGTGGTGGCGGGTGTGGGGCGGCTGAGGGGGTCGTCGTCTGCTGGGGGTGGGGGAGTGGGTGCGGCGGGGTGGCTCGACTCCGCCGAAACGACCGACGATCCGCTCTCGTGCTCGGTCCCCACCGCCTTGTCGTCGTGGCCCAAGCTCGCCAGCATCGCCACACTCGGGTCGGAGATGCCGGCGGAGGCGCCAGAATTCTCCTCGGCGCTGGGAGCCACATCCTCCGGGGTAGCAGCGTTTACCGTGGGGGCCGCTTCGGGCGCGGGGCGGGCGCGACGCCCGCGCGAGCGCGGCTCGCTCTCCTCGCGGTTGTCGAGGTGGTCGTCGTAGAGATGGTCGTAGTCGTCATCGCGCACGGCGGCCATGGCTGCGGTCGACTCGTTGCGCGTGTCGCGCCGTCCAGGTTTGTCCGCCCCGGCCGGGGCCTCGTCTGGTTCGTCGCTCGCGCTGCGCAGCTCAGTGGCTTCCTCGCGTTCCGCGTGGTCCACACGCGCACTGCCCGCCGATCTGCGGTCGCTGAACGGGCGGTCCTCTTCGTCGTCCTCGCCGTCGGAGAGGCTCGACCAGAACGAGTTGCCGGACCGGCCCGCGAAGTCGTCGCTTTGCTCGTCGTCGCGTCCGCGGCGCAGCCGCGGCCGGCGGCGCTGACGAGGTGCCTCTTCTTCGTCGGCCTCGGCCGCGGGGCCGGAGCGCCGAGAGCGCCGGGGACGCCGTTCCTCGGACTCCTCCGCCTCGGTCTCTTCGGGAGCGGGGTCGTCCTCGTAGTAGTCCTCGTAATCGTCGTCGCGGGCATTGTGAGCGTTCAGGGCGCGCATGCCCAAGAAGATGACGATGACGATGACGAGGACGACGATGATGGCTGCAAGCGCAATGATCATAGTGAAGGCACCACCCTATGGCCCGGGGCCGTATAGAGGACTGAGGGTGCCACCGGCGGTGGTGTGATGGCTGGCCGGTGTCGTATGGGGTATGCCGGACCGTGGTCGGACGGGATGCGCGGTCGAGTCCCCTCACGAGTTGCCGACCGGTCGCGCGCGGTGTCGCCTCGGGTGGCCTGCTCGTGGCGGGGGAGGGGCCGGCGGGGGACGTCCATGAGTTGCGGCGCGCGTACACCGAATTCGGTCGTTAGGTAATCGTCGGGGAGCACGGCCCCACTTTATGCATAGATGCGGCATCCGTGCAGTGCGTAAATCGGGGTATTCCGCGCTAAAAAGCTTCCAGTGTCGTGTTGATCGCCAACAAATGACGCAACTTTTGGCGGGCGGGCGACGGTCCCACCTCGTGTTACCCGCCGGTAGCCACGAGGCGTCCACGCGCCAGTGTATGCGCGGCGATGGCTCTCAGCGCCTCATCCAACGGAGCGGCCTCAGGCAAGTCGAGCTCGCTGTCGAGAGCATAGACCGTGAACCGGTACTCGTGCTCGTGGTCGTCGACCGGACACGGCGCGGCGTAGTTAGCCTCACCCGAGACGTTCCTGGCCTGGCGCGCCGGTTGTGGCACGCTCCCCTCAGCCAGCTCCGGGTTGGCGGGGTCGAGCCCGTAGACCAGCCAGTGGACCGTGGCACCGCCCACGGCTTCGGGATCGTCGATCAGCACTGCGATCGACTCCACTCCGTCGGGAAGCCCCGACCAGCTTAGCGGAGGCGAGACCCCTTCCCCTTTACAGGTGTAGCGCTCCGGGATGGTCTCACCCGCCAGGATCATCGGACTGGTCACGGTGATGTTGTCGGCCGCCTCGCCGTTGCTCCCACTCATGAGGATGTCGCATCCCGTCGTCGCCACGATCAAGGCAAGCAACCCACTGCTCATGGCCAGGCCCCGAAACGCACCGGGCCGGCGGGGCGCCACCGAGGACGAGGACGATGCCACGCGGCCGTTGCCGCGCGGTCGAGACAGTGGTCGGCGATCCATCCTTACCTGCCTGTCAGACGTCGGTACTCGAAAACGGCACGGGTGTGACGAGCGCCCCCGCCAGGGGCGCGGTAGCCACAGGTTCCCGAATCGAAACCTTACTGCCGTCGGCGTACATGTCAGTCCTTCGCAGGCAACGGGGACGCGGAGTGGAGGCCGTGTTTGCGTCCGGCGCCACCCCTCGCCTCGTCGTGAGCCGTTGGGGAGCACGGTCCACCATCGGCGAATATGGAACCGTGCGTTTTGCGATCCTGGGACCGTTGGCGGTGTACGACGCCGCTGGAGCGAGCGTACCTGTCGGGGGCACCCGGCTTCGGGCGGTGCTGGCACTGCTCCTGTTGCAGCCAGGGCGCACGGTCAGCTCCCAAGATCTCATCGACGGCATCTGGGAGCGTGAGGACGCCGTGCCAGCCGCAGCCGCCAACGCCTTGCAGGCACTGATATCGCGGCTGCGCAAAACGCTGGGCCAGGGGGCTTCGGTCATTGGCGAGGCCAACGGCTACCGGCTCGACATCTGCCCCGAGCAGGTCGACCTGTGGCGGTTCGAGAGCCTTGTCGAGCAGGGGCGGCAGGCGCGCCGCTCCGGCGATACCGAAGCCGCGGAACGGTTCCTGCGGGCGGCCCTGGATCTGTGGCGCGGACCGATCCTGAGCGGCCTCCCCGCGCTGCCCGCCGCAGCCGCGACCGTGGCCCGCGCCACCCAACTCCGCCGCAGCGCTACCGAAGAACGCCTGGACCTGGCGCTTGAACGCGGGCGCCACCGCGAGGCGCTGCCTGAGATCGAGGAACTCGTAGCCCGCGAGCCCCTGCGGGAACAACCCGTGGCCCTCCTCATCCGTGCACTGGCCGGCTGTGGCCGACAGGCCGAAGCCATCGCCGCCTACGATCGGCTGCGCGGCGCTTTGGCCGAGGAGCTGGGGATCGACCCCTCCACCGAACTGCGGGACCTCTACGTAGTTCTGCTTCGCGGCGAACTTGACGGCACCCCCGCAGCCGAGAGCACCCCTGCCGCCTCTCCCGCACCGTTGGTGCGGCTGCCCCGCCCTCTCACCAGCTTCATCGGCCGCGACACCGAGGTGCAGACCGCCCTTTCCCTGGTAGCCGGGCAGCGACTCGTCACCTTCACCGGCCCCGGCGGCTCCGGCAAGACACGGCTGTCCATCGAGACCGGCGCGGCGGTGGCCCGCCATCACCCCCGTCTAGTCGACGACGGGGTGTGGTTCGTGGATTTCTCTTCCCTGACCGAACCGGCTGAGCTGCCCCACGCCCTGCTCGGCGCTCTTGGCCTGCGAGAGCGCACCGTCTTTGGGTGGGGTGGCGCCGCTGCGGTACCCGCCGACCCCACCGCCCGCCTCACGGAGGCGCTGGCCCATCAGCAGCTGCTCCTCGTACTCGACAACTGCGAGCATCTCGTCACCAGTGTGGCCTGGCTCGTCACCGGCCTGCTGAGCCAGTGCCCGGGCGTGCGCGTCTTGGCCACCAGCCGCGAACCGCTCGGAGTCGCCGGTGAGCGGCTGCTCGCAGTACCCTCCCTGGAGTTGCCGCCACCCCAGGCCCCGGCGCGCCAAGCCATGCAGCACGCCGCAGTGCGCCTGTTCGCCGAACGGATCAGTGCCGTCGTCCCCGACTTCACCCTCACCGACCACAACGTCGAGCACGTGGTCCGCATCTGCCGCGAGCTTGACGGCCTCCCCCTGGCGCTGGAACTGGCCGCGGCACGGGCGCGCGCGATGTCCCTCGCCCAGTTAGCCGACCGACTCTCCGACCGGTTCCGGCTGCTCACCACCGGCGACCGGCTCGCTCTGCCCCGCCACCAGACCTTGCAGGCCGTAGTCGACTGGAGTTGGGATCTTCTCGGCGAGGCCGAACGCATCCTGCTGCGGCGGCTATCGGTGTTCGCCGCCGGCCCGACACTGTCGGCGGTCGAGCGGGTCTGTGGCGACGCTCCCGGCGACACGATCGAGGGCTGCGACGTTTGGGACACCCTGTTCGCCCTCATCGACAAGTCCCTCGTCCTCGCCGAGGACGTCGACGTCGGAGATTCCCCCCGCTACCGGATGTTGCAGACCGTGCGCGCCTACGGCGCCCAGCGGTTGGCGGAGTCGGGCGAGGAGGAGCGTGTCCGCGCCGCTCACGCCGACCACATCCACCACCTGTTGAGCGAGGCCGAGCCGCAGTTGCGCGGTCCCGCGCAACTGCGCTGGCTGGCTGAGCTCAAGCTCCACCACGATGACCTCTCCGCGGCGCTGCGGTGGAGCATCGACCGCGGCGACACCGGCCGCGCGCTGGAGCTATTCGGACGGGCGGGGCGGTACTGGGAGATGGCCGACGGCCTCTCCGACGCCATCCGGTGGGCGGGCGAGATCCTGGGTTTGGCCGGGCCGAGCCCACCACCGGGACACACAGCGGCCTACGTGGAATGCGTCGTCTTCGCCGCGCTCGCCGACCCCACCGCCGAGAGCCTCAGCAGCGAACTCGCCAGGTGCAAGCGCATGGTCGACGAGGCGGGCATCACCCCGGCCGATCGGCCCGGTCTGCTCGTCATGCCGCTGGTACTGTCCGCGCTGGTCAACGATGCCCCCGAGAAGGGGATACGCGAACTCGCCCCCTGGAGCGAGCACCACGACCCATGGCTACGGGCCACGGCCCGCTCGTTCGAGGGCAACCTCGCCGCGCAAGCCGGCTGGGCCCAACACGCCCACGAACGGCTCACCGAAGCGCTGGCGGTGTTTCGCCGACTCGGCGACCATTGGGGGACCCTCCAGGCGTTGACGGCTCTGTCCGAGGTGGTGCGCCACTCCGATGTCGAGCGCGAGGAAGCGCTGCTGTGGGAAGGGATCGATCTCGTCACCGACCTGGGGCTACACGAGATGGGCCAGATCTTTCGCATCCGCCTGGCCACCGCTCGGGCGGCTCGCGGGGACATCCCCGCGGCCCGCGCCCACATTGCCCAGGTGCGGGTGCCAAAGACACGCCCCACCACGATGCAGTGGCTGCTTCGGATCTTCATCGACTTCGGCGAGGCCGAGGTCGACCGTTTCGACGGGCGGCTCGCGGCTGCCGGCGACCGGCTCACCCACATCGCCGAACAACTCGAAACGACCGGTCTACTGGTGCGAGCACAGATGTCGGCTCTGTGCCTGACCCTGTTAAGCCGGGTGTGCGTCCAGCGCGGCCATCTCGCGGCGGCTCACGGCCACCTGACTCGGGCCTGGCACTATGCTGCACCTGTCCACGACGCCCCTCTCGTCGCGTTGGTCCTGGAGGGCCTGGCGGCCCTCGCCGTGGCGCTGGGCGAGCCCCGCCAGGGCGCGACACTGCTCGGTTACGCCACGGCGACCCGGGGCGCGGCTAACGAGACCGCCCCCGAGGTCGCCCAGGTCCGCACGCGGGCCCGGGCACTCGTCGGCGATGCCGAGTTCACCCGCTCCTACCAGGCCGGCGCTCAGGCGTCGGCCGGCCAGGTTCGGCAGGCGGTCCAAGCGTGGCTGGCCCAGCAGTCTCCCATGCGGGGCCCCGCGGCGGCCCCAAAGGTCCGCTGAGCCCGGTACTGCCGCGGCGCCTCAGCTTCTCACCTCAGGAGCGTCGCCGGTAGGCGCGCACCGCCAGGGGGAAGAACACGGCGACGATCCCGGCCGTCCACAGCAGCGACCACAGCAGTGGTTCGGCCACCGGTCCGCCCAGCATCAGCCCCCGCATCGCGTCAGTGACGTGGGTGACCGGGTTCACTGTGGCGAAGGCCTCCATCCAGCCGGGCATGTTCTCCGGCTGCACGAACGTGGAGCTACCGAAGGTCAACGGAAACATCCAGATGGTCCCGAAGGTGTTCACCGCCATCGCTGTGCGCAGCAACAGCCCCACGAACGCCGACAGCCAGCACAGGCCGAACGCGAACAGCATGACCACCGCAACCGCTCCGGCGGTGCCCAGCACGCCGCCCTCAGGGCGGAACCCGATGGCCACCGCGACGATGAGCACCATGACCACGGTCAGGAAATAGCGCACCAGATCGCCCACGACCGCGCCGATGAGCGGTGCCGAACGCGCCACCGGCAGCGAGCGAAACCGGTCGAAGATGCCCTTCTCGATATCGGTGTTGAGCGAGACACCAGTGCCGATCGTGGCGAAGATGACCGACTGAGCGGTGATGCCGGGGATGATGAAGTCCCGGTAGCTTTGCCAGTCGCCCATCATCGCCTCACCGAAGACGAAGACGAACAGAGCGACGAACATCACCGGCATGAACGTCAGCCCCAGGACCTCCTCGGGGTTGCTCTTGATGCGCAGCAAGCTGCGCCAGGCCAACAGCAGCCCATGGCGCAACGCCGTGACCGGGCTGATCCGACGCGGCACCGGGGAAGTCGGGGTGGCGGCCTGCGCCTGAGCCGTGGCGACGGCGCTCATGCGTGGGTCCTTTCCAGGGGCGAGGTGGGGTCGGCGGACGTGGCCTCGGCGGTGTGGCCCGTCAGGGCCAGGAACACTTCGTCGAGACTGGGACGGCGCAGCGTCAATTCGGCCACGGCGATCCCGGCGTCGTCGACCCGCCGCACCACCTCTGGCAACACAGAGGGGTCGGCCACGGCCGCGCTCACCGCCGACTCTGAGACGTGGGCGTCGGCGCCGGTCACGGTCTCGACGATCTTGGCCACCATGCTCAGGTGGTCCGCGGTGACCGGGCTGACGTGCAACACCTGCGTGCCGGCCCGCACCTTCAGCTCCTCGGGCGTGCCGTTGGCGATCACCCGTCCGCGGTCGATCACCGCGATGTCGTCGGCCAGTTGGTCGGCTTCTTCCAGGTACTGCGTGGTCAGCAGCACCGTGACACCGTCGTCGACGAGCCCGCGCACCACGTTCCACAGTTCGTTGCGGCTGTGGGGGTCCAGCCCCGTGGTCGGCTCGTCGAGATAGAGCAGGCTCGGCCGTCCCACCAGGCTGGTGGCCAAGTCCAGCCGGCGTCGCATCCCGCCGGAGTAGGTCTTGGCCGGCCGGTCGGCGGCGTCGCTGAGCCCGAAGCGGTCCAGCAGTTCGGCCGCGCGTGCTTTCGCGCCGCGGCGGGAGTAGCCCAGCAATCGACCGATGAGCACCAGGTTGGCCGTGCCCGTGAGGTTCTCATCGACAGCGGCGTATTGGCCCGTCAGCCCGATCAGCCGGCGTACGTCGTGAGGGCGCTGTACCACGTCATAGCCGCCCACGGTGGCGTGGCCGCCGTCCAGACGCAGCAGCGTGGACAAGATCCGCACTGTGGTCGTCTTGCCCGAACCGTTGGGGCCGAGCAAGCCCAGCACCGCTCCCGTACGTGCCACGAGATCGACCCCGTCCAGCGCGGTTGTGTTCTTGAACCGTTTGACCAGCCCCTCCGCGCGGATGGCCTCACCCATATATCCTCCACGATCTGTTCATCGCGCCAGTCTCCCGCAATGCACTGACAATCCGCTGACAGCGTCCTTTCGAGGGGCCGTGCCGGAGCTAACCGCGACGCGACACCAGGTCTCATGAGTTCCGTGCGGCGCTTGCCGGCGCCGCTGCGCCGTGGCGGTCCCGCACGATCGCAGTCCCGGGAACGCGGGGCGCCGTCGGCCCTTAGCCAAGCCGGCTGCGCGGCGACACGCTCCGTCTCCCCGCCGTGCAGCATCCCACCGCCCTGGAAGATTTCACACCGAATGGGGGCAGACCGCTTCCATGGCCGAGACAACAACCACTCAGAACCGTCGGATTCCCCCGTAGACTCGGGCCGTGACTTCCGTCCAGCTACGTCCGCCAGAGAACCGCGTCTCCTCACGTGCCGTTTATCTGTGGACATTACGGGCGGCGGTGCAGGGGGGCATCATGCTGGCGATCCTCGTCGCCCTCGCCTGGTGGGGCAGCCATCCGCGCGTGGGCTGGCTGCCGGGGGCGATCGAAGGGTTCGCCTGGTGGATTCCGGGGCTCTATTTCGCCTATGCCCTCCTTAAGACCGCCGTCGCCCCGCAGTGGCGCTACCGGGTGCACCGCTGGGAGATCGCGGCCGACGTTGTTTACACCCGCGTGGGGTGGGTCAGCCGGCAATGGCAACTCGTCCCGGTCAGCCGCATCCAGACCGTCGACCATACCCAAGGGTGGCTGGAACGCATGTTCAACGTGGCCACGCTACAGATCCAGACCGCCTCCCACGCCGGCTCCTCCAGCATCGAGGGACTCGACGCCGACTTGGCCCGGCGCCTGTCGGAGGATCTGGCGGTGCGCGCCAGCGAACTGCGAGATGATGCCACGTGAGTAGCGATGCTGAGCAGCAGCCCCAGCCACCGCCTCCTGAGCCTGAGCGCAGGCTCAGCCCTCTCACCCTTCTCACCGCGCCGATCCGCCCGTTGCGCTCCCTCCTCGTTCCCATCCTCATCGCGTTGGTCGCCGGTAATTTCAACCCCTGGGTGCTGGGCTCCTCGGCCCTGGCCGTGGTCGCTGTGGTCGTCACCGGCTTTGTCACCTACCGCACCTTCCGCTACCGGGTCGGCCAGGAGCGCCTTGAGATCCGCAAGGGGCTCCTCCAGCGGTCGACCCGGACGATCCCCCTGGAGCGCATCCGCGGCGTCGAGGTCACCTCGACCCTGCTGCACCGCGCCTTTGGGCTCGCTGTGGTCAATATCGAGGCGGCGGCCGGCGGCCCGGACGCCCAAGAGGGCAAGCTCGACGCGGTGTCGGTGGATGAGGCCGAGCGACTGCGCCGCGAACTCCTCCACCGGCGCGCGCTGCTGCGCGGCGAGAGCCAGCAGGCGGCCTCCGGCGAGGCCGAGGAGGAGGAACGAACCGACACGGCAGCCCTGGCTCCCCCCAGCGCCGTCGAGCCGGATACGGTCTACTTCGCCATGCCCGCGCGCTGGTACTTCTACGCTGTACTGAGCCTGGGCTACCTGCTGACCCCCTTTGTCGCCCTCGCCGCGGTGCTGGGGTTTGTGCTCCAGATCGTCGACGACCTCTCGCTGGACATCGAGTCCGAACAGCTCTTCGGTGCCGCTGACGAACTCCTCGCTGACAGCGTGCTGCCACTGATCGTCGCCGGCGTGGCAGTGATCGTCGTCTTGGTGCTCATGATGCCGGTCTTCGCGGTCATCTCTTACAGCATCAGCCACTGGGACTTCACGTTGCTGCGGCGCGGCGAGGCCCTGGTCGCCGAGCGCGGCCTGTTCACCCGCAGCAGCGTCACGTTGGAACACCGCAGAATCCGCGGCCACGAACTGCTCGACAACCCGTTGCAGCGACTGCGCTCGGCGGTACGGTTGCGCGCGATCGTCACCGGTATCAGCGGCACCTCTAACCGCGCCGCGTTGCTGCCCATCGGCGACCGCGACACCGTCGAGCGAATCGTCGCGCAGGCACTACAGCCTTACCGGGGGCCGCTGCACGCGCACCCGCCGGCGGCGCGCACCCGCCGACTTGTCCGCGCGATCGTGCCGTTCGCGGCCCTGGCCGCTGCCGTGGCGTGGTTCGCCCCGTGGTGGGTCACCGCCGTGCTCCTGATCCCCGCGCTGCTGGGCATCCCGCTGGGGATCGACCGGTACCGCTCGCTGGGCCACGGCAGCGACAGTGACAGCGTGAGCGTGCGATCGGGCTCGTTGCGGCGCCACCAAGCTGTGGTGCACCGGCGTGCCGTCATCGGCTGGCGGTGGCGCCAAACCCTCTTCCAACGCCGGGTGCGGCTAGCGGACATGGGTCTCACCGTCGGAGCCGGAGACGGCGTCTACGAGGCGATCGACGCCGATCTCGCCGGTTCCGTGGCCTTCGCGGCCGAAGTGACGCCCGCCATGGTGCGGCCGTTCCTCGTCGATGACAGCGACCACGAATCAACGTGACCGCTGTCGGAGCCGCTCGGGGTGGGCCGGCGGGCGGGACCGGCCCACGCGGTTGAGGCGATGGTGCGACGGGGCGAAAGACGGGGGCGAAGTCTGGGGAGGGAGTCGGTCGGTAGGTGAGCCTCAGCGCTGGGGTACGTCCTATTCCGGCTTTTTCGCTCCGAACATGATCTCGTCCCACGACGGCACCGAAGCCCGCCGGCCGCGCCCTTTGCGTCGGGAGGGTTGGGCCGGCTGGTTGGCGGGTTGCGTGCCGCCGGCCGCCGCGGCAGCCGACAGGGGCGGGGTGCCCTCGGCCGCGCGTCCCGCCGCTGGGCTTGAGCGGGTGGCCGCCGGGGGAGAGGCGACGGGGCGCTGTTCTTGGGGCTGCGACTGCGGGGGCGCCTCGCTCGCCGAGGCGTCAGCGGCAGCGGCGGGTTCGCTGGGCTGACGCTCCTGTTGCGGTTCGGAGGGACGGGAGCGCTCCGCAGTGATTGGCATCCGCCCACCCGGCGTCGCGGCCGGGGGCGTCGCCGGAGGCGCGGGCTCCTGCGGCGGGGCGTGCTGCGGCTCGCTGGGAGCAGCGGGAGCTTCCGGGGCGGCAGGAGTCTGTTGGGCCGACTCCGGCGGCGCCTCGCGCGTGGCCGGACGTCGGGGAACGAAGGGGGTCACGTTGGCGCTGTCGGGACCCAACTCCAACGGTTCGGCGGCCTCGGGCGAAGAGAACCGCACCGCCTCGTCGTCGTGCGGGGTCACGCACCGGCGGCGCGGATCGTAGATCCAGTGCGCCACGCGCTCCTCGCGCTCGGCGAGGAAGGTCAGCTTCACCTGCCAGGTCGCGTCTTCGCGCTTCCAAGAGTCCCACGTGGCGTCGCCGGTCTCCAACTGGTGAGCGCCGATACGTTCGCCGACGATGTCGCCGAGCATGGGGCCGGGACTGGTCTCTCCCTGCCGGCGCACCGCGGCCCGCTGTGCCTGCTGGGCCATGTACTCGCGTTCCTGCAAGACGGGACCCTCGAACCAACGCACACGCTCGATGGGTATGCCGGCGGCCTCGGAGATCGCCTCTGCGGTCTCACCGGAACGGATCCGGGCCTGGATTTCCTTCGGGCGCAACGGATTCTCCACTTCGATCTCGTACTGGCCGAGCCGGGAGAACTGGCCACGCACAGCGGCGCGGAGACGGTCGTCGACGGGCAGCGTGAAACGGGTCCCGCGGCCGGCGCTCGCCAGGACCAGGTAAGTTCCATCCTCGCTGACAGCGACGAGGCGAAGCTCTTGCATCGCCCTCCTTTTCGCGTCCCGTCGAGGGTATGTCCTCAGCCATCCCCCATGCCATCAGTGTCGTCGGCATCGGCCTAGGGGGCCAGTACCGCGTCCGGCATGTCCGAAGCGTGCCCCCTTGACAGCGGGGCGGCCGATGCGACTCCGCGTTCCTATCGACTCCTATCGTGCCATCTTCACACGGGCTCCGGCTTGTGCTCGCCGCGGGGATCGGGCATGCCGGCCCCAGGCGTCCCGGCTGCACCGACGGTCAAAACGGCAGCAACAGCCCTAAAGTGCCCGCCGGAGTGAAACCCGGCCGCTGCGTGTGGCCACGATTACGGCGCCGCAGCCGGTACCCGTGGTCACCACCTGATTTCATTGATCTCATGAGGCCCTACGACGCTTTTCTGCTCCTGTCCTTTGGCGGCCCGGAGAAGAGGGAGGACGTGATCCCATTCCTGGAAAACGTCACCCGTGGTCGCAACATTCCACGTGAGCGGTTGGCTGAGGTCGGCGAGCACTACTACCTGTTCGGGGGGGTCAGCCCCATTAACCAGCAGTGCCGTGACCTCATCGCCGCTCTTCGCACCCGCTTCGAGGCCGAGTCGGCGGAGCCGCTGCTGCGCCTGCCCATCTACTGGGGCAACCGCAACTGGCAGCCCTACATCGAGGACACGGTCGCGCGCATGGCCAAAGACGGGGTGCGCCGTGTCATCGCGTTGGCGACGTCGGCCTTCAGCAGCTACTCCAGCCATCGCCAGTACCTGGAAGACATCGACCGGGCCCGGCGAGCCTACGGTCCTGAGGCTCCCGAGATCGACCTGATCCGGCCCTACTTCGACCACCCGGGCTTCATCGACTCCTTTGTCGACACCACGCGCACGGCGCTGGCTGAGTTGCCCCCTGACCTGCGGACCCAGGCGCGCCTGCTGTACTCGGCACACTCCATCCCCGTGACGATGGCCCAACTCTCCGGTGACCCCGCCATCGACTACGGTTCTGAGGGGGCCTATGTAGCGCAGTTGTCGGAGGTCGCCCGGTTGGTGACCGAGCGGTTGGCCGCGGCGCAGGGCTACGAGCTCCCCTACGAGCTCGTCTACCAAAGCCGCAGCGGGCCGCCCAGCCAGCCGTGGCTGGAGCCTGACATCAACGATCGGCTCAGGGAATTGGCCGCCGAGGGAGTGACAGCCGTCGTCGTGGTGCCCCACGGTTTCGTCTCCGACCACATGGAGGTCAAGTTCGACCTCGATGTGGAAGCCAGCCAGACCGCCCGCGACCTCGGTATCGCTATGACACGAGCACGGTGCCCGGGCACCCACCCCGCCTTTGTGGCCATGGTGGGCGAGCTCGTGGCCGAGCGCACCCGAGGCGACCCCCCGGCGGGACTGAGCCGCCACACCTCCCGCGTCCACGTGTGCCCGCCCGACTGCTGCCGCAAGAACCAGCCGCAGGCCGCCACATGAGCGCTCCCCATACGCCGCGGGCCACCACCGGTCGGCGGCCGACACCCCACAGGAGCGCGGCGCTGGCGGGTATCCGTGCCCTTACCCGTCCTCACCAACCAGGCAGGAGAACCCCACATGGCAATGGCTGATCCCCACGAACTGCTGGAGCTCGCCATCGACGTCGTCGAGAAGGCCGGGAGGCTGGCGGCCGAGGGGCAGGCCAAGGTCGACGTCCTCGACACCAAGTCCTCGCCCACCGATGTCGTCACCGAGATGGACCGCGCCACGGAGGACCTCATCCGTACGCGGCTGCTCACAGCGCGCCCCAGCGACGCCCTGCTCGGCGAAGAGGGCGGCGCGGCCCGTGGCACCACGGGGGTGCGCTGGATCGTCGACCCGATCGACGGCACGGTGAACTACCTCTACGGCCGGCCGGACTGGGCGGTCAGTATCGCCGCTGAGGCCGATGGGGAGATCGTCGCCGGTGCGGTGGCCGCGCCGGTTCACGGCGAGACCTACACGGCCACGCGCGGGGGCGGGGCGCGCTGTGATGGCGTCGAATTGCGCGCGGGCGAGGCCGTGCCGTTGGAGATGGCCCTCGTGGCCACCGGCTTCGGTTACGAGGCGCAGCGACGCTCTCAGCAGGCTGAGGTACTGCGCGCGGTCTTGCCCCGGGTGCGCGACATTCGCCGCTGCGGGTCGGCAGCCCTCGACCTGTGCTCCCTGGCCAAGGGGCGGGCCAACGCCTACTACGAGCGTGGCCTGAACCAGTGGGACTGGGCGGCAGCCGCCCTCGTCGCCGCCGAGGCCGGGGTGCACGTGGCGGGCCTCCACGGCCGGGCCCCCAACTCCGATCTGACTGTGGCCGCCGTTCCGGGGCTGTTCGAGGAGCTCCACGATCTGCTCGCTGCTCTGGGAGCCGACGCCGACGGCTAACCCAGAGCCGTGTCATGAGTGGATGGGCAGCAGATGGCCTTAGGGCGGCGGTGACGTCGTGAGGTGAGTGCCAGGCCGGCCGTCCCGTCGGGAGCGGCCGGCCCTCGCTCACGCGCTGGGCCGGCTCGGGGGAGCCGGCTAGGTTACGTTGCTTATATCCACGCCATTGCGGACCGCGATGCGGTGCAAGTCCTCAAGCTCTGATGCATGCGCGTCGGCCAGGAACTCGTCTCCCGCGGCTTCGGCCGCTTGGAGCGAATTGTGGGTCTCGCGGATGCGGACCCGAAGTTCCGAAAGAAACTCGCCCATCTTGACCTCCTCCCCGCGGACGAAGCCGGGGGAATTCCACCCTTGGTGGATCGGTACTTCCTCACGGTTTTCCGCTGGTTCCTGCTTCACAGACCGCCCAACGGCGAGGTCTCCACAGGCTGACACGGCAGGCCCGGCCGCGTGTCGCCTAGCTATCGCGACGAGCCAAACCTATCGCACATTCGTACGAAAGTGAAGCGGCTAACCTCACGGCTGAAGCCGGGGGTCTACGCCGCTAGAAAACCGATCACACTCCCTTCACGACTGGCGATTGCTCCCCATACCCGCGGCCAATGTCGCGGCAAACCTCATCCGCATGAAGTTCCCCACTGTTCATTGGCCGGTAACACGACGGTGTGTCGGGCGGGCCCATGGCGTATTGAGGCCGGGAGCAACATCATGCCAAGGGATTCGGCGCTCTGGGAGTGGGGGTGGGGCTTGAATGGGACACCTCTGGGCAATGGTGCAGATCGTGTCTGATGCCACATTCAGTTGTGCACTGCTTATCCTTATCGGTTTCTTATCTTGGATGTGTCACTTTTGAGATGTGCGGGGTGAACGTCGCTGCCGGTGGTTTGGGGGATACACCGGCAGCGACTCCGTATTCGCAGAGGTGTTCACAGGCACCGCCCGGCCTCGCGTCCAACGCGGCGGCCGGGCGGTGTTTTCGCAGGACTCCCGACTTCGCCGGGTTGCCTTCACCGAATCCTCCCTCTAGCGTGAACCACAGAGGCGGAGTGGGTCACCGTCACGCTGTAACAGTTGGGCAGCTCACACGAATGTGAGCGAATCGCACTGCTGGCTGAGCTGCGATGGTTTACTCTGTCCTTACCCGAGGTGTGCGATAACGGTAGGCGCAGTCGGGGATAAGCGCCGCTGCCGGTGTGTTGGGGGATGCGCCGGCAGCGGCCCACCGACCTCGCATCCCGCACGGAAACAAAGGACACAAGTGCGCGTACTCGTGGTCGAAGACGAACATGTTCTCGCTGACGCTGTCGCGGTCGGCCTGCGCCGCGAATCCATGGCGGTCGATGTCGTCTATGACGGCGACAGCGCGTTGGAGCGTCTCGGGGTCAATGACTACGACGTCATCGTTTTGGATCGCGACCTGCCCGGTACCCACGGCGATGACGTCTGCCGCTCCTTGGTCTCCGACAGCTACACCGGGCGCATCCTCATGCTCACCGCCGCTGGTGAACTCGATGACAAGGTCGAGGGCCTCACGCTGGGCGCCGACGACTACCTTGCCAAGCCTTTCGCCTTCGCCGAACTCATCGCCCGGGTGCACGCGCTGGGCCGCCGCTCCTCCCCGCCCCTGCCCCCCGTGCTGCGTCGCAACGGCATCATGCTGGACCCGGCCACCCACACCGTGGAGCGCGACGGGCGTGAGATCTCTCTCACGCCCAAAGAGTTCGCTGTCTTGCATGTGCTCATGAGCGCCGGCGGCACGGTTGTCAGCGCCGAGGGGCTGTTGGAGAAGGCGTGGGACGAAAACGCCGACCCCTTCACCAATGTCGTACGGGTGACGGTCATGACTTTGCGCAAGAAGCTGGGCGAGCCGCCTGTCATCCACACGGTGCCCGGGGCGGGGTATCGGATTTGACCTCCCCCCACCACGACGGGGAGCGGGCCGAGCCCGAGCGCGGCGAGTCCCAGCCGCGCATCCAGCCCGGTGAGGTTCCCGCCACTCCACCCGGCGATACCGGCACGTGGCGACGGCTGAACACACCCTCGCCCGAGGAAGGCGAGGCCGCCTTCGCGCCGGCCCGGGGCCAGCGCTTCTCCGACAGCATCAGCCTGCGGGCACGGCTGACGCTCATCTACGGGATGCTCTTCTTCGCCGCCGGCTCGCTTCTCGTGCTGCTCAACTACCTCATCGTCGCCAGCGTCCTCGACAACCTCGACTATGTGCTGCCCGAATATTTTCCGCCCGAGGTTGGCGCTGCTGCCAAGGAAGCCCTCATCGAGGGTGTCTTGAGTCAAGTCACACGCTTCTCCGTGCTCGCGCTGGCCATCGTCGGCTTGCTCGCCGTCGCGCTGGGCTATGTGGTCGCCGGACGTGCCCTGTCCCCGCTGCACAAGATCACGCGCACGGCTCGCCGGCTCTCCGAACGCTCCCTGCACGAGCGCATCGACCTCGGCGGCCCCGAAGACGAGATCCGCGAACTCGCCGACACCTTCGACGGCATGCTCGAACGTCTGGATCGAGCCTTCGACGGCCAGCGCCGGTTCGTCGCCAGCGCCTCTCACGAGCTGCGCACTCCGCTGGCCATCAACCGCACCCTGCTCGAAGTCGCCCTGGCCGACCCCGAAGCCTCAGCCGACCTCAAGACCGTCGGGCGCACGCTGTTGGAGACCAACTCCCGTCATGAGCGGCTCATCGACGGCCTGCTGTTTCTGGCTAAAAGCGACCGCGAGCTTGAAGTGCGCGCCAGCGTCGACCTCGGTGAAGTCTCCACCACCGTGCTCAGCCAGCTCTCCGCGGAGATCGAGGACTCCGGCCTGCGGCTACGCACCGACCTGCGCAGCGCTCCCGTCGTGGGCGATCCCGTGCTGCTGGAGCGGCTCGTGGCCAACCTCATTGAAAACGCTGTGCGCTACAACGTCGCCGAAGGCGAGATCACGGTGCGCTCGGGAATCCACGAGGACGCACCGGCCGTGCAGGTCGAGAACTCCGGCCCCGTCATCGCGGCCTACGAGATCGCCGGGCTGTTCGAACCGTTCCGCCGTGGCTCCGGCGACCGGGTGCATGGCAAGAAGAGCGCCGGCCTAGGGCTGTCCATCGTGCGCTCGGTCGTTCGCGCCCACGACGGCTCCGTTACCGCGTGGCCGCGCGCCGGCGGCGGTCTGGTCATCACGGTGCGGTTTCCCGGCAACCAGCGCAGGGGCGATTCCGACAACGGTGCCTAAGGGGTCATACGTGTCCCACGACACGACCGATTGCGGAACGAAGCGCTCGTGTGGGTAGGTATGCTCTCCCGGGCATGAACGCGGCGGGAACTCATCCCGGCGCCGACGTGTCTGTTTGGCCCTTGTCACGCGGTGTGAGCGGCTGCGCTCACACCGGTGCAGGGCCAGGACGAAGCAACTGAGAAACCAGGCGGAATTCTTCGGGCACTGGGTAGCACATGGGAATGAATCGCTGTGGAGTCGTGTTGGCCAGGTTCGGCCAGATGAGGCTATCCAGTTGGTGAGACAACAGCCGGGAGGGGTCACAGTCCACTTACGCCCTGAGAATTTTCTGGCCGAACCGGGCACAAGATACGTCTCTAAAGCGTTACACCCGCGCGACGAGGCATAGATGAGGGGGATGGAGTAAACACATGGCCACCGACTACGACAGCCCGCGTAAGAACGACGAGGAACTGGGCGAGGACAGCCTGCAAGAGTTGCAGGCCCGTCGAGTCGACAAGGGCACGAGCACGATTGATGTCGACCCCGACGAAGTCGCTGAGGGCCTGGAACTCCCCGGAGCCGACCTGTCCGGGGAAGAGCTCGCCGTCCGGGTGCTGCCGCGCCAGGCTGATGAGTTCACCTGCTCGCGCTGCTTCCTGGTGCACCACCGCAGCCAGCTCGCGGAGGAGCGCAACGGCAAGCTGGTGTGCAAGGAGTGCGCCGCCTAACCAGGCGGCCTTCCTCCTCCGCTGCCTCGACGGTCGGCCCCGCCGCGGTGCCTGATGCGCCCCCGTGCCCTGGGGGCGCATCGTCTACCGTTGAGGTGACACGTGTGCGGACCATGGCCCGGCTAGGAGAGATGCGCAATGCCGACGCACGCCGACGAGGACGGTTTCGAGGGTGAGCGTGAGCACCACGAGCCGGGCACTGTCCCCGCCACGGATTCCGCATCCGACACGTCGCTCGTTCCCGTGAGCTCCACCGAGACCAGTAAAGAGGTGGGTGAGCTCGTCACCCGCCTGATGGACGACGACACCGACGAGCCCAGCCGCACTCGGCTGATGCGTACCCTGGCGGCAGCCCTCACCCGCAGCGCCCGCGCAGCCGGAGCCAAGGGGATGGCGAGCGGTCGCTGGTTGACCGACCTCTTCGTCGACGACATCGCCCCCCGCATCCCCGTGCGCGACCGCGAGACCCTGCTGCGCCACTATGGAGGCGGCGAAGCCTCCCGTAGCGACGAGGAGATCGCCGACACACTCGTCCGCAACGCCACGCGGGCCACCACGACCGTCGGCGCCGCCGGGGGTGCGCTTGCGGCCGTACAGTTCGCCGCCCCTCCCCTGCTGCTCACCGCTCCCGCCCAAGTGGTCGCAGAGACCGTCGTCGTCGCGGCGATCGAGGTCAAACTCATCGCCGAGCTGCACGAACTCTACGGCACCCGCCCCGATGGCGGGTCGCTCCAGCGCACGTCCACCTACCTGTTCTCCTGGGCCAAAAAGCGCGGAATCGACCCGTTGCAGGCCACAGAGTCGGTCACCGTCGCTCTAGGTGCCGCGGCCAAGACGGCGCTACGCACACGGTTGATGCGCCTGCTGGGGCGTCACCTGAGCACACTCGGCCCCTATCTGAGCGGGGCGATCGCCGGTGGCACTCTCAACCGGGCCGCCACGCGGGCGCTGGCTAAAGCCGTGCGCGCCGACCTGCGCCCGATGGTGCCTCCCGAGCGGCGCCATCTGGGGCCAGCCCTCGACCGTGCCGCAAGGCACGAGTTGCCTCCCGGCTGACCGCCGAGGCGCCCGGAGAGTGCGCCCCCACCCCACCGTTCACGGTGATACGGGCCACATTCCGCCAGGCGCCCTCGTGATGTCACGGCCGAGGGCGTACTCCAGCGGTGCCGTCAGATATGGCCGTGCCGGCGGCACGCGCTAGACCGGCAACTCCTCGATGTCCTCATGGGCCCGCCTCCGGAGCCGTTTGTGCGCGGCCCGCACTGCCAGAATCCGCGCCACCTCCATGCCGACACCGGTGACCACAGCCCAGCCCAAAGCCTCACCGAGTCCAACCTCAGGGGCTTCAGGGTCAGCCGGCGGCTCTTTCCCCATCGCCTTGGTCCAGGCGAATGTCAGGGTCTTACGCGCAGCGTAGCCGGCCACGAGCGCCGCCACGCCCCCGACGATCCGCGCGGTGAATTCACCCTCTTTTGCCATATGGATCAGTTCACTTCCCTTGTCGGTCGAATCAGGCCGCCTGCCGGGACCCGCCACCTGCCGCCGTTGCCCTCGACGCTCCCGGTGTCGACCACGGCCGACGCGCCACCGCTATCGTGTCACGTTCACGTGCGCCCGCCAGAGGCAGTGCCCATCGCGTGGCGCAGCCTAAGGGCCGGTGTTATGGAGCGACTGTCCTGCTGCGCGGCGCCCGGCACGGGAGCCGCAGGGCGGGGCCACCGCCACTAGGGTGACCACAGGGACGGTGCTCCCGCCCGAATGTGCGTCGCTTCCAACGGACGAAGCCATAACACCGGCCCTAGAGCATCCGAATTGTCGGCGCAATCGGGAGCGATCACGGGCGTGAGCCCAATACCATTGGGCCTATGACCAACCGCTCTCGTTCCTTCCGCGTGCCCGATAAACCCTCGCTCGACGGGATCGAGGCCAAGTGGGTAGACGCCTGGGACGAGTCCGGCGTCTACCACTTCGACCGGCAGGCCAGTCGCGAGGACGTCTTCTCGATCGACACCCCGCCGCCCACGGTCTCGGGGTCGCTGCACATCGGGCACGTCTTCTCCTACACCCACACCGACACCATCGCCCGTTTCCAGCGCATGCGCGGTAAGACGGTCTTCTACCCTATGGGGTGGGACGATAACGGGCTGCCCACCGAACGCCGGGTGCAGAACTACTACGGGGTCCGTTGCGATCCCACGATCCCCTACGATCCCGACTTCACCCCGCCGGCCAAGCCCGACCCCAAAAAGCAGGTGGCGATCTCGCGGCGCAACTTCGTCGAGCTGTGCCACCGGCTCACCGTCGAAGATGAGAAGGTCTTCGAGGGTATCTGGCGCAAACTGGGCCTCAGCGTCGACTGGCGCCATACCTACGCCACTATCGACGAGAGCTCCCGCGCCACAGCGCAGCGGGCCTTCCTGCGCAACTTCCAGCGCGGTGAGGCCTACATGTCGGAAGCCCCCACGCTGTGGGACGTCACCTACCGCACCGCGGTCGCCCAGGCCGAGTTGGAGGACCGCGAGCGTCCCGGCGCCTACCACCGCGTGGCTTTCCACCGCCCCGACGGCACGCCCGTCCACATCGAGACCACCCGCCCTGAGCTGATCCCGGCCTGTGTGGCGCTCGTGGCCCACCCCGATGACGAGCGTTACCAGGACCTGTTCGGATCGACGGTGCGCACGCCTCTGTTCGACGTCGAGGTTCCGGTCAAAGCCCACCGGTTGGCCGAGCCCGACAAGGGCTCGGGGATCGCCATGATCTGTACCTTCGGTGACATCACTGACGTCACCTGGTGGCGCGAGTTGCAGTTGGCCACCCGCCCCATCATCGGCTGGGACGGTCGTGTCGTGGCTGAGCCGCCCGCCGGCGTCGACTCCGCGGCCGGCCGTGAAGCCTACGCACACCTGGCGGGGGCCACCGTCCACACGGCGCGCGAGCGCGTGGTCGCGATGCTGCGCGAGTCCGGTGACCTCGACGGCGAGCCGCGCCCCATTACCCATCCTGTGAAGTTCTACGAGCGCGGCGACAAGCCGTTGGAGATCGTCACCACCCGCCAGTGGTACCTTCGCAACGGCGGGCGCGAACCGGAGCTGCGCGACCGTCTCATCGAGCGCGGGCGCGAGTTCACCTGGTACCCGCCCCACATGCGGGCGCGCTACGACAACTGGATTGAGGGGCTCAACGGCGACTGGCTCATCAGCCGTCAGCGGTTTTTCGGAGTGCCGTTCCCGGTTTGGTACCCGCTCGACTCCAACGGCAACCCGCGCTACGACGCGCCTGTGCTGCCCGACGAGGCGACACTGCCCATCGACCCCAGCTCCGACGTCCCGCCCGGCTACACCGAGGAGCAGCGCGGCCAGCCCGGCGGCTTTACCGGCGATCCCGACGTGATGGACACGTGGGCCACCTCGTCGCTCACTCCGCAGATCGCCGGCGGCTGGCAGCGCGATCCCGACCTGTTCGATCGGGTCTTTCCCATGGACCTGCGGCCCCAGGCCCACGACATCATCCGCACGTGGCTGTTCGCCACGGTGGTGCGCTCCCATTTCGAGCACGACACCGTGCCGTGGCGCCGCGCCGCGCTGTCGGGGTGGATTCTCGACCCCGACCGTAAGAAGATGTCGAAGTCCAAGGGCAACGTCGTGACCCCCATCGACCTGCTGGAGAAGTACGGCTCCGACGCCGTGCGGTACTGGGCCGCCAACGGTCGCCCCGGCACCGACACCGCCTTCGACGAGGGGCAGATGAAGATCGGGCGCCGCCTGGCCATCAAGATCCTCAACGCCACCAAGTTCGCGCTGTCGGTGGCGGGCTCCGACACCGAGGCCGAGCTTGACCCCGCCACGGTCACCGAGCCGCTCGACCGGTCCGTGCTGGCGGTGCTGGCCGATGTCGTTGAGGACGCCACCGCCGCCTTCGACACCTTCGACTACACCCGCGCCTTGGAGCGGACCGAACGGTTCTTCTGGAACCTGTGCGACGACTATCTGGAACTCGTCAAGGTCCGCGCCTACGAAACCGACGCGCCAGCCGGGGCTTCCGCCCGCACGACGTTGCTGATCGCGCTGTCGACCTTGCACCGGCTCTTCGCGCCCTTCCTGCCTTTCGTCGCCGAAGAGGCGTGGAGTTGGTGGCAGGAAGGCTCCGTCCACGCCGCATCCTGGCCCGAGGCGTCCCAGTTGCGCACCGCAGCCGTTGACGGCGATCCCGGCGTGCTCGCCGCCACCTCGGAGGTGCTGCGGGCCATCCGCCGGGCCAAGTCCGAAGCCAAGCTGTCGATGCGCGCCGAGGTGGAGCGCGTTGTCGTCACAGGTAAGAGCGTCGACGCCGCCCGGGTCGCCCGCGGTGACATCAGCGCGGCCGGTCGAGCGGCTACTCTAGAGTTCGAGCTCACCGACGATCCCGAGCTGCGTGTCGACGTTACGCTGCCTCCCGGCTCGGAGCAGTCCTCGCAGCCCAGTGCGGGCTGACTGCGCCGCCACCGTTGAGGAGGGGCGCCGTCGACACGGCGAGCGCCCCTTGGCCGCACGATAGGCTCCCACAGTGTGATGATTGGTCAGTCCCCTGCTCCCGGAGCACTTGAGATTCCGATTCGCCGGATCGATCCGGATGTGCCGCTTCCCAGCTACGCGCATCCCGGTGACGCCGGAGCCGATTTGGTCACGGCCGAAGACGTCGAGTTGGCTCCGGGGCAGCGTGCCACGGTGTGCACCGGCATCGCGATCGCCCTGCCGCAGGGCTATGCCGCGTTCGTCCAGCCCCGTTCCGGTCTGGCCGCACGCCACGGAGTGACCCTGGTCAACGCTCCCGGCACCGTCGACGCCGGGTATCGAGGAGAGATCAAGGTCACTCTCCTCAACACCGACACGACCACAGCGGTGCGGTTGGCGCGCGGTGACCGGATCGCCCAACTGGTGATCCAGCGCGTCGAGCAGGCGGTGTTTCGCGAGGCCGATACGCTGCCCGACTCGGAGCGTGGCGCGGCTGGATTCGGTTCCACTGGCGGGCATACCCAAGGCGCGGCACCCACGGGGAGATGACAGCGCAGATGATGAGCAACAGTCCCGGTACGTCCGGGGGCGAGCGAGCGGGAGAGGTGTGAGGCGTGTTCGGACGCCGACGCAAGAAGCGCAGCGACAACGACACGGTCGACACGCCCGAGGCCGTGGCACCGCCGAGTTCGGTGGTCGAGCCGGTCAAAGAGGATGACCGGTTCCGCGCCCAAGGGCCGTGGGATGTCTCCGAAGACGCGCCGCAGACGCGCCGCGTCGATCTCGGCAGTCTGCGCATCCCCATGGGAGCCGACGTCGAGGTTCAGGTCAACGTCGCCAAGCAGCAAAACCGCGTCATCGGCGTGACCATCATCAATGGCCAGACCGCGTTGCAGGTCCAGCCCTTCGCCGCTCCCAAGTCCTCGGGACTCTGGAACGAGGTGCGCGAGGAGATTCGTGGTGAGATCTCGCAGTCGGGCGGCAAGGTCGAGGACTTCGAGGGCACCTTCGGGCCGGAGTTGCGCGCCATCGTGCCGGTGCCGGGCAAGACGAACGAGCAAGGGCAGCCGTTGGGTCAACCGGCACGCTTCATCGGTGTTGACGGGCCTCGGTGGTTCCTGCGCGGGGTGATTCGGGGCGAGGGGGCGGTCAAGCCCGATGTCGCCGCCCGTATCGAAGAGATCTTCGCCGGGATTGTCGTCAACCGGGGAGACAGTCCCGTGCCGCCGCGCGACCTCCTCGAACTCAACCTGCCTCCCGGGACGCAAGCCACGAACGCCTCCAGCGGTGAGGCGGCACAGCCCGCCGACACCACGGAGCCGCCCCAGCAGACCTAGCGCGGCGGTCACCGTCCAAAGTCAGCCAACGGGGGCACGGGCACCCTGCCGGCACGTCACGGGGAGTGGGACCCCTAGGCTGACACCATGCGCAACGATCGTTCTCTCACTGTGCTCGACGAGGATTTCCAACGGGTCCTCGCTGTCGTCGCTCACCCTGATGACCTGGAATTCGGTGCTTCGGCCGCGCTCGCCAAATGGGCGGGCAACGGCACAGAGGTGACCCAGGTGCTCGTGACGCGCGGTGAGGCGGGGATCGACTCCATCGCTCCCGAGCAGTGCGCCCCGCTGCGCAGCAACGAGCAACTCGCCGCCGCTCGCGTGGTCGGTGCCAGCGGGGTGGAATTCCTCGATTTCCCCGACGGCACGCTGGAGTACAGTCTGGAGTTGCGCCGGGCGTTGGCGCGTGCCATCCGTGCGCACCGTCCCGAGGCCATCGTCTCCATCAACTTCCGCGAGACTTTCGACGGCGGCGGCGGCTTCAACCACGCCGACCACCGGGTTCTCGGTCCCGCTTTGATGGACGCGGTGCGTGACGCCGACAACCGCTGGGTCTTTCCCGAGCTGCGCGACCAGGGGTTGGAGCCGTGGTCTGGGGTGCGGTTCACGGCTTTTGCGAGCTCGCCCTATGCAACGCACTTCGTCGAGTTGACCGAAGAGCATCTCGCCCTTGGCATCGCCTCGCTGGATGCCCATGAGGCCTACGTGGCCGCGCTGGGAGGCTTCGACCAGAAGACGTTCCTGCGCAACAACGCCGAGGCCGCGGGCGCCCGTTGCGGCGTCGCTCTGGCTACGATCTTCGAGGTCATCGGCTGATAAGCCGCCCCCTTCGCCTCTGGAGCGCCTCCCTCGCCCCGCTAGCTCGCCGGCCCGGGGTCGTGCGGCTCGGTGACCGTGCCCAGGAACAGGATCGCGCCGTGGCGGCGCAGCAGAAAGTGGAAGGGGCGGTCCACGGTGAACACCACGGGTTTCCGATTGGGAACGGCCCCGGCCAGCATCATCACCGCCGTGGCCGCCGCGCCTTCGGCTCCCTTCTCGTCCACCCGCAGGCGGCAGCGGTGGGCCACCGAGTCGACGCGCAGCCGCTGCGGCGAGATCCCCGAGAGGTCGGCGTCATTGCTGAAGAGAGTGGTGACGCCGGCGTCACCGAGTGCGGGGACCAACTCGCTGCCGTGACTGATCTCGAAGCGGGGCAGGCTCAGCTCGACCTCTGTGACACGGCTGCGGCGGTAGAGCCGCCGCACCGTGGCCTCCTGCGGTGGAGCGCTGTCTGTGGGGGAGTCGGGCAGCAGCACGTCCAGCGCGAGGTCGTGGTCGCCTGCAAGGGTGACCATGCGCCATCCGGCCGTTGCCGCGTACTCCATCTGGCCGCGCCGGTGCATCGTGGGGACGTGGCGCTGTCCCGCGGGGGTGGCGAACGGTCGTGGTGTTGTGCTGTCGACCGTGAAAGGGTGGCGCCAGGCCAGCCGTACCCACACCGCGGTGGTCAGTAGCGCCTGCGTCGCGGAGGTCACCGCGCCGGGGGAGAGCAGTTCCCCGATCAGGCCGCGGGTCACCTTGGCGACCTCGGCGTTGACGGCGTGGCGAGCGCCTTCGGGGTCACCTGCGAAGTCGGCGACGTGGATCGACGCCTCCGGCCGTTCCCGCAGTCGCCTCTCGGTGTCGGAGGCGAGCGGCAGGCCGGCACGCAGCCACAGCCCGCTCGCTCGCGCCATCTCGGGGCCCGCGGTCACCGCGTCGTCGAGTGCGGCCATGTGGGACGCCAGCGCATCCTCCCCGTCGGCGTCCGCGGTCAGGAGCCGGGTGAGCTCTAGGCGGGTGGCCGCGCGCGCTCCCATGGCCAGTAGGCCCAGCGCCGAGGCCACGGAGTAAGGCGACCATGCCATTCCCGCATCGGAGAGGATGAGTCGTTGGTGCAGCCGCAGGGCGAACGCGAGGTGATCGGGGTGTAGCGGGGCCGGCATCGGAGTCTCCTCACGGACCATGGATGAGGCGCGGGGCGGTGGCCCACTGCTCCCAGCCTAGTGCGAGCGTCGATACCCTCTCGTTTGGATAGCGCTTTCCGTGACTGGTTCACTCGGTACCGAGATCGATGCTTTCGATTTAGGGCTGTATCCGGCACGCGCAGTAGCGATGGGGGCGAAGTGATTCCGCCTTGTCGGGATCGTAATCGACCGATGTCGCCCCCTGTGGTTGACGTCACGTTACCTTCAGCTTAATCTGAGCGTTCAGTCGCTAGTAAGCGCTTTCCATTGAAACGATTTAATCACCGGGGAGAGGCAATGGGAATGAAACGCGCCAAGGGGCGGGGACTGCGGGTGTCAGCGGTCGCAGCCGTGTCGTCGCTGGCCCTGCTAGCCGCCGGCTGTGGCGGCGGGAGCGGCGGGGACGACACCGTCGAGCTGCGCTACTCCTGGTGGGGCAACGCCGACCGGGCCGAGATGATGCAGCAGGCCATTGACCTGTTCGAGGAGAAGAACCCCAACATCACCGTGACCCCCACCTTCTCCGAGTACCAGACCTACTGGGAGAAGCTCGCCACCGAGGCCGCCGGCGGCGGAGCGCCCGACGTCTTGCAGATGGACTTCTCCTACCTGCGCGAATACGCCGACAAGGGGGTGCTGCTCGACCTCAACGAGCAGACTGGCAGCAACCTCAACGTCAGCGACCTGCTTGATCGCTTCAGCGGCGCCGGCGTGATCGAGGAGGCCCGCTACGCGGTGCCCATCGGCGGCAACACCTTCGCGCTGTTCTATGACCCCACCACCTTCGAGGAGGCCGGGGCCACGATGCCTGAGCAGGGCTGGACGTGGGAGGACTACGACGAGGCGATCCGCACGGTCAGTGACTCCGTGGAGGGCGACTTCTACGGCGGCTCCGACTACACCGGACTCATCTGGGTGTTGCAGTTGCAGTTGCGCCAGGAAGGCGGGCAGTTGTTCACCGAGGACGGCCAGCTCGGCTTCGACGAGCAGCGCCTCGCCGAGTTCTGGGCCAGCACCGAGGACATGCGCGGTGAGGCGATGGTGCCGATGTCCAAGGTCGTGCAGGCCAAGCCCGTCTCTCCCATCGGCGCGGGCCTTTCCGCCTCGGAGTTCAGTTGGGACAACTTCCTCGCCCGCTTCGAGGCCGAGACCGACACCGAGGTGGCGCTGGCGCCGGTTCCCACCACCGGCTCCGGCCGCAGTGGCCAGTACCTCAAGCCCTCGCTGATGCTGTCGGCCTCGTCTGATACCGAGTACCCTGAGGAAGCCGCGATGTTGATCGATTTTATGATCAACGATCCTGAGGTTGCCGAGATCTTCGGCGGTAGCCGCGGTATCCCCGCCACCACCACCCAGCGCGAGGCCGCCAATCTCAATGAGACCGACCAGGCCATCGCCGACTACGAGGACGCGCGCATGGACCAACTGGAGGATCTGCCGCCCGCCCCGCCCGCCGGTGCCGGTGCGTTGGAGACGGAGTTCATCCGCATCTCCGAAGAGGTGTCGTTCGGTGAGGTGAGCCCCGAAGAAGCAGCGGCGCAGTTCTTCGACTTCGCCGAAGACACGCTGAGCAACCAGGGCTAGGGGCATGACCTCGATGGTTTCGACGACCGTGGCGCGCGATCGGCCTCAGGAACAGCCGCCCTCACCAGCCCCCGCCCCCAAACGCCGCCGCAGCGGCAGTCGGGAGACCCGGGCCGGCTACGCTTTCCTGCTGCCCTGGATGCTGGGGTTCCTCGGCTTGACCCTGGGGCCGATGCTCGCCTCGCTCTACCTCTCCTTCACCGAGTACAACCTGTTCACGGCACCGACATGGGCTGGACTGGACAACTACATCGAGCTGTTCCGTGACGATCGCTGGTTGCAGTCGGTGCGCGTCACTGTCCTTTACGTGTTCGTTTCGGTGCCGGTGAAGCTTGCGGTGGCGCTGGCGGTGGCCATGCTGCTGGTGCGTCCCAGACGCGGCCAGGGCTTCTACCGGGCGGCCTTCTACGCGCCCTCACTGTTGGGCACCAGCGTGAGCGTGGCCCTGGTTTGGCGGGCCCTGTTCTCCGACGACGCCGTGGTGGACCAGACGCTGTCGGCCGTGGGGCTACGGCTCGGCGGGTGGGTCGGCAACCCCGACTTCGCCCCCCTGCTGCTCATCCTGCTCGCGGTGTGGCAGTTCGGGGCGCCCATGGTGATCTTCCTGGCCGGTCTCAAGCAGGTGCCGAAGGAGTTCTACGAGGCCGCCGAGGTCGATGGCGCTGGTCCCTGGCGCAGGTTCCTCACCATCACTGTCCCCATGATTTCGCCGGTGCTGTTCTTCAACCTGCTGTTGGAGACCGTGAACGCCTTCCAGGCGTTCACGCCGGCCTTCGTGGTCAGCAACGGCGAGGGCGGACCTGCGGGGGCCACCCTGTTCTACACGCTGTACCTGTACCAGCAGGGGTTCACCCAGTTCAACATGGGCTACGCTGCGGCGATGGCGTGGATGCTGGTCCTGGGCGCCGGTCTCGTGGCACTGGGGCTGTTCCGCTTTTCGCGCTTTTGGGTCCACTATTCGGGAGATGATGCCCGATGAGTCTCACCGCAACCGCGCAGCCCGAGCAGCGCCCCGCCGGGCCGCGTCACCCTCGCAAGTGGCTCCCCTCGCTGATCTGGCACCTGGGAGCGTTGGCGCTGCTGGCACTCATCCTCTACCCGCTGATATGGGTGCTGGGAGCCTCGTTTAAGCCCTCAGGCGACATCGTGGGCAGCAACGAGCTGCTGCCCACGAACCCCGTGCTGGACAACTACCCCAGCGCCTTCGAGGGGATCGCCGGCGTCTCGACCCTGACCTTTTTGGGTAACTCGCTGATCATCTCGGGAGCCTCGGTCGTCGGCGTGGTGATCTCCTCGGCGCTGGCGGCCTACGCCTTCGCCCGGCTGCGCTTCCGGGGCCGCAACGTGCTGTTCACGTTGATGATCTCGACGCTGCTGTTGCCCTTCCACGTGCTGATCATCCCGCAATACATCATCTTCCAGCGGCTGGACATGGTCGACACCTACCTGCCGCTGTTGGCGGGCAAGTTCCTGGCGGTCGAGGCGTTCTTCGTCTTCCTCATGGTGCAGTTCATGCGGCAGTTGCCCGGTGAGCTGGACCAGGCCGCCCGGATCGACGGCTGTGGCTACTGGGGCATCTTCTGGCACATCATCGTGCCGTTGTCCAAACCCGCCTTCACCACCGCGGCGATCTTCACCTTCATCTGGAGCTGGAACGACCTCCTGGCTCCGCTGATCTACCTCAACACCCCAGAGAAGTTCCCGGTGACCCTGGCGCTGCGGCTGTTCATCGACCAGACCAGCGCCGCCGACTACGGTTCGATGATGGCCATGTCGGTGCTGGCCCTGCTGCCGGTGGTGCTGTTCTTCCTCGCCTTCCAGCGCCTGCTGGTGCAGGGTATGGCCACCTCTGGACTGAAGGGATGACGGCAGTGCCGGCCAACGGTTCCTCCAACGGCCCGCCCGCAGCAGAGCAGCGTGCCTCCCCCTCCCCGGCAACGATGCCAGGACGCTTCGCCCTCTTCGGCGAGTGCCTGCTGGCCGGAGTGCTCACGGTGCTGGCCGCGCTGCCGGTGCTCACCCTGCTGGCGGCGTTGGCCGCCGGGTGCGCCCATGTCCGCGCCCACGCCGTGGGGGAGGGGGAGACCACCGTGGCGGCCTTCCTGCGCCGCTACCGAGCCGCCTGGCGCGGATCGGCCGGATTCTCGGCACTGCTGGCCGGCACGGCCCTCCTGATCACCTTCGATCTGGTGATCGTACGGGCCGGTCTTCCGGGCGCAACGGTCGTCCTGGCCGGTTGCGTCTGCGCCGCGCTGCTGGGAGCCACCGCCGCGTTGCGCGCGGCTGCGGCGTGGCGTCCCGGCCTCCGGTGGCGCGAGCTGATCGGTGCAGCCGTACGGCGCACTCGCACCGACCTGACCGGTACTGCCATGGCGGCGGCGGCCCTTGTGGCCACCGCCGCCGGGGTGTGGGCCTCGGCTGTCTTGCTCCTGCCGATGACCGGTTGCCTCCTGCTGGCGGCCGTAGTGATCGACCGGCGGGCACCCCACGCGCGTTGACGCGGGGCGCCCGCCGGTCGATCACTCGCGCACGACCGCCACCTCGCCTGCGGCGACGGTGAGCCGCCCGCTGACCTCGGTGTCGCCCAAGAGCTCGGTGCCGTGGACATCGAGGTGGGCGGGGGTGGCGGTGTGGTTGATGACGAACAGGTAGGAGGACTCGGCCCCGCTCCGGCGTACGACCTCCACGCCGGGGCGGGTGCCGGCCGTCGGCGCAACGCCGGCTTCCGCGATCAGCCGGTCGGTCAACGCCGCCAGCCCTGTCTCGTCCAGGCGAGTAGCGGCGTAGAACGCCGTTCCCGCGCCGACACGGTTGCGCGTCAGCGCCGGGACGCCGGCCAACGGTCCTTCGGCGTAGCTGGCCAGGGCCTCGGCGCCGCGGGTGCGCAGCAGCTCGGTCCACACGGTGGCGCTGCTGCCGTCGTCCAGGCCCACCCGCTCGCCGGCTCCCAGCGGCGCGAACTCCTCGGTGCTGATCCCCAGAATCTCCCGGTAGGCACCGGGGTAGCCGCCCAGCCGGACGTGGTCGTTCTCGTCGACGATGCCGCTGAAATAGGTGACCAACGCGGTACCGCCGGCGGCGACGAACTCCCGGAGGCGCTGCGCCGCGGTGTCGGTCACCATGTACAGCGTGCACACCAGCACGAGTCGGTAACCGGAGAGGTCGGCCTCGGGAGGGACGAGGTCAACGGTGATCCCCCGCTGCCACAGCGCCCGATAGTGGGCATGGAGCCGGTCGAGGTAGGTCACGTCCACCGTCGGGTGGAACGCCGTCTCCGTGGCCCACCACGCCTGCCAGTCGAAGACCATGGCCACGTCGGCGTGCACCCGTGTGCCGGCGATCTCACCGAGCTTGTCCAGGTCGGCGCCGAGTTCCGTCGAGGCGCGCCAGATCTGGGTGTCGGTGCCGGCGTGGGGCAGCATCGCCGAGTGGTACTTCTCGGCTCCCGCAAACGAGGCCCGCCACTGGAAAAACATCACGGCCTCAGCCCCCCGCGCGAGGTGGGCGAGACTGTTGCGTCGCATCTCGCCCGGCCGTTTCGCCCGGTTGCGGGGCTGCCAGTTGACGGCGCTCGTCGAGTGCTCCATGAGCAGCCACGGCCCGCCCCCGGCCAGGCCCCGGGTGAGGTCGGCGCTGAAGGCGAGCTCGACGTGGCTGTGCTCGTCGTCGACGGTGAGGTAGTGATCGTTGGCGATCACGTCCAGTGACGGTGCCCACGACCAGTAATCCTGGTCGCGCTCGTGCGAGGAGACCATGAGGTTAGTCGTGGCGGGGATGTCGGGAGTGATCCGCCGCAGCACCTCACGCTGGGCGAGGTAGGCGCCCAGCAGTTCGTCGGAGGAGAAGCGGCGGAAATCGAGTTGCTGGGTGGGGTTGGGCTCGGTGGGGGCCGTGCGGGGCGGCAGTACCTCCGCGAAGGAGTCGTAGCGCTGCGACCAGAACCGGGTGCCCCAAGCGGCGTTGAGTGCGTCGATGTCGCCGTAGCGGCGGCGCAGCCACTCGCGGAAGGACGCGGCGCTCACGTCGCAGTAGCAGTGGGCGTTATGGCAGCCCAGTTCGTTGTCGATGTGCCACAGTGCCAGGGCCGGGTGCTCCCGGTAGCGGGTGGCGATGTGTTCGGTCAGCTCCAGGGCCTTCTCCCGGTAGACCGGTGAGCTGGGGCAGTAGGACTGGCGCCCTCCGGGCCACAGCCGGGTGCCGTCGGCGCGCTGGGGGAGGATCTCGGGGTGGCGCCGCGCCAGCCACGGCGGCGGGGAGGCGGTCGCGGTCGCCAGCGCCACACGCACTCCGCCGGCGTGCAGCCGGTCCAGAACTCGGTCGAGCCAGTCGAACTCGTAGTGGCCGGGCCGGGGCTCGATGCTGGCCCAGGCGAAGATGCCCACGCTGACCAGATTGACCTTGGCCTGCCGCATCAGGGCGACGTCTTCGTCCCAGACGTGTTCGGGCCACTGTTCGGGGTTGTAGTCGCCGCCGTAGGACAGGCCGACTGGGGGCCATGGGAGCTCGCGCCGGTTCCGGGCTGGGGGCATGAGCGGTTCGCCTTTCGTTTTGACAGCCGTCGCGGGTCGGCCGCAGGTGAGCGGCCGACCCGCAACCCTACCGAGTTTGGCAAGCGCTTTCCAAGAGTTTTGGCTGATCACCCCTGGTATTGTCGTGATCTGGTTGCGTGAAGGTCCGTCCTTCGCGGCCACCGTGCTCTGGGGCTGTCCCGGGCCCGACTGGCCGGTTGGCACCCACTTTTCCTCATGTCGCGGCGGAGTCGGCCGGAGTGTTTTCCCCTACCCTGGAGCCCAGAACCAGAAAGCGCCCGGGGGCGCTAGTCGCCGCCGGGATCTTTGTCAGGAGCGCGATGACCGACCAGCACCGGCACGTCGATACCGCCGCCGGCCAGTCCGGCGAGCAGACACCGGAGGCCGCGCCCGCACCCGACGACACCGGGTCTTCGCACACCGCCGCCGGCGGCCCCGAAGGCCAGCAGGAGCAGCACGTCTCCACCGACACGGTGGAGTCGGTCATCCGGGGCCAACTCGCCAAGGCACTGGGCGGCAAGCGCGGCATGCTCGAAGCGGCCGTGCCCACCATCGCCTTCACGGTCACCTACCTCAGCACCCGTGAACTCAACCTCGCTTTGGGCCTTGGCATCGGTGCCGCGGTGGTCTTGGGCCTCATCCGTTTGGTGCAGCGCAGTTCGATCCAGTTCGTCTTCAACAGCCTGCTGGGCATCGGTATCGCCGCCGTATTCGCCTTGCGTAGCGGCGAGGCCGAGGACGCCTTCCTGCCCGGCATCATCTACAACGCGGTTTATGCGCTGGTGCTGATCCTGACCGTCCTCATCCGCTGGCCCGCGGTCGGGCTGCTCATCGGCGCGGTCACTGGTCAGCTCACCGAGTGGCGCGACAACCCGGCCATCCTCAAGCTCAGCTCCCGACTGACCTGGCTGCTCGTGCTGCCCTGCGTCATCCGCGTGCTCGTGCAGTATCCGCTGTGGGCGATGGGCAGTGACGCCTTGGCCTGGCTCGGCGCGGCGAAGATCCTCATGGGTTGGCCCCTGCAAGTCGCGGCGTTGGCCGCGATGGTGTGGCTCCTCGCGCGCGGGCGCACCCCGATGGACTCGACAAGTGCAGCCCCCATCGCTACGGCGAGCCCCGAACGCGGCTGAGGCGCCGTTTGCTTTCCGAGCCGGCGCCGCCTGTTTCACTCCTCCGGCGCGGGCACTGTAGCCGGGCCGGTCCCCTCATGGGGCGCCAGGGTTTCGGCGAGCAACTCCGAAACGTCAGCGCTGCTGAGAAACACCAAATCGTCGCCGGTCTCCAGCATCGTCTCAGCGCGAGGAGCCCGCACATGGCCGTTGCGGACCACCGCCACCAGCACCACGTCCTCAGGGAGGTCGCGGGAGAGTTCCTCGGCCGGGCGCCCGGCGTGGGGTGCCCCAGGGGGCAGCGTGAACTCCAGCAGGTCGGTATCGGGCAGCGTCATCAGCGCCAACGCCCCGCTGGCATCGTCGGTGCCCGGCACGCCGTCGACCAGCGCGGCCATGAGCCGCGGCGGCGAGACCGCCACGTCAACCCCCCACGCTTGGGTGAACAGCCACTCGTTGTCGGGGTCGTTGATCCGCGCGACCACCCGGCTCACCCGGAATTCGGTTTTGGCCAGCAGCGACAGGACCAGATTGACCTTGTCATCGCCGGTGGCGGCTACCACGACATCGAACTCGCCCAGCCGCGCGTCTTCCAGTGAGCTGAGTTCGCACGCATCGGCCAGCAGCCACTCCGCGCCGGGCAGTTCATCCACCCCGATCGCCCGAGAATCGCGCTCGATGAGCAACACCTCATGGCCGTTGCCGGTGAGTTCGGTTGCGATGGAACGGCCCACGCCGCCCGCTCCGGCGATCGCCACCCGCATCATTGGGCCCCCTCGCTTTCGGCCGCATCCGACTGAGTCGCGCCCTCGCCCTCACGGCCCAGCCGCGCGCGCACCCGCTCGATATCACTGGCCAAGACCAGCACGTGGGCCACATCGCCGGCCTGCAACGTCTCATCCCCCCGCGGCAGCACGATGTCGCCGGCGCGCGACAGGTAGGCCACACGTACCGACAGCGCCGCCTCGATCCGCTCTACCCGGTTCCCCACCCATGTGCTGCCCAGCGCCAGTTCCGTCATCAAAAGCGTGCCCGAGGGGTCGCGCCAGAGTGGGCCGCTGGCCAGCTTTTCGTCACCGGGGATGAGGCGGCGCATCATGGTGTCGACCGTCCAGCGCACCGTGCCGACTGTGGGGATGCCCAGTCGCTGGTAGACCTCGGCGCGCCGCGGATCGTAGATGCGCGCGACCACGTCGCGCACCCCGAACGTCTCCCGCGCCACGCGCGCGGCGATGATGTTGGAGTTGTCCCCACTGCTGACAGCGGCAAAGGCCGAGGCCGTCTCGATGCCCGCCGCGATCAGCACATCGCGGTCGTGGCCCATTCCGGTCACAGCGGCCTTGGCCGTACTGGAACGCAGCCGGCGGAACGCTTCAGGGTCGCGGTCGATGACAGCGACCGTGTGGCCCATGTCCTCCATCCGGTGCGCCAGGGTGGAGCCCACCCGGCCGCACCCCATTATGACGATGTGCACTGGTCACCCGTTCCTGATGGCGTTCGGCACGAACCGATCACGGCCCCGCGACCCGCGATCCCGGGTAGGTCTACCCCAGATCGTGGCGCCGTTCAACCTGGCCGGCACCCCGCGATCGGCGCGCGCTGAACTCGTCGCCTCCTCACCGGTCAACACGCTGCCACGTTCACCTTTGGCAGAGCCAGGCTGCTCCAGCGTGGTCGTTGGTCGGTTTCGCCTCTGGTTCTCCATTACAGTTGTCGCAGATGGGCGGTGACACTCGGGGGTCGACCGCGCAGTATCCGCAGCGCCCCGAATCGAGTCCCACCTGGAGGTCGGTGCCCATGAGTGATGTCGGAGCCCGCATTGAGCTGCGCGTTGACGGAGTGGCCCATGGCGGGTGGTGCGTGGGCCGCCACAGCGAACAGGTGGTTTTTGTCCGCCATGCGTTGCCGGGGGAGACCGTCACAGCGCTGGTCACCGAGAAGACCTCGCGGTTTTTGCGCGCCGACGCCGTGGAGATCATCGAGGCTTCCCCGGACCGGGTCGAGCCGCCGTGCCCGTTCGCGGGGCCGGGGCGCTGCGGCGGCTGCGACTACCAGCACGCCTCGCTGCCCGCTCAGCGCCGGATCAAGGCTCGGGTGCTCTCCGAACAGTTGCTGCGCATCGCCGGCATCGAACGCGAGGTTACGGTCGAGGAGTTGCCCGGCGCGCCTGACGGTTTGGGGTGGCGCACCCGGGTCCGTTTCGCCGTAGCCAGCGACGGCACGGCCGGACTGCGCCGGCACCGCTCCCACGAGGTGGAGCCGGTGGATTCGTGCGCGATCGCTCACCCCGCCGTCGATCAGCTCGGGGTCACCGAGTTGCCCTGGCCCGGCGTCGCCGAGATCGAGGGAGTCGTCTCGGCCACCACCGATGACCGTGCGCTCGTGGTCACCCCGCGCGGCGCCAAGCTCCCCAAGCTGCCGCGTACGCGCGTTCCGGCCGCCCTGGTGCGGCGCTTCAAGGGCGGGCGTACCCAGTCGGTTCGGGGGCGCCGCGGCATCCGGGAGAACGCCGTCGGCCGCCAGTGGCGGGTCAGCGCCGGCGCATTTTGGCAGGTGCACCCGGCCGCCGCCGACACACTCAGCGCCGCTGTGCTCACCGAGCTGGAGCCCAAACCCGGCGAGACCGCGTTGGACCTGTACTGCGGCGCAGGACTGTTCGCCGCGCCCCTGGCCGAGGCCGTGGGCGCCGAGGGGCGCGTCATGGGCGTGGAGAGCCAGCGCGACGCCGTCAACGACGCGCGCTACAACCTGCGCGATCTCCCCCACGTCCGCATTGACCATGGCGATGTCATCGGCCAGTTGTACGAGTGGAACGACCTGCGCGCCGACATCGCCGTGCTCGACCCGCCGCGCTCGGGAGCCGGCCCCGAGGTTGTGACCGCGCTGGCCGACCTCCGGCCGCGCCGTGTCGCCTACGTCTCGTGCGACCCGGCGACCCTGGCCCGCGACATCGCCGCCTTCGCCGGCGTTGGCTACAGCTTGGGGCAGTTGCGCGCCTTTGACGCCTTTCCCATGACCCACCATGTGGAGTGCCTGGCGGTGCTGGAGCGCGGCGGGCACGGCTGAGGTCAGGCCCACCCGGGCCGCTGTTTTCCCTGGGGGCTCGCGGAGTCAAGAATGGGACACATGCGTCTGAGGATCTTCACCGAACCACAGCAGGGAGCCAGCTACGAGACCCTGCTCGCTGTGGCCAAGGCCAGCGAGCAGTTGGGTTTCGAGGCTTTCTTCCGCTCTGACCATTATCTGCGGATGGGCGACGTCGATGGCCTCCCCGGTCCTACCGATTCCTGGGTCACTCTCGCCGGTATCGCGCGCGAGACGCAGACGATCCGGCTGGGCACGCTGATGACGGCGGCCACGTTCCGCTACCCGGGGCCGTTGGCGGTCAGCGTGGCCCAAGTCGACCAGATGAGTCGGGGCCGGCTCGAGTTCGGCTTCGGCGCCGGCTGGTACGAGGCCGAGCACACCGCCTACGGCATCCCCTTCCCGGCCACGGCGCACGAGCGGTTCGACCGCTTCGAGGAGCAGCTCGCGATCATCACAGGGCTGTGGGACACCCCGGTGGGGGAGACATTCCGCTTCGAGGGGCGCCACTACCGGCTCGCGGACTCTCCGGGACTGCCCAAGCCCGCGCAGTCGCCGCGCCCACCGGTGATCATCGGCGGCAGCGGTCCCAAGCGCACGCCGCGGCTCGCGGCCGGCTATGCCGATGAGTACAACGTCGGCTTCTCGTCGGTCAAGGAGACCGAAGCCGCCTTCGCCCGCACCCGCGGGGCGGTCGAGGCCGTCGGCCGTAGCGCGCCGATGGCCTACTCGGCGGCTCAGGTGGTGTGCTGTGGCCGTGACGACGCCGAGGTGGCGCGCCGTGCGGCGGCGATCGGCCGCGATCCCGAGCAGCTCAAGATCGACGGTCTAGCCGGAAGCCCCGCCGAGGTGGTTGACAAGATCGGCCAGTTCGCCGAGATCGGCACCGAGCGGATCTACCTCCAGGTTCTCGATCTCACCGACCTGGACCACCTGGAGCTCATCGCCAGCCAGGTGGCCCCGCAGGTGGACTGAGTCCACCTTGTGCGCGTGAGCGCCGGGCCGGTACCGGCCCGGCGCTCCATCTACCGTCACGTGGCGGATGACGTTTTCTTGCCGCGTCGGTGGGGCTTGTCCGCAATCGGTTCTTGGAGCTGTTCCACGATCGTGGATCGCCGCCACCTTTTCTACTCGCCAGTAGCTTGATGTCGAGATATACGTCCGATACCTTGACGTCGAGATAACACAGGAGAACACATCATCCCTGCGAGACCGAATCGCTGAGCGGGTGGGGTTGCCCGGCTCCCGGGGGTTCCGGCTGAAAGGATAGTGGCGGGGCCGCCGGCACCAGGTGGTGCGAGGGGATCGGGGAAACCTCGGTTCGGGGGACGATCTCGTAAGGACAGCCTCAGTGATGTCCCGGCCCCGCCCCTAAGGCAGGATGCTGGGAGAAAGTGGCGAGATCAGGAGGCAGACACCGTGTCCGCGAACAGCTTCGGCAGCCGTGACACGCTTCGCGTCGGCGACGAGTCGTACGAGATTTTCCGCTTGGACGCAGTCGAGGGGTCCCAGCGCCTTCCCTACAGCCTGAAGGTGCTGCTGGAGAACCTGCTGCGCAAAGAGGACGGAGCGAACGTCACCGAGGAGCACATCCGTGCCCTAGGACAGTGGGACCCCGGCGCCGAGCCCAACCAGGAGATCCAGTTCACCCCCTCCCGGGTGATCATGCAGGACTTCACCGGCGTGCCCTGCGTGGTGGACCTCGCGACCATGCGCGAGGCCGTCAACGACCTCGGCGGTGATACGGCCAAGATCAACCCGCTCGCCCCCGCCGAGCTGGTGATCGACCACTCCGTCATCGTCGACGTCTTCGGGCGCCCCGACGCTTTCGAGCGCAACGTCGAGATCGAGTACCAGCGCAACCGCGAGCGCTACCAGTTCCTCCGGTGGGGCCAGACCGCCTTCGACGAGTTCAAGGTGGTGCCGCCCGGCACCGGCATCGTCCACCAGGCCAACATCGAGCACCTGGCCCGGGTGACCATGGTCCGCAACGGCCAGGTCTACCCCGACACCTGCGTGGGCACCGACTCCCACACCACCATGCAGAACGGCCTGGGAATCCTGGGGTGGGGCGTCGGCGGTATCGAGGCCGAGGCCGCGATGCTCGGCCAGCCCATCTCGATGCTCATCCCGCGCGTGGTGGGCTTCAAGCTCACCGGGCAGCTCCAGCCCGGCACCACCGCCACCGACCTCGTGCTCACCATCACCGAGATGCTGCGCAACCACGGCGTGGTAGGCAAGTTCGTCGAATTCTGCGGCGACGGCGTGGCCTCGGTTCCGCTGGCCAACCGTGCCACCATCGGCAACATGAGCCCGGAGTTCGGCTCCACCGCGGCGATCTTCCCGATCGACGAGGAGACCATCCGCTACATGGCGCTGACCGGGCGCAGCGAGGAGCAGACCCAACTGGTCGAGGCCTACTCCAAGGAGCAGGGCCTGTGGCACGACCCCGACCACGAGCCCGTCTACTCCGAGTACCTCGAACTCGACCTCAGCAAGGTCGTGCCCTCCATCGCCGGCCCCAAGCGCCCGCAGGACCGCATCTCGCTGTCGGCGGCCAAGCCCACCTGGCGGCGTAACGTGCGGGACTACGTCCACGACGACGGCATCGAGAACGGTGTCGACGAGGCCTCAGCCGAGTCCTTCCCCGCCTCCGACGCGCCAGCCGTTCCCGGCGACGGCGGCGGACAGCCGGCCTCCCACACCACGGACCGGCTCATGCGGCGCCCGAACAACCCGGTCAAGGTGACGCTGGCTGACGGCACCCAGACCGAGATCGACCACGGCGCCGTGGTGATCGCCGCGATCACCTCGTGCACCAACACGTCCAACCCCTCGGTCATGCTCGGTGCCGCTCTGCTGGCCAAGAAGGCCGTGGACAAGGGGCTCACCCGCAAGCCCTGGGTCAAGACCTCGCTGGCCCCCGGCTCCAAGGTGGTCACCGACTACTTCGAGCGTTCCGGTCTCACGCCCTACCTGGACAAGCTCGGCTTCAACCTCGTGGGGTACGGCTGCACCACCTGTATCGGCAACTCCGGGCCGCTGCCTGAGGAGATCTCGAAGGCGATCAGCGACAACGATCTCGCCGTCACCTCGGTGCTGTCGGGCAACCGCAACTTCGAGGGGCGGATCAACCCCGACGTCAAGATGAACTACCTGGCCTCGCCGCCGCTGGTGGTGGCCTACGCGCTGGCCGGGTCCATGGACGTCGACATCACCACCGAGCCACTGGGCACCGGCGCCGACGGCCAGCCGGTCTACCTCTCCGACATCTGGCCCACGCCGGAGGAGATCCAGCAGGTCATCGACAGCTCGATCGCCTCGGAGATGTACCAGCAGGCCTATTCCGACGTCTTCGCTGGCGACGAGCGCTGGCACGCGCTGCCCACACCCACCGGCGACACCTTCGAGTGGGACGCCAACTCCACCTACGTGCGCAAGCCTCCCTTCTTCGAGGGGATGGGCGCCACCCCCGAGCCGGTGGCCGACATCTCCGGCGCCCGCGTCCTGGCCAAGCTCGGCGACTCGGTCACCACCGACCACATCTCACCGGCGGGCGCGATCAAGCCCGACAGCCCGGCGGGGCGCTACCTCAAGGACAACGGCGTCGAGCGCAAGGATTTCAACTCCTACGGTTCCCGCCGGGGCAACCACGAGGTGATGATCCGCGGCACCTTCGCCAACATCCGGCTGCGCAACCAGCTCGCCGAAGGCACCGAGGGCGGCTTCACCCGGGACTTCACCCAGGCCGATGCCCCTGCCCAGGCCCCGGTGACCACCATTTACGACGCCGCACAGAACTACGCGGCCCAGGGCACCCCGCTGGTGGTGCTGGGCGGTAAGGAGTACGGTTCGGGCTCCTCGCGCGACTGGGCGGCCAAGGGCACCCGCCTGCTGGGTGTGCGCGTGGTCATCACCGAGTCCTACGAGCGCATCCACCGCTCCAACCTCATCGGCATGGGGGTGCTGCCGTTGCAGTTCCCCGAGGGCGAGTCGGCGGACTCGCTGGGACTGACCGGTGAGGAAACCTTCGCGATCACCGGTGTGACCGCGTTCAACGAGGGCCGGATTCCTGAGACGGTGCGCGTCAGTACCGATACGGGCGTGGCCTTCGACGCTAAGGTGCGCATCGATACGCCGGGCGAGGCCGACTACTACCGCAACGGCGGCATCCTACAGTACGTGCTGCGCCAGCTCATCAACTCCTAGCCCACCCCCGGTGGTGCCTCCCCCGTCGATTTGTGGGGAGGCACCACCCGTGCGCGACGGCCGCCCTTCGGCCGCCAGGAGGGGGCGGTAGCGGTTGCGGCCCCGTGGGCCGTCCCTGCTTTGCGTCCCCGGCGCTGTGCGGGCCTGTGTCGCCCCCGTGCCCGGCGCGCCAGCCGACGGCGTCGGGGCACGGGGCCGTGGCGCGGTCCTAGGGGACGCTTTCGACGCCCACAGCGTAGTTGTGTCCGGTTTCGGCCATCGGGCCTCGCCTGCTTGTAACGGGCAAGGCCCCACCGTGCGCCGGCCGGCCGTGGGGAGGGCCGAATCGGACGTCTTCCCCGCTGTCGGGAAAGACGTCGCTTCTGTGGTTTCCCAGCGGTAGCGCGGTCGAAGCCACTATCCTGGAGATATGTCGGGCACGCTCGACTCGCTCGCTGTCAGGCACCGTCTCCGCCCCACTTGGTCGGGAGTCTGGTTGACGGTCGCCTGCCTGGTTTTCGTCTGTGCCGGTATCGGGATGGTGATCGAGGGGACACCCTCCGGTATCGCTTTCGGCGTGGGCACCATCGTGTTGTTCAGTATCGGTGGGGTGCTCGCGGCCACGCCGGCCCTGTCGTCGCGCCCGTTCCTGGAGCTCGACGACCACGGCGTGCGCGTGGTGCAGCCGTGGCCGGTCTCCCGGACGGAGGACCGCACCCTGCCCTGGGGCCAGGTGGCCGCCATCACGGCCTACACCGAGGAGCTCCCCTACCGCGACGGCCAGGTCTCGCACCACTTCCTCAGTTTCGTTCCCAACGCCGAGGCCGAGCCCACCCCCCGTGAGGGCGCCGCGGGCGAGGAGGCAGCCACGGAGCTGTTGCCAGCCTGGGAACGGCCTTACACCCTGCACATCTCCCATAACTGGGACACCCCGGTGGCCGACATCGTCGCCTATGCTCGGCGCCACCGTCCGGACCTGCCGTTTTACGACCAGCGGATTCCGCTGCACGGCTCGGGGCACACTGGGCGCTGACGCGCTTGGTCAACAGCGGACCGTGCGGCACCACGTGGCCTGGTTACCCCTTTCGTACTTCACCGTTTTAAAGTTGGACATCGTGGTTGACGATCCCCCGCCCGACCCCCGCGCATGGCCGCTCCCCTCGCCCGCCAGCGGTGCTCCGCCGCGCCGCCGTACGCCGATGTCGGTGTGGATCACCGGCGGCGGAGCAGCGGCCGTCGCCCTGGTGGCCCTGATCGCGTTCGTCGTGTTGGTGACCCAGCCCCTAACGGCGCCCGCCCCGCCCGGAGCCGAGGACGCTGGACAGCAGCCCATCGATGTGGGGATACAGCCGAAGTACGCGCCCATCCCCGAATTGGACCTGCAATCCCACCCGCTCTACACGCTCGCGCCGCCGGCCACCTCCGCCTGCCCCAAGCCCGAGCTCAAACCCGAGAGCAGCGACTCCTGGGAAGCCTTCACCGCGGAGGTGGGCCCTTGCCTGGACGACATATGGTTGCCGCTGCTGCAACAGGAGCTGGGGCTACGCCCACCGCCCTTGGACTACAACGTCGTTTCGCAGGCCCCGCCGGAAAACTCCACCGATCTCGACGAGGTGCTGGCCTACTACTCCTCGGAGGACAACAGCATCAACTTCGTGCTCACCAACATCCGCAGGTACTCGGCCCGCCTGCCCCAAGCCAACGAGCCGGGCGTGTGGCTGGCCCTGTTCGGACACGAGTACGCCCACTACATTCAACGCCACACCACGATCCTGGATCTGTCCGCCAAGCAAGAGCAGGACGCCACCGAGGACAAGGCGTTGGAGTTCAGCCGCCGCACCGAACTCCAAGCCGACTGTCTTGGTGCCGCCAGCCTGCGGGCACTTGACCTCTACGACAGCGAGCAGGCCCAGCGGATCAACACCACGTTCAACGCCGGCGGCCACTCCACGACTCATGGCTCCGCCGCCAATGCCCGCCACTGGTTCACCACTGGCTGGAATACCGACGAGCTGGCCGACTGCAACACTTTCGCCGCTGAAGCCGCGTTGGTCTCCTGAGCGTTGCTGCCGTTCCCGACCGCTGGGGGCGTCCCGGCCCGCCCGCACCGGCCGGGACGCGCCTCACTGCGGCGGCTGCCCCGGCGCCTCTTCGCCGGCCGCCGCGGCCGAACCGATCGCGCTGTACAGCTCCTGCCAACTGTGGAGCTTGACCCGTTCTCCCCGGCCCAGGTCCGCGGCCAACTCTGTCTCAGCGCGCTCGATCGACAGCCAGTCCGTGTAGGTGGTGAAGGTAGCGCCCACTGACGTGAGCACGTCCTCGATGGGCTCGGCCGTCGCGTCGGCGCGGCCACCGCGCAAGGCGGGGGCGTCGGCCAGCAGGGAGCGCACCGTCGCGGCGGCATCGGACTTGTTCGTACCGATCACCCCCGAGGGGCCGCGCTTGAGCCACCCGGCCACGTAGTCGCCGGTCACCACGGCACCGGTCGTGTCCAGCACCCGCCCCTCAGCCTGGGGGACGGTGCGGGTCTCAGGGTCGAAAGGCACCCCCGCCAGCGGCACGCTCGCATAGCCGATCGAGCGGAAGACCATGCCGACCGGCAGGGTCTCGTACTCGCCGGTGCCCACAACCCGTTGCGCCTCGTCGAGCGTAGTGCCCTCGATGCGCAGTCCCGCGACCCGCTCCTCGCCCAGCAGGGCGCTGGGGCGTACCCAGAATCGCAGGTCGATACTGCGCGGCCGACCCTGTGGCCTCCGCTGTGCCCACTCGCCCAACGTGGCGACGTTGGTCCGTGCGGCCCGTGCCGCACGGAGCATGGCCTCGCTGTTGAGGTCGATGTCGACATCCTCGGGGCGCACCACGACGTCGGCGTTGTCCAGCTTGCCGATCTCGCGTAGCTCGTTGGCGCTGAACTTGGCGTGGGCGGGACCGCGCCGACACAGCAGGTGAATGCGCCGAACCTTGCTGGCCGCTAGGACTTCCAGCATCGGCTGGGGGATGTCGGTGCCGCGCAGTTCGTCGGCGCTCTTGGCCAGGATGCGCACGACATCCAGCGCCACGTTGCCCGCACCTACGACCGCGACCTCCTCGCTGTCGAGCAGGAAGCGCTCCACCGCGGAGTCGGGGTGGCCGCAGTACCAGTTGACGAAATCGGTGGCGGCGACACTGCCGGGCAGATCTTCGCCGGCTACCCCCAGCCGACGGTCGACCGCCGCCCCGGTGGCGTAGATGACGGCGTCATAAGAGCGGGCGAGCTCCTCGCGCGTGACGTGCGTGCCGAACTCCACGCCGCCGATGAAGCGCACCTGCGGTTCTTCCAGCACACGGCGCAACGCACGAGCCACGCCCTTGATCGAGGTGTGGTCGGGGGCCACCCCATAGCGGACGAGTCCGTAGGGCGTGGGCAGGCGGTCGAGGATGTCCACGGCCACCGGCTCCTGGCTCTGCCGGGTCAAAGCGTCGGCGGCGTAGATGCCCGCCGGCCCTGAGCCGATCACCGCGATACGCAGGGGGTCGGAAAAGTTCATAACTCTATTGTCTCCGCGAGCGGCCCGGTGGGGGAGGAGTCGAGGGTCCTCCCGTCGCGCGGTGTCACTGGGCCGGCTCGTCCGTTCGGGACTCCTCCTCGGTGTGGTGGGAGACGATCCCGATCAGCTTTCGCGCGAGGTGTTGGGGGGACAGGCCCATATCGGCCAGGATGGCGTCGCGCTTGGCGTGGTCAAGGAACTCCTGGGCGATCCCGAACGTGCGCACCGGAATGTCGATGTCGGCGTCGCGCAGCGTGCGTGCGACCGCGTCGCCCACCGCGCCCACGCGGCCGTTGTCCTCGACCACGGCCACGACCCGGTGGCGTGCGGCTTCGTCGAGCAGAGCGGGGTCGAGGGGTTTGACCCAGCGCGGGTCGATCACGGTCACCCCGATGCCCTGGTCGGCGAGCCGATCAGCGACCTCGCAGCACGTCTGGGCCATAGCTCCGACCGCGACGAGCAGCAGGTCACTACGTGCGGCATCGTCGGCCGCGGCCGGGGTGTCGGCTTCCTCTCGGGCGCTGCGGCGCAGCACGTCCATGCTGCCGGCGTGTTCGACGGCGTCGATCTGCTCGACCACCGGCCCCTTGGGGTAACGCAGCACAGTGGGGCCGTCGTCCACGGCCACCGCCTCGCGCAACAGCTCGCGCAACCGCGCGGCGTCGCGCGGCACCGCTAGCGCCAGGTTGGGCACGATCTGGAGCAGGGAGAGGTCCCACATGCCGTTGTGGCTGGGGCCGTCGTCGCCGGTGACACCGGCGCGGTCGAGGCAGAAGGTGACCCCTTGGCGGTGCAGGGCCACATCCAGCAGCACCTGGTCGAAACACCGGTTGAGGAAGGTCGAATAGACCGCGATCACGGGGTGCATCCCCCCCATGGCCAGCCCCGCGGCCGAGGTCGCCGCGTGCTGTTCGGCGATGCCGACGTCATAGGTGCGTTCGGGGTAGGCGTCGGCAAAGGGGGCCAGCCCCGTGGGGTGCAGCATCGCCGCGGTGATCGCCACCAGATCCTCGCGCTCGCCACCGAGCTTGACCATCTCCTCGCTGAACACCGACGTCCACTTCAGGCCGGGCTTGGCCTGCTGCTCGCCGGTCTCGACGTCGAAGGCCCCCGGGGCGTGGAACTGGTCCTCCTCATGGTTCTCCGCCGGCGCGTAGCCTTTGCCCTTGCTAGTGAGGCAGTGGACGATGACCGGGCCGCCGAAGTCGCGGGCGCGCCGTAGCGCGTGCTCGACAGCCTGCTCGTCGTGGCCGTCGATCGGCCCCAGGTATTTCAGCCCCAGGTCCTCGAACATGATTTGGGGCTGGATGGCGTCCTTGAGCCCTTTCTTCAGCCCGTGCAGCGCGTCGTAGATCGGTGGCCCCACGACGGGGGCGCGGTTGATCGCGCTTTTGGCGAGGTCGAGCACCTGTTCATAGCCCTGGGTCATGCGCAGCGTCGCGAGGTGGTCGGCGACTCCGCCGATGGTGGGCGAGTAGGAACGGCCGTTGTCGTTGACCACGATGACCAGACGGCGGTTCCGCCCTCCAGCGATGTTGTTCAATGCTTCCCAGGCCATGCCTCCGGTGAGCGCGCCATCGCCGATGACGGCCACAACCGTGCGGTCGCTTCGCCCCCGCAGTTGGTGGGCCTTGGCCATACCGTCGGCATAGGACAGTGCCGTGGAGGCGTGGGAGTTCTCTACGAAGTCGTGCTCGGACTCCGCGCGCGAGGGATAGCCCGACAGTCCACCTTGGCGGCGCAGTTTGGAGAAGTCCCGACGGCCGGTGAGGATCTTGTGGACATAGCTCTGGTGGCCGGTGTCGAACACGATCGGGTCGTTGGGGGAGTCGAACACGCGGTGCAGGGCGATCGACAGTTCAACGACTCCCAGATTCGGCCCGAGGTGACCTCCTGTGCGCGAAACCTCGGAGACGAGGAACTCCCTGATCTCGTCGGCCAGTTGTGGGAGTCGTTCCGCCGCGAGTTTCTTCAGGTCGTCCGGATTGCCAATCGACTCGAGCAAGGTCACTCTCGTCATTCCCCTCGTCCGCGGACTGTGGTGTGGTGCTGTTGGGTCCGAGCCGGGCACACACGTCAACCGAGTCTATGAACAGCCTGGCACGGCTTTGCCCCGAAACTATCTCAGTGTTAGCCGCCCAGTCGCGGGGAGCTTTGACGGGTCGCTTCCGCATTAGCTTCTTTTGTCCTCTTTTTTCGGCTGAGTCGTCGCGGCGGCGCCCTCATTCGGGAAGGCTGTCACAAGCCGTGCGCGCCCGCCGCAGTTCCGCGGCGATCCCGTCCACGCTGTAGTGGGCGTTGAGGCCACTGGGGTTGGGCAGCACCCATACGGGGGTGCCCGCGACAGGCTCCTCCTGCGGGCCGATGACGGCGCTAGGGCAGGCGAACGCTCGCCGGTAGGCGGTGATCCCCAACACAGCCAGCAATGCGGGGCGGTATTCGCGCAACTTGCGGATGAGCAGCGCTCCCCCTTCCCGTAGTTCGGCCGGCGTGAGTTCATCGGCGCGGGCGGTGGCCCGGGCGACCAGGTTGGTGATCCCCAGCCCCCACTGCGGCAGCAGGTACTGCTCGTCGGGGCGCAGCACCCGTGGGGTGAACCCGGCGCGGTGGAGGGCCGGCCAGAACCGGTTGCCTGGCCGGGCGAAGTGGTAGCCGGTGTAGCCCGAGTACAACCCGGGGTTGATCCCGCAGAAGAGAATCCGTGTTCCCGGCCCGATCACATCAGGGATCGTGGTGCCGTGCGCGGCGAGCAGGTCGGTTTTTGAAGGCAGCGGCATGCCACCTCACTTTAAGCGGCCACGTGCCGGGGTGGCGCCGTATGTAAGGGTTTCCCCGTCATAGCAGCGACTGGATGAGCAGTACCGTGCCCGAGACCGTCACCACGGCCAGCAACGCCACACGCAGCCTGCCGGCGTCGATGATGTGCCGCAGCGGGCGGCCGAGCAGGAATCCGGCGATGATGAAGGGCAATAGTGCCAGCCCCATCCCCGCCTGCCTGGGTTCGAACTGGCCGCCGAGCGCCAGCGCCGCCAGTGACACGATCGTGCCCACGACGAAGTAACCGGCAAGTGTCGAGCGCACCGTGGGACCGGACTCGCGCTGGTAGAGCAGCGCCATCGGCGGACCGCCGATGGAGGTCGCGGTTCCGGTGGTTCCGGAGACAGCACCGGCGATGACCAGACTCCAGGGCGTGATCCGCACGTGTACCCGCCAAAGCGACACGGCCACCGCCGCCAGCACCATGGCGCCGATGGCTGCGCCCAGCGTCTTCGGGTCGAGCGAGGCGACGACCGCGACGCCCAGTCCCGTGCCCAACAGGCGTCCGGCCAACCCCCACGAGATGCCGCGCCAGTCGATATGGCGCCACTCCGAACCGATCGTGAACATGGGCAGCGCCGCCGTGCCGATCAGCAGCGTCGCGGGCATGAGCGTGGGATCGACCAGCGAGATCACGGGGGCGCCAACCAGCCCCAACCCCAGGCCCACGCTGCTTTGCACCATGGCGCCCACGAGCAGCGCGCTGCCCATGATGACGAACGCGAGGACGGTGCTCATCTGGGCTCCGCCGAGGTGCTTCGGCCTACGCCGTAGCCACGGGCGATGCCGGCGGTGGTGACGTGCCAGAGCACGGGACCCCCTTTTCTCCGCGGTCAGCTATGCGCGCGGCGGCCCCTGCGGCGCGCACGTTGGCTGCCCTACCGTGGTGCCACGACGACGGCGAAGGCGGCGACAACGCTGACCGTACACGCCGCTCCCCCGAGTCGTGACAGTGGCCGCCCCGACACGGCGCCTATGACACAAAGGGGCGTCCCCGGAGGGGAGGGGAGACTCCGGGGACGCCGGGGAAGGGCCGCGTGCGCTGACCATGGGAGTGGGAACGCGCCACGGCCGGTGGTCCGTGTGGGGTTAGCTTCGAGCGTGCTGTTTGCGGCTGCGCCGCGACATCGCGTCGAGGATAACGGCGATCAGCAGCACCACTGCGGTGATCATGAACCGGACCGACGCATCCATTTGCAGCAGGTACAGCCCCGAGGTGATCGCGCCGAGTACCAGGCCACCCAGCAGTGCGGAGTAGGCGTTGCCGCGCCCGCCGAAGAGGCTGGTGCCGCCGATGACCGCCGCGGCGATCGCCAGCATCAGCACTTCGCCCCCGCCAGTGGTCTGGCTCACCGCGAATCCGCGGGAGACGGTCATGACACCGCCGACAGCCGAGAGGGTCGAGGCCAGCGCGAACACCGAGATGCGGATGAGGTCGACGTTGATTCCCGCCCTGCGGGCGGCCTCAGCGTTGCCGCCCACCGCGAAGACCTTCCGCCCGTAGGGAGTTTTGCGCAGCATCAAATCGAAGGCCACGACGAAGCCGACGAAGATGAGGAAGGCGAGTGGTACACCCTTCCACATGTTGAGCACCATCACGCCGCCGAAGACGGGCAGGGCCAGCAGCACGGTACGCGTGGCTATGTTGACCGTGGACTTGGCCGGCAGTCCCGCCTTGGCGCGGCGCCGCTCGCCGATGAAGGTGGTCAGCGCGAAAGCACCCACGGCCACGGCGCCGATGGTCCAGCCCACCCACGGGACGAAGAACGTCTGGGTGAGGTAGGCGATCGGCCCCTCGTAGGGGACGTTGATGGTGCCGTCCGAGCCCAGCAGGTAGAGCTGGGCGCCCTGCCAGCCGAGCAGCCCCGCCAGGGTGACCACGAACGCCGGCACGCCTACTTTGGCGAACAGCGTGCCTTGGATGGTGCCGGCCAGTGTGCCCGCGAGGACGGCCAGCGCGATCGCCAGCACTCCGTTGATGCCCACATTGACCGCGAGCACCCCTAGCACTGCCGCTGCCATGCCCGAGATCGAGCCGATCGACAGGTCGATCTCTCCCAGCAGCAGCACCATGATGACGCCGGTGGACAGCAGGCCGTAGTAGACGATTTGCAGCGACAGGTTCGACAGGTTCTGCGGGGTGAGGAAGTTGCTGTTGAGCGATTGGAAGACTATGCAGATGACGATCAGGCCGACGATGACCGGCAGTGGCCCCAGTTCGCCGCCGCGGATGCGCCGTGTCGCCTCCGTGAGCAGCCCTTTGGCCGTTGTCGCTTCGGGGAGCAGCCGCGGGTCGCGCTCCATCGCCTCGCGCTCGACCGCGGGAGTCTCGCCGGTAGGCGCAGTGCCGGTTCCCGCCGGCGGTTGGCCGCCCTGCTGCTTCCCCTGTTGCCCCTTGGGGGTAGCTTGTTGCGCCATCACGCTTCCTCCGATCCCGAAACCACGACGCGATCGGCCCGCCGCGCTACGGGGTTGTCAGCGGCACCAGTGATGGCCGCCACGATCTCCTCGTAACTGGTCTCTTGCACCGGGAAGTCCCCAGCGTTGCGTCCCAGGCGCAGCACGCACGCCCGGTCGGCGACGGCACGCACATCGGCCATGTTGTGGCTGATCAGGAGGACCCCGTGCCCCTGATCCCGCAGCCGTTCGATCAGGTCGAGCACCTGGGCGGTCTGGGCGACCCCGAGGGCGGCCGTGGGCTCGTCGAGCAGCACGATTTTGGGATCTCCCAGCAGCGAGCGCGCGATCGCGATGATCTGGCGCTGCCCACCCGACAGCGAGGCCGCCGGTACGCGAAGGCTGGGGATGCGCACCGACAGGGAGTCGAGCAGCTCCTGGGCACGACGCTCCATCTCGATCTCGTCCAGCATCCCTAGGGCCGTGCGCTCGGTGCCCAAGAAGAGATTGCCGACGATGTCCAGGTTGTCGCACAGCGCGAGATCCTGGTAGATCGTCGCGATCCCCAGGTTCTGGGCGTCGGCGGGACGGCTGATGTCAACGGGTTTTCCCTCCCAGTGGATCTCGCCACTGTCGGCTGGGTTCACCCCCGCGATCACCTTGACCAGGGTCGACTTTCCGGCGCCGTTGTCGCCCAGCACCGCCACGACCTCACCGGCGTTGACCCGCAGATCGACTTCACTGAGCGCCTGTACCGCGCCGAACCTCTTGGAGATCCCGGATAGTTCCAGGACTGGTGGTTTCATCCTCGATTTCCCTCAACTTCGTCCCCATCGGGGGTGAGTTCGCGACCCGTGGTCCCACGGAGGGGGCGCCGGGGGCGTGGGTGACCGCCCGGCGCCCCTTTCCGTCGACCTGAAGGCCGTGTGGTTGACCCGCTTGTGGCAAGTCCGCTCGGACCTGGCCTGGCCGCGCGGCCCGGCCCGCCCGCGTCGTGGGCCGAGTTCCTACGACATCGCTTCCTGGCAGAAGTCGGTGTCGCTGTATTCGTCGGTGCAGATCTCCTCGATCGTGTAGAAGCCGTCGGAGACGACGGTGTCCATGATGTTGTCCTCGGTCACGGAGACGGGCTCCAGCAGCACGGACGGGATCATGTTGCCGTCGGGGTCCTCGACCTCGGTCATCGGGTGCTCGGTGGACTCGTACTCGTCGCCGGTGGCGGCGGCGATGGCCATCTCGGCGGCGACGTTGGCCTCGGGCCGGATCGCCTTGTAGACGGTCATGTACTGGTCACCGGCGGCGATGCGCTGGATGCCGGCGATCTCGGCGTCCTGGCCGGTCACCGGGGGCATCTCGTCCACACCGGCGCTCTTGAGCGCGGCGATGACGCCGCTGGCCATGCCGTCGTTGGCGGCGTAGACCCCGACGATGTTCTCTACACCGATGTCGGTGATGGCCTGCTCCATCTCCTGCTGGGCCTTGTCGGGCGACCAGCCGGGAGTGTCGAACTCGGCGCCGATCTCCACCTGGCCGTCGAGCACCTCGTGGGCACCCTGCTTGAACAGGTCGGCGTTGGGGTCGGTGGGGGAGCCGTTGATCATCACGATCTGGCCCTCGTCGATAGTCTCCTGCTCCTCCAACACCTTGATCAGGGCCTGGCCCTGCACCGTGCCGACGGTCACGTTGTCGAAGGAGACGTAGTAGTCCACCCCACCCTGGGCGAGGCGGTCATAGGCGACGACGGGCACATCCTGGCTCTTGGCCTGCTGGACGATGCTGGCGGCGGCCTCGGTGTCGACCGCGTCGAGCACCAGGACCTCCACGCCTTCGGTCAGCATGGCCTCGGCCTGCGACTGCTGCTTCGTAGCTTCCTGGTCAGCGTTTTGGTACTTCACCTCGCAGTTTTCGCAGAGTTCGCCGACGGCTTCCTCGAAGTAGGGCCGGTCGAACTTCTCGTAGCGCGCGGTGTGGACGTCGGGAAGCAGCAGTCCAATGCTGAAGCCTTCCTCCACCGAGGCGCCGCCTCCGCCACCATCACCGCCGGAACCGTCGCCGGAAGTGGTGGTGGCGCCGCAGCCCGTGGCGGCGAGGGCGATAGTGGCCGCGGCACCTACCGCGGTCCGGAATAGGAATGTGTTGGTGTTCAACGGCTGTGACCTCCTCACGGGGAATCACCGAGGGGGGATCGGGGACAGAAGGCACACCGATGGCGGTGTGTGGTGGATCACTCGGTGAAACCGTTGCCGGAAGTCAAACTTCTCGGAACTTTGTCGTCAAGCCTTGAACACATAACTGAAATGTTACGGCTCTTACGTTCAAGTTTTGAATCTATCGTTTTCCCTGGTCAAAGACCATAATGGCCTATGTGGGGTGCTGCTTAACCAGCGGGAAACTTTACGTCTGGTTTTACTTGCTGGAGGCGAGTGCGAGCCGCAGCGCGCCGCGCAGCGCGGCGCGCCCCCCCAGTTCGCCGCGGACCACCTGTAGCTCACGCAGCGCGCTGCCCAGCGTGCCCAGTTCCATGGCGCGCCGCATCGGCTCCATGAGCAAGTCGCCGGCTACGGCCAACTCCCCACCGACGATCACCAGTTGCGGGTTGAACATATTGGCGGTGATCGCCACGCCCCGCCCCAACGCGCTGCCCGCCTCGGCCAGGATGCGTCGACACCCCGGATCGCCGGCCTCGGCGGCCAGGATCAGGTCGGTCAACGCCGCGCCAGGGGCGACCTCTCCCTGCTGGGGCAGCATGCTGAGCAGGTAGGGCGCTCCCACGAAGGTTTCCAGGCAGCCGCGATTGCCGCACCGGCACACCTCCCCGCGCTCGTCGAGCCCGATATGGCCGATCTCTCCCGCGGTCCCGCCCGCGCCGTGGAACAGCTTGCCGGAGACCATCACTCCCGCCCCCACGCCCTGAGCGAGGTTGACGTAGATGATGTGCTCCAGTCCCCGCCCCGCTCCTTCAGCCGATTCCGCCAGCACGCACAGGTTGGCGTCGTTATCGACGGTGATGGGCAGTCCCAGCCGTTCGGCCAGTTCGTCTCCCGGGCGTGCCCCTGCCCAGCGGGGCATGCACGTAATGCCGCCGACCTCGCCGGTGCTGGGATCGATCGGCCCCGGGACCGCAGCGGCCACGGCACTGACCATCGCCCGTTCGATCCGCTGCTGGATCAGCATCGTGTCGATGAGCCACACCGCCCGGCGCACTGCGCGCGCCGGGTCGCCGGCCACGTCGTAGCCGATGGACTCCTCGCCCAGCAGTCGCCCTTGCGTGTCGGCCAGCGCCACGGTCAACCGGGAGTGGGCGAAGTCAACGGCGAGCACCATGCCCGGCGACCGGACGAGCGTGACCGCGCGCGCTCGGCGCCCAGACGACGAGGTGTCGCGTACTGAGACGATGCCGGCCGCCCGCAGGTCGCGCACGATGTTGGACACGCTTGCCGCCGATAGGCCGGTGGCGCGCGCGATCGCGGCCTGGGTGAGCGTCCCGCTGCTGCGCAGCGCCTCGATGACGCGCTCCCGATTGGCCCGCCGCAGCCCCGCCTGCGATCCCGGGGTCGCCGTTGCCTCCATGGTCGAGGGTCCTCCTCAATCGCCGCCTTGCAGCAGGAGCTTACAAGGCTTGAACGCAACCGGCGTGGGCGGTGTGTGGGCAATTCCGTGCGCTCGACTCTGGCCCCCACGCCGGGCCGGCGGTGTCCGTGCCGGGCCACAAGGGCGCTCCCAGAGCCGTATGGCCCCTCGTCACCGCGCTAGGCTCTGTTTTTTGAACGGCTGGGGATGTTGGGCCGTGGGCAGTTGTTCTCCGTTTGCTCGTGCCTCGATCGCTGCGCGATCTCGGCAGCCTGCGAGGGCGCTCACCCGCGTGCGCCCACCGCCCGCTCTCGCCGCCCTTTCCAAAAACAACAACCTAGCCGAGCCCCGACAAGCCGTAGAACTCGGCGATCGTGCCGGCGGCGGTCATGCCGAGTTGAGCCGTGTCCATAGGGCGGCTGCGCAACAGTTCCGCGACGGTGCCCAACGCACGCCGCAGCCGTCCCCGTCGGGGAGCGCTGCGCGTAGTTTCCTCCTCGATATGGCTGAGCGCCTCGACATAGTCAGCCTGGTCCACCTCGTCCAACCCGAGGCGCGGCAGTACATCCCATAGCCGCTCCACCGATTCGACAAGCTCTGCGCTCGACGGCGCCCCCACGCCGCGGTAAGCCATCGCCCCCTCGCCGACGATGAAGGTGTTGCCGTCTCCGCTGTTTCGGATGACCGTGGTGTAGTCCCTGGTGTGTTCGCGCTCCGCGCCGTTCACCGCTCCCCCCGATGGTCGGCCTGCCCGCCATTGCCCTTTGTCACCACGTGAGCGCCCAGCGTGTCGAAGCTGAAGCGTAACCGCCCCCGGTGGTGAATCATGGGGCGGAGTGTCGAATATACTCGAACTCACGTTCGATTGCTAGTCCTCTGTTGCCCGCCTTCTCCAGCGGTGCGTTCGGCGCCCCGCTTTCAGAGACGCCCCAACGAGCAGTAGGTTCTTCGCGTGTCCGATCCGCTGCTGCGCCTCAGCGCCACTTCACCAGACCTCTCCGGCGAGCTCGCCGGTTTCCTCGCCGGGCGCGCACCGCGGGCCGGCCGCTGCCGGGTATTTGCCATCGAGGGCCGTTCGGGAGCGGGCAAGACCCGCCTCGCCGCCGAGTTGAGCCGACGCACCGGTTGGCCGGTGGTGCACATGGACGACATCTACCCCGGGTGGGAGGGCCTGGCCGGATCGGTGCCCCTCGTACGGCACTGGATCGTGGCCCCGCTCATGCGCGGCGGCCTTCCCCGATGGCGGCGCTACGACTGGCAGCGAGGCGAGTACGGCCCCTGGGAGGAGACACCGGTGGGGCGGGAGCTGATCGTGGAGGGGTGCGGCTGTGGCGCACGAGAGCTGCGCCCCTATCTCGCCGCGCTGGTGTGGGTTGATGCCGACGCGCGGGTGCGCGCCGAACGGCTCGACGCGCGTTTCGACGCCGCTGTCTACGCCCCCTACCGCAGTGTGTGGGCTCGCCAGGAGGAGAGGTTCCACGTCGAGCACTGTCCACGCGGCCATGCCGACGTGGTCGTCGACAACTCCTGACCGTTGTTGTGAGCCGAAACGGTCGTTTCCGTGGTGACCGCGGGTGTCGCCGCTGTCTGCGCACCGACGACACCCGCTGGTTCGAGGGGGGTGGGGCCCGAGGGGTTTATCCCTCGTCGCTCATGTCCTCCTCGCTCATGTCGCCCTCACCGTCCATGTTCTCCTCGGCCATGTCCTCGTCCATGGACTCGGAGTCACCCTCCATGCCCTCCTCCATGTCGCCGGACTCGCCTTCCATGCCCTCGTCCATGCCCTCGTCCATGGACTCGGAGTCCTCCATGTCGCCGGAGTCGCCCTCCTGCATCTCCTCGTCCATCGACTCCTCGCTCATCGGCGACTCGGACTCGGTGCCGACCTCGCCGCCGGAGCCGCCCCCTTGGTTGCAGGCGGCCACCGGCAGCGCCGTCAGCAGGGCGATAGCTCCAGCGGCAGCCAGCCGACGCAGGACGGAGGTCGTCTCAGCGCTCATGTCGATCACACTCCATCTATCTCGTGGTTGAATTCTCACCTTCAACTACTCGAAGTGAATAGTTGAATCCTTTTTGTTATTACGGGCAGCGTAGTGACCGTCTCTTCCGCCCGCGCTGGATCGTGCGAACGCGCGGTGGCTGTCAGGTGACCGTTACGTTTACGGTGTGGTAGCCGGTGGCTCCATCGGGGGCGGGCGGGGCTGTGTCCGCGGTTTGGGTCTGGCCAGAGCGATCCGTGGCGCGCACGCGCAGTTCGTGGCTTCCGGGCTCGGCCGGCCAGTCGAACACCCACTGTCGCCAGGTGTCGGCGGTGTCCTCCGCGGCCAGCCGCGCCTGCTGCCACGGACCGCCGTCCACGCTGACCTCCACTCGGTCGATCCCGACGTTTTGCGCCCAGGCCACACCGGCGATGGGCACGGTAGTGCCCGAGTCGAGGCTGACCGAGTCCCCTTGGCGCGGGGTGTCGATGCGCGACTGCGTCTTGATCGGGGCCTGCGCCGCCCACCCGCGCGGGACCCAGTAGGCGTCGAAGGCGTCGAACGTCGTCAACTCCATTTCGACCAGCCACTTGCACGCCGACACATAGCCGTAGAGTCCGGGAACGACCATGCGCACCGGGAATCCGTGCTCCACCGGCAACGGCTTGCCGTTCATGCCCAGCGCGAGCATGGCGTCGCGGCCGTCCATCACGTCATCCACCGGCGTGCCGATGGTCATCCCGTCGGAGGAGCGCGACACGAGCTGGTCGGCCGGCCCGCCCTCCCGAGGGGGACGAATCCCGGCCTCGCGCAACAGTGCCTCCAGGGGGATACCGATCCACCGCGCGTTATCGACGTAGTCGCCTCCCACCGGGTTGGATACGCACGCCAGCGTCACGTCGCGTTCGACGATGTCCTCGCGCGCGAGCAGGTCAGCGTAGGTGTAGGTGCGCTCGTTGACCCCGCGGCCGTGGATGCGCAGCCGCCACGTGGTGGCGTCGATACGGGGGGTGGCCAGTGCGGTGTCGATGCGGTAGAAGTCTTCGTTGGCAGAGAAAAACGGGGCGAGGCCGGCGATCTCCAGGTCGGCGCCATCGGGCACCGCAGCGGCCGGCGATGCCGGCCGGGGCAGACGCACCGCAGCTTGCGAGGCCGCAGTACCGCCCGAGGAGGCGGCCAGCCAGCGGCCCGTCACTCCGCCCGCGGCCGATAGGGCAGCGGCCGTACTCGCCAGCGCCACGAAACCGCGTCGGTTGAATGTTTCCGCCGCGCTTGGTTGCTGCGGGAGTTCGCTGGTGGCCGGCTCGGAAGCCTCGGCCTCCTCGGACGTGGCGGCCACGGGCGCGTCGGGCGTGGGCGCAAGACGCGGTCGCGAGACCGCCAGCAGCGCCTGTAGCACCCCCATGGCCACGAAACCGCCCAGAGCCGCGGGCAGCGCGTCGAGGAGGGCGCTGTCGGGGCGCGCCAGCGCTGCCGCCGCACCCAGCAGCGACAGCGCAGCGATGCCGAGCCACCCCACGGTCCAGTTCCGGCGGGCCAGTACACCGATGCCCGCGGCGAAGGCCGCCAGCACCACGGCCATGCCGCCCAGCAGCAGCGGCTTGTCGGCCGTACCGAACACGGAGACGGCGAGCTCCTTGAGGGGCCGGGGCACGGCGTCGATGACCGCGCCGCCCACAGCGATCAGCGGCGCGGCTTGCGGGTTGATCCAGGCCGCGGCGAGTTCGGCGGTCGCCAGCGCGCTACCGGCGGCCAGCAGCCCCGACAGGGCGTCGATGAGCCGGCCGGGAGAACGTTTGGTGATGGTCACGCTCCTACTTCGATGCCCTTACCGGGAGGGAGACCTCGATTTTGGTAACGAAAAAATAACGAGAGTGTGGGGGGAATCCGGGACCACCTCCCGTCGCCCCCACCGTCCCGGCTCCGAATACCGGGATGGAGCAGCACACCGGCGAGCGAGAGCACCGAGAACTCCCGTCGCCGAGGGACGCGCTCGTTTGCCCCAGGATCATGTGCATGCTGGAGATGAAGACCGATGTGGACGACGGGACGGTGACGTGGGTGGACCAGGCGATACCAGCGGGCTTTGGCACCGCCGCGGACCAGGCGCGACAGGCCGCGCCCGCCGACGACTTGGCAGGGGCGCTGCACCGGACTGCGCTCAGTGACCTGGCGGCGTTTGAAGAGGTCTACCGCGAACTGTCCGGACCGGTGTTTGGCCTTGTCCGCAGGGTGCTGCGCGACCACGCCCAGTCAGAGGAGGTGACTCAGGAGGTGTTCATGGAGGTGTGGCGTTCCTCGGCGCGGTTCGATCCCGCAACCGGTTCCGCGCGGTCCTGGGTCCTCACCATGGCGCACCGGCGCGCGGTCGATCGGGTACGTGCCGAGCAGGCCGCTACAGCACGCTCCGAGCAGGTGGGCCGGCTCGACCCGGAGTCCTCCGCCGTCGACGACGTGCCCGACCAGGTGGAACACCGTCTGGAGCGGGAGAAGGTGCGGCGCTGCCTGCGCCGACTGACGGAACTACAGCGTGAGACCGTCCGCCTGACCTACTACACCGGCTACACCCAGCGCGAGGCCGCGAGGCTACTCGGGGTACCGGTGACCACGGTGAAGGGGCGGCTGCGCGACGGGCTGATCCGGTTGCGAGACTGCCTGGGGGTGAGCGCGTGACCGCCTCCGATCACACCGTGCACGGCCTCACAGCCGGTTACGCCGTCGACGCCCTAGAGCCCGACGAACGCGACCGGGCCGAGCGGCATCTGCGCGAATGTGAAGACTGCCGCCGTGACCTCAACGAGTTCCGCGAGACCACGGTCCGACTCGCCTACGGTGTGGCTGAGCCTCCCGACGAGCGCGTGTGGCGGGGGCTGCGTTCGGCGGTCGCCGACATCCGTCAACTGCCGCCCGAGCCCGACACGGCCGGCGACGGGGCAGCGAAGCAGGGCGCCGCTGGAGAACAGGCCGCCTCCAGGGGCACGGTCCACTCGCTGCGGGCAGGACGGTGGCACTCCCACCTGCCTTGGCTGGTCGCTGCCGCCTGCCTCGCCGTCGCGATCACGTTGGGTGGGGTCACCGCCTGGACCCAGCACCGTATGAACGAGTTGCGCGCCCACACCACAGAGGTCGAACACCTCCTGGCGGCGGCCGACGCCCGGATGACCGAAGCACCCGTGACCGACAGCGACGCCCACGCCACAGTGGTCACCTCCGAAACCCACGATTCGGTGATGCTCATGGTCAAGGGGTTGCCCGAACCTCCGGAGGGGATGGCCTACCAGATGTGGTACGTCGACGCCGACCACGAGATGCGCTCGGCCGGCATGCTCAAGCCCGCCGATGACGGCATGCTCACCGGCATGGCCGGCGAGTTGGGAACGGCCACCCAGATCGGCATCACCTTGGAACCTGCCGGTGGCATGCCCGAACCCAGCAAGGACCCGATGAAGGTCGACGTCTAGGTGTCCGGTTTTCGGACGGCTGGGGTAGGGGGCTGCAAAGGGTGCTCTTCGTCCGCTCGTGCCTCGATTGCTGCGGTGATCCCGCCAGCCGGCGGGGCGACAGAGCGGACGCGCTCACCCGCGTGCGCCCACCGCCGGCCCTCGCCGCCCGTCCAAAAACAGGACCTCGTGGCACCACCCTGAGAGATCGGGAGAGGGCACAGCCGCGACCTCCGGCGATCGATGTTCAGCGGCGCTCCGCGGGCCGTTGCAGCCGCTCAGGGGTGTGCGGGCACGGGGGGCGGGCCGGAGAAAAACACAGGGGGCAAAAAGGGCGGTCGGCGCCGTCAGCCGCAACGGAGTGTGCCAGGGGAGGGGCTGCGCGGCTCCGCGCCGGTGTCAGCCCCAGCCACCACCCCCGGTTGCGCTCGTTCCGCCCCGGTTGCGTAGGGGGACAAAACCGGAAGTGGGGCACCTGCCGCGCCAAGGCGCCCACCTCCTGCTACGACTGGCTTACCGACGCTTCTGACCTTGTGTTTCGTGATTTAAAGCAGGCGAGACCGGGTAGCCGTTCACATACACAATCAAGGCGGTCAGCCGGGCAGCCCAGCCCTGCGGTGTGACCGTTGCGGTTGTGAGAAGAGCCAGATACCGGCCTTGGACCTGGCCCAAGCGTGGATCGGCGACCGGAGGCCGGTCGCTCGAAAGCCGAGTCCGTCCACTCACTGCAGGAGGCGTTAGGCATGTCCATGAACGCTTTCAAGGCCAACGCTGGAGGGGCCTTCGCGGAGGCGATCCTCTTCATTGTCGGGATCGTCAACGTCATTCAGGGAATCGTGGCTATGGCCACCCCCGGCTACTTCTTCGTGGCTGGGACCGACATGCTCCTCTTCGGCTTCGTGCCGTGGGGCGTGATCATGACTGTCCTCGGTGTGCTCTTGGTGCTCGCCGGATTCGCGCTGCTGACCGGCCAGCGGTGGGCCCGCACCACCGCCGTGGTCCTCGCCGGACTCAACGTGATCGGGCAGTTGATGTTCCTCGTCGCCTCTCCGTTCTGGTCAGCCATCATCATCGCCATCAGCGTGCTGGCCATCTACGCCCTCACCAGCGGCTGGGGCGCTGGCGCTGCTGAGACCTACCGCGAAGCCACGGCCTACCGCTCTGGGCGCGCCGATGCCGCCTCGCGCGTGGGTACCGAAACGTCGGGCGAGCGTGGAGTTCCGACCGCTCGTTCGGGCGAACAGCCCAAACGGTGAGCAAGAAGCGGGGACGGTCGCTTTGAGGACTTGGCAGCCGGCCCCGCACACGGCGCTGTCCCAGCGGGTCGGCTGAGTGCCTGCCCCGGCCGCCGGGTGGCGGGCTCCCTCCTGTCGAGTGGAGCCCGCCGACGACTACCGTGGCCCCACCCCGGGGCAAAACGGGGCAGGGACGCGGCATATGGCGGCGAGAGGGCCCATCAAAGCGCCCGCAACCCGTTCGGATGGAACGGAGCTCCGTTGACCTTCTGGGAGATCCCGGAGTAGTCGAGGTAGGCGGTGATGCCGCCCAGGTGGAAAGGCCAGCCGGCCCCGGTGATCAGGCACAGGTCGATATCGGCCGGCTCGGCTACCACGCCCTCGTCGAGCATGATGCGGATCTCCTTCGCCAGCGCCCGCAAGGCGCGGTCACGGATCTCGTCTTCGGTCAGGGGGTGGCCCCCGCCGCGGAACAGTTCCCTGACCTCGGGATCGATCTGAAGGTCCGGCCCAAAGATCGCGGTTGTACCGCTGTCGACCAGCGCGCGGTGTTGCTCGGAGACGCGGAAACGCTCGGGGAAGGCTGCGTGGAGTGTCTCGGAAACGTGGAGGGCCACGGCCGGGCCGACCAACTGGAGCAGCATCAGCGGCGACATCGGCAGTCCGAGGGGGGCCACAGCTCGGTCGGCGACCTCGGGATCGGTCCCTTCCTCGACCGCAGCCAGCACCTCGCCCATGAACAGGGTGAGCAGCCGGTTCACCACAAACGCCGGCGCATCCTTGACCAGGACCGCCGTCTTCTTCAAGCTCTTGGCAGCCGCGAAGGCCGTAGCCAAGGTGGCCTCGTCGGTGCGTTCGCCGCGCACAATCTCCAACAGCGGCAGCACAGCCACCGGGTTGAAGAAGTGGAAGCCGACCACGCGCTCGGGATGGGCCAGTTCAGCCGCCATCTCGGTGATCGACAGCGAGGAGGTGTTGGTGGCCAGCACCGTCTCCGGCGGCACGGCCCGCTCCACCTTGGCGAAGACCTCCCGTTTCACGGCCATCTGCTCGAAGACCGCCTCGATGACGAAGTCGGCGTCGGCGAAGGCGTCGTAGGACAGTGAGCCACGCACCAGCCCCTTGAGACGGTTGGCACCGTCGACTGAGACCCGCCCCTTGGTCAGCAACGTGTCGATTTCGGCGTGGACGTAGCCCACCCCCTGGTCCAGGCGTTCCTGGTCGATGTCGGTCATGACGACCGGCACCTCCAAACGGCGCGCGAACAGCAACGCGAGCTGCCCGGCCATCAGGCCGGCACCGACCACCCCCACCTTGGTGATGGGGCGCGCCAAGGAGGAGTCGGGGGCGCCGGCGGGGCGCTTGGCCCGCTTTTGGGTGAGGTCGAAAGCGTACAGTCCGGCTTTGAGCTGGTCGCTCATGATCAGTTCGGCCAATGCTTCGTCCTCGGCGGCGAAGCCTTCGTCGCGTGTGCGAGTCTTGGCCTGGGCCATGAGTTCGACAGCGCGCGCGGGGGCCGGAGCGGCGCCGTGCAGCTTGCCTTCAACGGTGAAGCGGGCGTTATCGATGGCCTGATCCCAGGCCGACCCGCGGTCGACCTCGGGCCGTTGCACACTGGTCTCACCCTTGACGACGCGGGCGGCCCAGCGCAGGGATTCCTCGACGAAGTCGGCCGGCTCAAACATCGCGTCGGCGATGCCCATTTCGAACGCCTCGGGGCCCTTGATCGTCTTGTTTTGAGCCAAGGGGTTGTCGATGATCAGCTTGCCGGCGCGCTCCACCCCGATGAGGTTGGGCAGCAGATAGGTGCCGCCCCAGCCGGGCACGAGCCCGAGGAAGGTCTCCGGCAGTGCCACCGCCGGTACGCTGGCCGAGATCGTCCGGTAGTGGCAGTGCAGCGCCAGTTCCAGCCCCCCTCCCATGGCAGCCCCGTTGATCAGGGCGAAGGTCGGGATGTCGAGTTCGCCGAGTTTACGGAACACATCGTGGCCGAGGCGGGCGATAGCGCGGGCCTGCTCGATGTTTTCGATCTTTGGCACGCCGTTGAGGTCGGCGCCCACAGCGAAGATGAACGGTTTGCCGGTGATGGCGATGGCGCAGATGTCGGTGCGTGCCGCCGCGGCGTCGATGGCCTCGTCCAGGGAGAGCAGTCCGCTAGGGCCGAACGTGGTGGGTTTGGTGTGGTCGTGGCCGTTCTCCAGGGTGATCAGTACGGCCGTCCCCGCCCCATAGGGGAGTTCGACGTCGCGCGCGAGCGCGTGCGTGACGACCTCGTCGTCGAACAGTTCGCGCGCCTGCTCGATCAGCGTGCTCACTTGGTGTTCCCCTCCCAGTTCGTGTTCTCCCACAGGACAGTGCCGCCCATCCCCATGCCCACGCACATGGTGGTGAGTCCGTAGCGCACGTCGGGCCGTTCTGCGAACAGCCGGGAGAGCTGCATCATCAGTCGCACTCCCGAGGAGGCCAGCGGGTGGCCCACGGCGATGGCGCCGCCCCACGGGTTGACCCGGGCGTCGTCGTCGGCGATGCCAAAGTGCTCCAGGAAAGCCAGCACCTGGACCGCGAAGGCTTCGTTGATCTCGATAAGGCCGATGTCGGCCATGCTCAGCCCCTGGCGTTGCAGCAGCTTCTCGGTGGCCGGTACCGGCCCGACACCCATGACTTCCGGCTCCACACCGGCGAAGGAGAAGTCCACCAGGCGCATCTTGGCCGGTAGCCCTAGCTCGGCCGCGGTGTCTTCGGCCGTGATGATGGCACCGGTGGCACCGTCGTTGAGGCCGGCGGCGTTGCCGGGGGTGACCCGGCCGTGGGAGCGAAACGGGGTCTTCAGCCCGGCCAGCCCCGCCACCGTCGTGTCGGGGCGCGGAGGCTCGTCCGCCGTGGCCAGGCCATAGCCCTGCTCGGTGGAGCGCACCAGCACTTCCACCAGGTCGGGTTGGATCTTGCCCTCGGCGTAGGCTTTGCCGATCTTCTCCTGGCTGCGCGCGGCGTAGGCGTCGGCGCGTTCCTTGGTGATGGTGGGGAACCGGTCGTGCAGGTTCTCGGCAGTGTTGCCCATCACCAGAGCGGAGGGGTCCACCAGTTTCTCAGAGAGGAAGCGCGGGTTGGGGTCGATGCCCTCTCCCATGGGATGGCGCCCCATGTGCTCGACTCCGCCGGCGATGGCGACGTCGTAGGCACCGAAGGAGATGCCGGCGGCGGTGGTGGTCACCGCCGTCATGGCTCCGGCGCACATCCGGTCGATGGCATAACCGGGGACACTGCGCGGCAGCCCCGCCAGTAGGGCGGCGCTGCGGCCGATCGTCAGCCCCTGGTCGCCGATTTGGGTGGTGGCCGCGACGGCCACCTCGTCGACGCGCTCGGGCGCCAGCTTGGGGTTGCGACGCAGTAGTTCGCGTATGACTCGGACGACGAGGTCATCGGCGCGCGTTTCGGCGTAGAGGCCCTTGCCGGCTTTGCCGAACGGAGTGCGCACCCCGTCGACGAACACGACATCGCGGGCGGTTCGCGGCACGATTGCCCCTCCTTGCATGAGCGGATGGGTGATGCTGGTGCCTCATATGCTACTGGTGAGTAACCACTGCTGTGGTTGTCCACGGCTCCCCGTCGTGGCGTGTCGCCGCGCCCGCCCGACCAGCCAAGGGGTTCTCGCGCCCGCACCGGCTCCCTAGCGCAGGCCGTACCACGGTGGTGGCAGTGCAACTCGGCGTTGCCTCGACTGTTGTAGCGCCGCGATACCGCCCACGGTGCTGTGTCCGGCTTTCCCGGGGCGGTGGCCAGGCGCGCCCTGGGCGGTATGTGAGAGGTCGAGACGTTTCAGTGCAGCGCGGCGGCCTCGCGGTGGCGCCCAGCGGCCCGGTAGGCCCCAGCGAGATCGCGGCGCACCTTCAAGGTGAGAACCCGGACATCGTGGTCACCTGCGGCCGAAAGACACGTGCGGTAGGCGCGCGCCAGCGTCTCCACCGCCTCGTTCGTGTGGCCGGATCGCAGGTAGAGACGACCGAGTTGGTGATGGATGACCAGGGTTTCGTGGTGACGACTGCCCAGCCGCCGCTGTCGCTGTGCCAGCACCATGCGGAACTGCTGGATCGCGTCGTCGAGGCGGCCGGCTGAACGGTAGGCCAGCGCGGAGCCGATCCGCAGATGCTCCAACTGCTCGGGGGGCAACCCGGTGAAATCTTCGATAGCGCGCTCGTAGTGGGCGATCGCGGCGTCGAACAGCCCGGTACGGCGGTAGGCCGCCGCCAGCCGGGCCCGGGCCGTCACGGTATCGGCGGCGGTGGCCCCCAGCCGCCACTGGCGCTGCTGTAGCAGTGCTTCCCACTGCACAGCGGCATCCTCGAAGCGGCCGGTGTCGTCATAGCACCAGGCGAGGTTCTCCCGGATCACGTCGGTCTGCGGGTGCTCTTCGCCCAACGCGCTCAGCGAGTCGGCCAGCGCCAACTCGAACTGTTCAATCGCCGCCTTCCGGCGTCCGGTCTCGGCGTACTTGCTGGCCAGGTTGTTTCGCGCGGCGATGCTGCGCGCATGCTCGGGGCCCAGCGTTTCGACGTACTCGCGCAGAGTCTGCTCCAGCCACGCTGCGCGGCCAGCGGGGGTGCCGCCCGCGACCGGCTCCCGGGCGCCTACCTCGGCCCCATGGCGCGCGGTGGCCCCCGACAGTCCCGATGCGCGCATGAGCGACCGCCACATCGACACCAGACTCACCACCCCCACGTATCCAAAAGCGTTTTGGCCGCGTTTGCCGCGCTCGCTGGATTGGCTGGGAACGGTACCGCGCGCGACGCTCACACCATCTGCTTCGCTCGTGCTACGCATGCCGCCCGCAAGCTTTGCTATTCCGCATCGGCAACAACACGATTTAATAACTTAATCCGGTGTAGTCACCTGAGTCAGCCTTCCGCGCGGGGTACTCTCAAGTGATTTACATCACTTACGGGGAATTTATCGCTGAACTGGGTTTAAACGCGAGACCAAGAGACGCCGATTTTGCCGAGGGGTTAGCCGGACTGCTTGGCGGCCTCGCGCAGCGCCGCGCTGAGCGGTCCCGCCGTGAGATCGATCTGCCATTGCCGGGCGTTGTGCGCGCGCAGGTGCTCGGCCACGGCGGCCTCGTCGGCGGGCTGCGGGGGTGACCACGCCAACCGCCGCACCGCGTCGGGCTGGAGCAGGTTCTCAGTGGGCATCGTGATCTGCTCGGCGACCGCTCCCACCGCGGCCCGAGTGGCCTCCAGCCGCTTGGCCGCTGCCGGGTCCCGGTCGGCCCACCGGTTGGTCGCGGGGGGACCGTCGCCTGGTGCGCTGGGTTGCGGCAGCTCCTCGGCGCGCATGTCGCGCACCCGGTTGATGGCCTTGATCCACGTCGTCACATAGCGTCGGGCCAGCCGCACGCTAAACGGTTTCAGTTCGGCTAGCTCTTCGGGGGTGCGCGGCATGGCCATCGCCGCTTCCACGATCCCGGAGTCGGGCACCACGCGACCGGGGGAGAGATCACGTTCGCGGGCGACGCGGTCGCGTTCCTGCCACAGCTCACGCACCACCCCCAGCCCCCGCTGGTTGCGCACCTTGTGAATGCCGGAGGTGCGCCGCCACGGATCGGGGCGCGGCTCCTTGGGGGGCGCTGTCAGCACAGCGGCGAACTCCTCGTGGGCCCATGCGAGCTTGCCGGCCTCGTCGAGTTCGACTTCGAGGGCGTCGCGCAATTCGACCAACACCTCGACGTCCAACGCCGCGTAACGCAGCCAGTCTTCCGGCAGGGGGCGCAGCGACCAGTCCACTGCCGCGTGTTCTTTGGCCAGGCGCATACCGAGAATCCGCTCGACCAGCGACCCCAGGCCCACGCGCTGGTAGCCCAGCAGCCGTCCGGCCAGCTCAGTGTCGAAGAGACGGGCGGGACGCAAGTTCACTTCCGCCAAACAGGGCAGATCCTGATGGGCGGCGTGGAGCACCATCTCGGTGTCGCCTAGCGCCGCACCGAGCTCTGCAAGGTCGGGGCAGGCGATCGGGTCGATCAGCGCCGAGCCGGCCCCCGCTCGGCGCAACTGCACCAGGTAGGCACGCTGACCGTAGCGGTACCCCGAGGCCCGCTCCGCATCCACGGCCACCGGCCCCGTCCCGGCGGCGAAGTCGCTCACCACCCGCGCCAGACCCGCGGGATCGCCCACGACGGGCGGCAGTCCCTCTCGGGGTTCACGCAGGAGAGGGACGTCCTCCTCTTGCACCGCACTGTCGTTGGGGCGGACCGGGGATGCTTCGGGATCGTCTGTCTTGGAGTTCACCAGATACCTTTCGACAACGCCCCGACCGGGAAAGCCGGGGGAGGAATCGGACTCCTGTGAAGTAGGTCGGCTAAGCACGCCACTTCACGGTTTGTCGCGGCAGGATAGGCGCCGGCGAGCCGGCCTCAACTCAATGGCCACACCCAGAACCACCCTCGCGTCTGTACGGTCGCCAGGCGGAAAGGGGACCGGCCATCGGTACAGGTAATGGCGGAGGAGGCGTAAGACGGTCCGGCATGACGGGGGCGGCTGCTTGCCGCCACGCGGGAACCCGGGTCCGCCAAGGCAACGACCCCCGCGCGTTGGCGCGGGGAGAAGTCAACACGTTCGCCACGACTCCACGGTAAGCCGTCGTGGCAGCGGGGCGTAGGCCCGGGACCGGCCACAGCCGTCTCCGCTGCCGCTCACGGGTGCCGGTTGTGCACCGGCGGTACGCCTGGCAGGGCAGCAGGTCCTGCCAGCCCCGGGCCGTAGTCGCCGCAGTCGGATATGACCGGACCTGGCCAGAGCGGTCCGCCGCAGCGGGGCGCTGCGGCTGTCCTCAGCTCTCTTGGCGCGGCCGGTGTTGGGATATGTCGGTGACATCCACCGGCGGCAACCCGGCGGCCGAAGCTAGCAGGGCCAGCCAGGCGGCCATGTGCGCCGACAGATCCTCCCCGGTGGGCGACCACGAGGCACGCAACTCCACCTCGGTGGTCGTCGGCTCCTCAGCCTTGGCCCCAAACCCCTCGCTCGTCGCCCGCGTCACCGTGCCACTCAGCGCCGTCTGCTCGGCGCCGTGTTCGGCCAGCGCCTCGGTCAGCCAACTCCACGCCACCTGGCCCAACAGGGGGTCGGCGGCCATCTCCGGCTCCATCTCAGCCCCTACGTAGGCGACCACCCGAAACGGGCCGGGCCAGTCTCGGGTACCTCCCGGATCGTAGAGCACGATCAGGCGGCCCAGCGCGACGTCTTCGGCGTCGCGGTGACTCACGCGCGCCGACAGGGCCGCGGCGTGCGGAGCGAGCCGCTGCGGAGCGGGGATCTCTTCGACGACGACTTCGGGTCGCGGCACTGGTGCGTACAGGCTCTCGACCGCCCGCCGGAACGTGGGAGGAGCGTCATCGACCCTACCGAGAGGGGGCATGGTGGAAACGTCAGCCTTAATCTTTCGAATCGCCACTTCGCGCCCAGGGCCGTGGAACCACCGACCCGTCCCTGCCGGGCGGCGACCGCGAACCGCTTCGTCATCAGCCGACCGGGGGACACACGGACAGCGCCGTGGTGGCCACACTGCCGTGCGCCGGCACGATGACGGGCGCTCCACCGACGGTGACACGAGTTCGCGCCAACCCCACGGAGCTTTCTCGGCGTGTCGGGGTTTTGTGATGATCTTGGAATAGCCGGTATGACCGGCCCGTTACTAGCTGGTCCGAAGCTGTCCGAACCACCCTGCGCGCATTCGGCGGCCCCTCAGCACAGCAGTGCTCTCGCCGTCATGGCGGCAGTTGCGGAGAACCTCACCACCGGCCCCTGCCGCCACGCCGGGGCCCGATCTGCGGCCTTCGGGACCGCTCGCTTCCGCAGCGTGGCACGATCAGAGATGTGACGCTGCAAGACTCTCCTTTTCTGCGAGCCTGCCGACGCCTACCGGTGGCCCATACACCAGTGTGGTTCATGCGCCAGGCAGGGCGTTCGCTACCCGAATACCGTAGGGTCCGCGCCGACGTTCCGATGCTGGAGGCGTGCGCGCGCCCCGACATGATCGTGGAAATCACGATGCAACCGGTGCGCCGTTACGCTGTCGACGCCGCCATCTATTTCAGCGACATCGTCGTGCCGCTCAAGGCGATCGGAATCGACCTCGACATTAAGCCCGGAGTCGGGCCCGTCGTGGCCGACCCCGTACGGGAGGCCGGCGACATCAAGCGGCTGCGCACTCTCGAACCCGAGGACGTTCCGTTCGTCACCGAGGCTGTGGGCGCGCTCACCGCCGAGTTGGGCCAGCGGCCACTGATCGGTTTCGCCGGCGGTCCCTTCACCCTCGCCTCCTACCTTGTCGAGGGCGGCCCGTCGAAGAACCACGAACGCACCAAAGCGCTGATGTATGGCCAGCCCGAACTATGGGCCGAGCTCATGGAGCGGCTTTCGGCCATCACCCTTCAGTTCCTCCGCACCCAGGTCCTCGCGGGCGCCAGCGCCGTCCAGCTTTTCGACTCCTGGATCGGTGCGCTCAGCGCCGATGACTACCGCGAGTCGGTGCTTCCCTATGCTTCGTGGATCTTCGAGCACCTCGCCGACGTGGGGGTGCCCCGGATTCACTTCGGTGTGGGCACCGGGGAACTGCTCGGTCTACTCGGCGAGGCCGGTGCCGACGTCGTCGGGGTCGACTGGCGGGTTCCCCTGGACGCAGCCGCGTCGCGGATTGGTCCCGGTATCGCGGTGCAGGGCAACCTTGACCCGGCGACCCTGTTCGCTCCCTGGGATGTGGTGGCCCAGCGGGCCGGCCGGGTCCTCTCGCAAGGCACCGCCGCCGAGGGCCATATCTTCAATCTCGGCCATGGTGTCCTGCCGGAGACCTCACCCGACGTCCTCGCCCGTCTCACTGACTTCGTGCACGAACACAGCGTGCGCTAGCTCGGCGGCGCTTGCTCGTGGCGAGCCAGAGCGCGGTAGTCCGGAGCGGGAGCGGGCCGGTGCCAGCAGCCGGTTCCCCAGAGCAGATTTCGGGGACGCGCCGGGGCAGGGCTTTCCTCGTGTCACTGGAGAACCGGCCGATCCGGCGCGCACCGCTTGTCCGCCGCCGGGAGCGGCACTGGGTAGCATAACGGTCAGGACGGGGAACGCTCCGCGTCGGCTCCACCGTCCTCGGCGGTGCCGTCAGCCGTTGCCGCCGAACCGGGGTCCCCGTCGGCTCCGGCTGCGGCCGTTTCAGTGGTCTCGGCCGAGCTGGCGTGGCCGGCAACGGTCGCGGCTCCACCGTGCCTGCGACGGCGCAGCAGGAGCCACCCCGGAACCGCCACCGCTGCCAGGATCGCCAAAAACGGCAGCGACCAGCCCAGCGCGACCGCCAGCGTCGCGCCGACGGTGACCAAGGCGCGCCACCCCTGGAGCAGCCCGCCGAGGAAGCCGATGGAGTCGCTGTCCTCGGCGGCGGGGATGTAGGAGTCGGGCAGGAGCAGTTCCAGACGTACGGTCCCGTAGTCGGTCTGGCTGGCCAGGGTCTGCTGTCGGGCCAGTAGCGCCTCCAGATCCGCCTGCCGGTTGGAGATCTCGCGCTCGATGGAGAGGATGTCCTCCACCGACTCGGCCTCGTCGAGGAGCTCCCGCAGCCGCTCTAGGGAGGCCTCTGCCGACTCCACTCGGCTGTCGACGTCGGCGACCTCTTCGGTGACGTCCTGCTCGTTGCGGTCGAGGTTGACGCGCTCTCCCAGAGCCGACAGGTCCTCCAGCGCAGCGTCGTAGCTGTCCACGGGAACCTTCACCACCAGGTTCGCCTGAGGCGCCGCGCCCGTGGCGGCGGACACGTGTTCCGCGGAGATGTAGCCGCCTGCGTCGGTGACCTCTCGCTTCGTCGCCTCCACTGCCTTCTGGATGTCGTCGACCTCGACTGTGAGGTCGGCAGTGTGAATCACCTCACGGTCCGTTACCTCCACGTCGGAATTGGCGATGGTGTCGCCGTCTTCGGCGACCGCAGCATCCTCCTCGGCAGCCATAGCTCCGGCATCGTCGGCACCGTTGCGGGCCTTGTCTTGCAGCGCGGATCGTTCCACCGCTCCGCTGGAGCTATCACCTTGTTCCGCGCAGCCGGTCACCAGCCCGAGAACGAGCAGCGTGGTCGGCACCGAGGCGACGAGGGGCAGGAGCGCGCCGCGCGCCCCTCGCGGGGCGCGGCGCTGGTTCAGTGTGGGGTCCATGCCCTTTCGACGGCGACCTCCCCCCTGCCCGTTTCACCTGGCGATAACGTTTGGGTTACCTGAGTTCCCGGAGGATGCTCCGGGAACTCAGGTCGGGGAGGAATCCGGCAGTGGGTGGCATGACCGCCTCGGCGCGCGGCAGCGCCGAGGCGCCGGGGCGGCCAGAAGGCCGGGCTCACCCGGGCGACCCTGGCGGCCGGAGTCGGGGAGTTTCGCCGCCAACTGGAGTACAAGGCGCAGCGCTACGGCCGCATGCTGGTGATCGTGGACCGGTGGTTTCCTTCCTCTGCAACCTACTTCGGCGTGTGGGCACCTGCTGGCCGACCTGCCCCTGGCCACCCGTCACGACCGGGGCCGCAGCGCGGCCACGAACATCGGTGCGGCTGGCCGAGCCGCAGCCGGGCACCCCCGGCGATGCCTGTGGAGCCGATGTCAAACGGCACGCGACCCCCGTCCGCAACCGGCAACGAAGCAGGAAACCCCCGCGAGGAGTGGACTGCCCTCCCCACAGGAAGAGAGGAAGCCAAATTCCCTACTAGGCGTTGGCCGAGGCGGGCGGCGGTGGCAGAGGTTGCCGCCCGTGCCGAGCCCCTCGGTCGCGCGAAGGGCCAGACCCACCGGCGGCACGGCCATACGCACAATGGCGCCTCCATGCCGCGGCGCGCGGCTGCCTGCCGCCCCAGCACCGGCAAAGCAAGGGCGGAGTCGCGCATCCTCACACGTCTGCGAAGCTGGGAACCATGGAACGGCGCAGCAGTGACCGACAGGTCAACGATTCGGGAACCGAATTCCCCACCGCCTCCCACTCCGGCAGAGGGCAGCGCCCGCACGCCGTAGTCATCGGCGGCGGTGTCGCCGGACTGACCGCCGCCCACCGGTTGAGCCGGGCCGGAGTGGCCGTCACCGTCGCTGAGGGCGCGCCGCGCGTGGGCGGCAAAATCGGCTCGATCAGCGTGGCCGGTGTCGACGTCGACAGCGGAGCCGAGTCCCTCCTGGCCCGCAGGCCCGAGGCGCTGCGCCTCATCGCCGATCTCGATATCGAAGACCGCATCACCTATCCGGCGACCACAACCTCCCGGATCTACAGCCGCGGCGCCCTGCGCGCCTTCCCGCAAGGCCAGGTGATGGGGGTCCCTGGCGACATAGCGGCCCTGGCGCGCAGCAAAGTGGTGTCGTGGCGAGGGGCGCTACGCGCAGCCCGCGACCTGATCTGGCCCGCCAGCCCGACCTCCGGCGATGTCTCCGTGGCCTCCTACGTCGGCAAGCGCATGGGCGCCGAGGTGGTACAGCGTCTGGTCGAGCCGATGCTCGGCGGTGTCTACGCCGGCCGCGCCGACCGTCTCTCCCTGGCGGCCACCCTGCCCCAACTGGCGCCCACGGCGCTGCGGCAGCGCTCGTTGGCGCTGGCGGCGCGCGAGGTCAAAGCCACGCAGGCCGCCGCCAGCGACCCACAGCGCCCCGTGTTCGCGACCCTGCGCGGCGGCGTGGCCGAACTCGTGGCCGCACTGGGCTCCTCCGACGGGTCCGCCGCGCCCGTCACCATCGAGACCTCGACCACGGTGCGGGAGCTGCGTCGCCTTGGCCGCCAATGGCGGCTCACGGTCGGTCCCGCCAGCGACCCCCGCACCGTCACCACCGACGCCGTCGTCCTCGCCTGTCCAGCGCCCTCCGCCACTCGCCTGCTCACCGGTATCGCCCCGCCCGCCGCCGCCGAACTCGCCGATATCGACTACGCCAGCATGGTCGTGGTCACCCTCGCTCTGCGCCGGTCGGCCTTCCCCGTGCCGCCCACCGCCAGCGGTTTCCTCGTGCCGGCCCGCGAGGGGCTGGCTATCAAGGCCGCGACCTTCAGTAGCGTGAAATGGCCGTGGTTGGCCGAGGAGCTGCGCGCCGCCAACCCCACCGACGACCTGATCCTGCTGCGCTGCTCGATCGGGCGGGTGGGCCAGACCGCCCTGCTCCAGCGCTCCGACGAAGAACTGGTAGACCTTGCCGTGCGCGATCTGGGCACCGTCTGCGGGATCACCGAGCCCCCTGTGGACCAGCGGGTCACCCGGTGGGGCGGCGCGCTGCCCCAGTACGACGTCGGTCATCTCGACCGGGTCGCGCGTGTCCAGGCGGCGTTGGCCGAACACCCCACCCTGGAGGTGTGCGGCGCGGCCTACAACGGCGTGGGCATCCCCGCCTGCGTCGCCAGTGCCGAGGAGGCGGCGCTGCGGGTCGCCAACGAACTGGGACCGCGGGTCGGACAAACGTGAGCCCACCGCCCCCGCGTCCGGCCGGCGAAGCCCGAGCAAGCAGGAAACCAGCACAAAACACAGACAAGGGAGTCATACGTGGCCAACGAACACACCAACAACGGTGCGGCCGCCCCCGAGGAGCTCAACGCGCTCATCCGCTACACCATGTGGTCGGTGTTCAAGGTCGGTGATCTCGTCGACCTCGACCGCCGCAGCGCAGCCCACGAACTCACCCAGTTGATCGACGGTGCGGCGCACAAGGGGGTCACCACCCGCGGGGTCTACGACATCCAGGGGTTCCGCGCCGACGCCGATGTGATGTTCTGGTGGATCGCCGAATCCCCCGACGCCCTCCAAGAGATGTATGCGGGGTTTCGCCACACCAGCGTGGGCCGGCTCAGCTCTCCGGTGTGGTCGGCCATGGGCCTGCACCGTCCGGCCGAGTTCAACCGCAGCCACGTCCCCGCGTTCCTCGCGGGGGAGGAGCCCCACGACTACCTGTGTGTCTACCCGTTCGTGCGCTCCTACGAGTGGTACCTGCTGCCCGCCGAGGAGCGCCGCGACATGCTCGCCGAGCACGGCCGCATGGCCGCCGGCTACCGTGACGTGCGCGCCAACACCGTCTCCAGCTTCGCACTGAGCGACTACGAGTGGCTGTTGGCCTTTGAAGCCGCCGAACTGCACCGCATCGTCGACCTGATGCGCCATCTGCGAGGCGCGGCGGCCCGTCGCCACACCCGGCTCGAAATCCCCTTCTACACCGGTCGCAGGCGCGGCGTAGCCGAACTACTGGAGAACCTCTAGCGCGGCGGTCACCGCAGCAATAACCCCGGGGACCTCGCCCTCAAGCGGGTGGCTCGACCAGGGCCCCGGCGTCCTCGCGAGCGCAGGGCACGTCCACCGGCCGCGACCCGTGTCGGGCCGGTGGCGAGCAGTGCGGCTCAACTTTCGCGCACCGCGCTCCACGCCACGTTGTCCTCGGTTTCATCTCGCGCCTGGCGTCGCGTTACCAGCACGTAGCCCGGGATGGTCAGGATCAGGACAAACAGAAGACTGGAGCCGGAGTACAGGAGAGCTTCTCCCGCGGGGGCGTCGATCGCCCAAGCGGTCAGGCAGCCAACGCTTCCCACGATCCACACCAGGATCGCTATGGCGAGCCGGCCGCGCGGCTTGGGGTACTCCACCCGGCTGACCATGAGCCACGCGACCGTCAAGATGGCGGCTATGCCCAGGTAGGCAGGTGGGTCAAGCAGGACGACGGTAATGACCGCCATGGCCCCGAACGGGCTAGGGAGCCCGGTGAAGTAGCGTGCGCAGGGAGGTTGGCAGGAGAATCGCGCTAACCGTACGACCACGGCCAGCAGTACGGCCGCGGCGGCGACCATCGCTAACGCGCCTCGGGGGAGTGTGGTCGCCCACGCGACGACGAAGAAGGCCGGAGCGAAGCCGAAACTGATGACGTCGGCGAGGTTGTCCAGTTCCGCCCCCATGCCGCTGCCGCCGAGCTTGCGCGCGACCCGGCCGTCGAAGAGGTCGCAGACTGCCGCTGCCAGGAGCAGGATGACCGCAGTCGCGAGATGGCCACGCTGGAGTGGTCCCTCGATCCCCGGGGGGAGTTGACTCAACTGCGCGCTGGCCAACTGCCACACGGCCATAAAGCCACACAGGGCGTTACCGAGGGTGAAGTAGTCGGCTAGCGCGAGGCGCGTCTGTGGTTGCGGCCCACCCCCGGGGGAGTCCGCCGACCCGTGGTCGCCGTCCACAGCGTCGACGGACGGGGGCCCGGATCTGAGTGGCGCGACCGCGGCCGGCTCAGTCCCGGTCGAGGCGGGTTTTCCCAGCCTGAACCTGCTGCCCGACTTCCACACCCGGCGCGATCCCGGCGGGCAGGTAGACGTCGACCCGGGAGCCGAACCGGATGAGGCCGATCCTCTCGCCCTTTTCCGCCTTCTGCCCGACGCTGAGATAGCAAACGATGCGCCGGACCATCGCCCCGGCGATTTGAATGACCGTGACCTCACCGATCTCGGTTTCAAGGGTCCAAATGACGCGCTCATTACGCTCGCTGTCCTTGTCGAATGCCGGCCGGAAACCCCCGGAACGGTGCTCCACACCGATGACCGTCCCGGCTATAGGGGCCCGGTTGACGTGGACGTTCAACGGGTTCATGAAGACGGCCACCCGCGTTCGGCCGTCGGGCTGGGCGTCGACGCTTTGCACGACGCCATCGGCTGCGCAGAGAACGCGCCCGTTCCCCGGTTCGCGATCAGGGTCGCGGAAGAACCACGCCATCGCCGCGGCGGTCGCCACTGCCGGTACCGCCAGCGCGGTGCCCAGGCGTGAACCCCGCCCAGCGAGCACGGCGGCCCCTGCGACCGCACACGTCGGGATCAGCCAGGGCGCCGAACCGCGTGCCATGCGCACACGCGCACGAAAAGGGGCGGAGTGAGAGTCATCGGTCATGGAGAGCTTTCATAGCGCCGGATGGAGTCGAAGGCCGCGGCGGAGAAGGTGATGGGCCAGGATGCTACGACACCGCGTCCTCAGTCTCCAGAGTCAGAGCCACGGAGTTGATGCAATAGCGGGCGTCGGTGGGGGTCGGGTACCCCTCTCCGTAGAAGACGTGGCCAAGGTGGGAGTCACAGCGGGCGCAGCGCACCTCGGTACGGGTCATACCCAGTGACGTGTCTTCGTGCAAGGTCACCGCTGAACTGTCGGAGGGATCGTAGAAGCTCGGCCAGCCACAGTGCGACTCGAACTTCTCCTGTGACCTGAACAGTTCGTGACCACATGCTCGGCATCGGTAGACACCGGTGGTCGTCGTCGATACGTACTCCCCGGTCCACGGCCGTTCGGTGGCCGCTTCCCTCAGCACCGCGTACTCTTCCGGCTCCAGCATGGCACGCCATTGGCGTTCGCTGCGGCGGACTGGCTCGCCAGGATGCGGTTCTCCAGAAAATTCTTCCATATGGCTGACGCTACCCTGATTCATCGCTGTAGTGGCCTCTTGCCCGGACACGCCGGTATCGCCCGTCGTAACCGATCTCTGATTAGTTCGTGTCCGTTTCTTCGCTGTTGGGAAGTTCGTGTTGAGCAGGGTTGGGTAGGCAACATCACAAGGGTCAAAACAGGCGGGAGAGAGTACCATGCTCATCTCGTATCGCGAGCCGGTGGGTTACCGGCGACCGTTACATCTGGGCTGGGCTCGGTATGGCCAACTATGGCTGGAGTATCACGGTAGTCACCTCTGGGAACGGACGCGCCCCGCGGTAGCCGTGGTCGGCGGCGCCACGTGGGAAGTGCGCAGCTTGATCACCGTGAACCTCCACGCCGCCGCAATGGCATTCGACCGCATTCGGCCGCGGCCGCTGGGCGATACCGCCCTGCTGGCGCTGGCCGCGGTCATTGGTGCCATGGCGCTGGCCGTGGCCGCGGTGTTGGGACGCGCCCTGTCGAAGTGGATCATGGCCCCCTCCGAGGACGTGATCCTCGCCGGGGGCGGAGCCATCGCGATAGGGGTAGCTCTCCTCGGGTTGGGGTTCTTGGTGTTTTGCTCCAAGAACCGACACCGTGACCGCCGAGCCCAAGCGGAGAAAGAAACGTACGAATAGGTTCGCCCCTCAACCCCCGGCCCGCCACGGCGGGCCGGGGCCGTCCTCCCCGCCCCGCCGCAGGGACGCTGCACCGCCCGTCGGAACGGTGCCGACGGGCCTGGCCGCTGCGCGCCGGCCGGTTCCTCGTCCGGAGGAGGCACAGCCGTGCCGCTATTCGACCGCCCGAGCCGGTTGCCGCCTCCGCCGATCGTTGTCACGGCCCTCCCGCGTCGCCGGCCGCGGCGATCAGGCGTCGAAGTCGTATTGCAGTACATAGGCGGAGCCGTCAAGGGTCATCTCGGTGAACTCCACCGGGCGCCGCTGTTCGGTCAACGCGGTACGCATCACGTCGAGCACCGGCGTTCCCGGCTCCAGGTGTAGCTGTTCCGACTCCTCCGGGGTCGGCATGCGCACCCGGATCTCCTCGGTGAAATGTGCAGGACCATAGCCGAGTTCGCCGAGCCGAGCGTAGACCCCGCCCGGCCCCGTGTCGGGTTCGGTGATCACTGTGCCGGTCGCCAACTCCACGGGGAGGTACGAGGCCGCCAGTTGCATCGGCCGCTCGTCGAGCAAATGGCGGCGCCGACGTTTGAACACCCGCTCCTGCGCGGCCAGGCTGAGCGCGCGCGCCACGTGTTCGGGCGCGTCGATTTCGGTTACCTCCACCGTGTCCGTTTGGAAGGTCCGCTGCCCGCTGTCGGCTTGCCAGATGGCCCGCCCGTTGCCCCACAGCTCTCGCGACAGGCGCCGTGGCCCGTGGCGTCGCAGCGGGCGAAACGCGCGGACATAGACCCCCGAGCCGCGCACGGCCACCACGACCCCCTCGTGGATGAGCAGGCTCAGCGCCTGCCTTGCCGTGGCTCTGGCCACCCCATACCGTCTCATCAGCTCGTTTTCACCCGGTACCCGGTCACCGTCGGCGAGGCTGCCGGAGGTGATAGCCGAGCGTAGCTCTTCAGCGATTTCTCGGTAGACCGGCGGGGAGCTGTTGTCGGATGTCGGCACTGCATTCATCCTCTCGCCCGGGTTGGACGGTCGCGCGGTGCGAAGCGGCTGCATACGGCGGACCGAAAGCGACGGATCCATTTTCGGATCGAATAGAAAGGATGCCGTAGTGCGCCCTCAATTGGGCTCTCCCGCGCCGGGCCCCACGCATTCTCACGCGATGTCTCACGAACTCCGCGGGTTTTCGACTCACACTTCCGGTATGTCCGGTCGCGGGGTGATTCATGCCTCTCCTGCGGGTGTCTGAATTCAGCTCATTTTATTGACAGCGAGGTCACCGCACCATTGTCCACGATTTTCCCAAGGGTTGCGCCGTTTTCGCCTGTCACAGGAGTATGCGCGGTCAATGCCGCGTATACCGCAAAAACAGGGACCCCTGCGCCTCCAGGACGTGGCTCAGCTCCAGGTCCTGTGTGTGGGAGGGAGTATCGCCGGACACGATCCGTGACGCCGCCGGACCCAACAGGTGCGGGCTCACCGTCAGACACAGCTCGTCCACAAGCCCGGCGGCCGACAGCTCGGCCAGGAGGTGCGGTCCACCCTCACACAGCACCCGGAACAGTCCGCGCGCACCCAGCGCCGCTATGAGCGCTTCGGGATCGACCGATTCCTCGCCTGCCACGACTACCTCAGCGTGCTCGGCAGCGGCCCGCCGCCGTTCAGCTGGCGCTGACTCAGTCGTCACAACGATGGTGCGCGACTCCTCAGGCGCATCGGCCAGCAGCCGCGGATGGATGTTGAGCGTGCGTGTCACTACAGCGATCGGAGGCGTGGTCGCCCGCCCCTCGCGCAGCTTGGCGAAGATCTCCCGCTGGCGCACCGGTCGATAGCCCTCGATGCGGGCTGTGGCCGCCCCGGCCAGTACCACGTCGGCCAGCCCGCGCAGGACCACCAGCATCCTTCGGTCGGCTCGGTCCGACAGCTCGACGGTACGCCCCGACGGCCCCCACGCCGCGCCGTCGGCGCTGGCCACCATGTTGGCCCGCAGCCACGGCCGGTGCCGCGTCTGCGGGTAGGCGTAGGCCGCAGCAACATCGACATCGCCGCAGGGTTCGGGCAGCAGACGGCGAAACGAAGGCGCGGATGCGCTGTCAACGGAACTCATGGGCGTCGAGCTTAAGTCACCCCGAAGGTTTCCTTCCCGCCCCCGTCGACGCGCGCCCCCATGATCTCGCGTGCCCGTATCCGCCGCAGCAACATCAGCGCGTGGTCGACCAGCGCCACCCGACCGGCCGCCCGTACCAGCGGACGATCCTTGACCTCGGGCTCGGCGGTGTCGAGCACGGTCTCCCACGCCGAGCCGTAGGCCTGCCCTGGAACGGTGAAGTCAACGGGCTCGCTGCCGCCGTTGAGCAGCAGCAGGAAGGAGTCGTCGCGTACCTCGCGGCCGTAGGAGTCGGGCTCGGTGATGGCCTCGCCGTTGAGGAAGACCCCTAGGCATCGCTCACCGTTTCCCCAGTCGCCGTCGCTCATCCGCGTGCCGTCGGGACGTAACCACGCGATGTCGCGCATCTCGCCCTTGCCCGGCGCCCTGCCTTGGAAGAACCGGCGCCGTCGAAACACCGGATGCTGGTGTCGCAGCCGCGCCAGACCGCGCACGAACTCCAGCAGCTCCTCCTCGTCGGGACCGAGGTCGTAGTCCATCCACGAGATCTCGTTGTCTTGGCAGTAGGCGTTGTTGTTGCCCTGTTGGGTGCGGCCGATCTCGTCGCCGTGGGACAGCATCGGCACCCCCTGGGACAGCATGAGCGTGGCCAGGAAGTTGCGTCTTTGCCGGCGACGCAGTGCCGTGACGGCCGGATCGTCGGTGGGGCCTTCCACGCCGCAGTTCCACGAGCGGTTGTCGTCGGTGCCGTCCTGGTTGTTCTCGCCGTTGGCCTCGTTGTGCTTGTGGTTGTAGGAGACCAAATCGGCCAGGGTGAAGCCGTCGTGGCAGGTGACGAAGTTGATCGAGGCGAAAGGGCGGCGCCCGTCGGCTTGGTAGAGGTCGGAGGAGCCCGCCAGCCGCGAGGCCAGCTCGGGCACGACGGTGTGGCCGCGCCAGAAGTCGCGGACGGTGTCGCGGTACTTGCCGTTCCACTCGGTCCACAGCGGCGGGAAGTTGCCCACCTGATAGCCCCCGGGGCCGACGTCCCACGGCTCGGCGATCAGCTTCACCTGCGAGATCACCGGGTCCTGCTGCACGATGTCGAAGAACGTGCTGAGCCGGTCGACGTCGTGGAACTCTCGGGCCAGCGCCGAGGCCAGGTCGAAGCGGAACCCGTCGACGTGCATGTCCAGCACCCAATAGCGCAGCGAGTCCATGATGAGCTGCAATGAGTGCGGATAGCGCACGTTGAAGCTGTTGCCGCAGCCGGTGTAGTCGAGGTAGTAGCGCTTATCGTCGTCACGGAGCCGGTAGTAGGTGGGGTTCTCGATCCCCCGCAGCGACAGGGTCGGCCCCATGTGGTCGCCTTCGGCGGTGTGGTTGTAGACCACGTCCAAAATGACCTCGATGCCGGCTTCGTGCAGCGACTTGACCATGCTCTTGAACTCCTGCACCTGAGCGCCGTGCTCGGTGTGGGAGGCGTAGCCGTTGTGCGGGGCGAAAAAGCTCAGCGTGTTGTAGCCCCAGTAGTTCGTCACGCCGCGCGCTACCAGGGCGTGCTCGGGGATGTGCTGGTGAACCGGCATGAGTTCGACGGCCGTGACCCCCAGCGAGGACAGGTAGTCGACCACCAGCGGATGCCCCAACCCGGCGTAGGTGCCGCGTAGCCGCTCGGGCACGCCGGGGTGGCGCATGGTCAGACCACGCACGTGGGTCTCGTAGATGACGCTCTCGTTGTAGGGGATGCGCGGCCGGCTCTCGTTGTCCCAGTCGAAGAAAGGGCTCACCACGACGCATTTGGGCACATGGGCCGCGCTGTCGCTGTCGTTGTACTGGGCGGGGGCCTTGAACCGGTAGCTGAACACCGACTCATGCCAGGTCAGGTCACCGTCGATGGCCTTGGCATAGGGGTCGATGAGGAGCTTGTTGGGGTTGCACCGCAGCCCGCGTTCCGGCTCGTAGGGGCCGTGTACGCGGTAGCCGTAACGCTGCCCGGCTCCGACGCCGGGCAGGTAGCCGTGGTGGACGAACCCGTCGTTCTCGGTGAGTGCGACCCTGGTCTCCGCGCCGGCATCGTCGAACAGGCACAGCTCCACGCGCTCCGCCACTTCGGAGAACAATGAGAAGTTCGTCCCAGAGCCGTCATAGGTCGCACCGAGCGGGTACGGCGCACCGGGCCAGATTTCCACCATGCGTTTCGCTGTCTCTCTCGCTATCACCGTGCGGACGTGGCTGTTGCCGCGCTAACCCGTCACGTAACCATGACTGTCGCGATCGGCACCCGATAGTACGCCCGCCGTGCGTGTCGTAGCCCCGTCATCTCCCCGCCCTGCCCCACCGGGGCGCCGATATTACTCGTGGGGCGACGCCGATTCGTGTCTCTTTTGCTGGGGAGGGCATGCGCGCGACAGTGCGTACCGTAGCGGAGGAATCAACCACTATGGATGAACCGAGAGGAGGCGGGACCATTGTGCGCGGGCATGACAGCTCGCCCTCTGCCGGCGCGACTCCATCGAATCCGTACGTGTGGTGACTCTTGCGCTCCGGCGCTAGGCTCACCTCCGCCATGTGCATAAGCCTGATGAGGGAGGAGCCGTTACAGCCACTGTGGCGCACCGTGCTGGTTACGGCCCTTGCATGAAATCGTGGGCCAGCGAACGGGGAGATTGTGTAACGGCGGTCACAGTGCTGTGGGGGAGACCGTAGGAGAGTCTCAGACCTTCTTGATCATTACTCGCTCATCGCAGAGTTGACTCATGTCATCCACATCGCTGGTAACGAGGATCACCGGGCCGGGTTGTGACAGCGCAGTGGCTGCGACAACTGCGTCAATGGCGTGTTGGTGACCATGTTTGCCTATCTGATCCAGCAGCTCGCTCGCACGTTTGGCGATCTCCAAGGTGACACCGACGACCGTGATCCCGGAAAAGGAGGTAGTCGAGCCTTTTGCGGTCCACTCCCGAGTGCTGGGCCTCAACAACCGTTAGGCTGCTGATCACCATCCCTGGTTTTCGATCTCGGGAATCCTTCAGCCACCAGGTCAACCTCGCATCGCCCGTGAGTAAAAATCCGAGCCCCTCGCAGTCAAGCACCATTGTGCCCGATTAGGGGCCAGGTGAGCTCACACGTTGTTCTCCGTGGGCCACGCTCGGTACCTTTCATTGGCCTCGCGCCACATTTCCGCCGTCTCCTCCGCTAAATGTGCGGGCAGGGGGCCATGCTCGGCTTCGTAGTCCTTGATATAGGTGTCGATGGCATGAGCCCGATGCGCCCATTCGATGTATTCCACGACTTGGCGGCCTACCTCGGCGTCACCGACCTCTGCCCGGATGCTTTCGAAGAGACGACCGGGGGATCAGTACCGGCACATTCTCACCTTCCGGTGATACCCCCGTAGTGTCTTTGGGTGAAGTATCTTCATACATCACTGTCATGCCCTCATTCTTTCACGTACGGTGACGCATCGCTGGTCATCCGCCGCATTCCATCTCCGGAATCAGCCGGTGGTCGCCGGGCGCGGGTGGGCGCGGTCAAGAAGCGCGGCGGTGTCGACGTCGCGGTCCAGCGTGCCGAACGTGTTCCCCCACGCGCCGCCGAGACGGGAGGCGGTGAAAGCCTCGGCGACCGCGCTCGGGGCACGGCGGTACAGCAGCGACGCCTGCAAGCACAGCGTCATCAACTCGGCCAGCCCACGAGCGCGATACTCCACCTCACTGAGGTCGGCCAGTTCGTCGCGGAGCCGCTTGACCGCGGCGTCCAGCCGCGCGTCGGCGCCTTGGGCCAGCGCGATCTCGTCGAGCAGCGCCTCCAGCCCCGCCGGCTCCTTGCCCAGGGCGCGCAGCACGTCCAGCGCCGCCACGTTGCCCGAGCCCTCCCAGATGGAGTTCAGCGGCGACTCCCGGAACAGCCGCGGCATCCCCGACTCCTCCACGTAGCCGTTGCCGCCCAGACACTCCAGTGCTTCGGCGGCGTGGGCCGCGCAGCGCTTGGTCACCCAGAATTTGCCCGCCGCCACCGCCAGCCGCCGCAGCGCCGCCTCGCCGGCGTCACCGCGCACCGCGCGGTCGGCGGCGCCGGCCAGCCGCAGCATGAGCGCCGTCGCGGCTTCTGACTCCAATGCCAGATCGGCCAGCACGTTGCGCATCAGCGGCTGCTCGATCAGCGGCTTGCCGAAGGCGTAGCGTTGGCTGGCGTGGTGCACCGCCTGGGACAGGGCGGCGCGCATGCCCGCGGCTGAACCGATGACGCAGTCCAGCCGGGTGCCGTTGACCATGTCGATGATCGTGGGCACCCCGCGGCCGGCCTCGCCCACGAGCCAACCGGTGGCGCCGTCGTACTCCAGCTCCGCTGAGGCGTTGGAACGGTTGCCCAGCTTGTCTTTGAGGCGTTGGATCAGCAGCGCGTTACGGCTGCCGTCGTCGAGCACACGCGGCACCAGGAAGCACGACAGGCCCTCCGGCGCTTGGGCCAGCGTGAGGAACAGGTCGCCCATGGGTGCGCTGGTGAACCACTTGTGTCCGGTCAGCCGATAGTCGCCGTCGCCGGTGGGCACCGCGCGCGTGGTGTTGGCGCGCACGTCGGAGCCGCCCTGCTTCTCGGTCATGGACATGCCGGCGAGCAGCCCCTGCTTGGTGTGGGGCGGGCGCAGACCGAAGTCGTAGGTGCGCGAGGTCAGCAGCGGTTCGTAGCGTGCGGCCAGTTCGGGGGAGTGGCGCAGCGCGGGGATGAGCGCGTAGGTCATGGACATGGGGCACCCGTGTCCCGCCTCCACCTGCGACCAGACGTAGAACTTGGCCGCCCGTGCCACGTGGGCGCCGGCCCGGTCGTCGGCCCAGGCGGCGGCGTGCAGTCCGTAGTTAACGGCGGTGTCGGTCAGCACGTGCCAGGAGGGGTGGAAGTCGACCTCGTCGACGCGATGACCGTAGCGGTCGTGGGTGCGCAGCGCCGGTTCGTTCTCGTTGGCCTGCTGGCCCCAGCTTTGCGCCCGCGCCGTACCGGCGAGTCGGCCTAGCTCGCGCAGTTCGGGTTCGGCCCACTGCGCCCCTTCCTGGGCCAGGCCGTGCAGCAGCGCGGGATCGGCGGCGACGTCGTGGTCGACCAACGGAGCCGGCTGGTTGACCACCTCGTGTGTGGCGGGCATGTGTGAAGTCCCCCTGACGCGGACGGCCGGTGATGTGGCCCTCAGCCTAGCCGCGGGCCGGTCGCGCCTGAAGGAGGTCTACCGTTTGGGAAACGGGGGAGGCCTGCCCTGAGCCGTCGCCGTGCGACGCGGCGTCGGCTCCGCCCGGGGTGGGGAGTCTTGCCGTGGAGATCCCCGGGGGAGAAGGGGCCTTCGGTACGGGGCCCGCTTGTGGGAGCGGGCATTCCACAACGGTCGTGGCGGTGTCAGGGGGCCGCCGTGTGTTCCACGTGGGGAGTCGCTGCGCGTGCCTCGTCGTAGCGCTGGAGCACGATCGCGGCCAGCTCCGGGCAGTCGCCCAGGGCGGGTGAGACCGCCGCTGCACCGGCCGCATGCGCCTGCTCGGCGATGCGGTCGGCGAAGAAGCCGGGGGCGAGCAGATAGGTCGCCACCGCCACGCGGGCGATACCGACCTCGTGGAGCCGGCGGACCGCGGCGCCCGGCGTGGGCTCGGCCGCCGAGGCGTAGGCCGGCACCACCTGCGACCACGGTCCCCGCTCGGCCAGCCGCTGGGCCATGCTCGCGATGACGGCGTTGGCGTCGGCGTCGCTGGAACCGGCGGCGGCCACCACCAGGCCCGTGCCGGCGTGCCCGGTCACGCCGACCTGCGCCAGCCGGCGTTCAACGCCGGCCGGCAGCAGGGGGTGCGGTCCCAGTGTTGCGCCATAGTGGATGCGCAGCCATGGGTAGGTGGCGCGGATCTGTTCGATGACACCGGGCAGGTCCACCTTGCTGTGGTAAGCCGCGGTGAGCAGAGTCGGCAGGATCACGACCTCTCCAGCCCCGTCGCCGGCCAACTCTTTGACGGCCCGCTGCGGGTCGGGAGTGACGTGATCGAGGTAGGCCACCCGCGCCTCCAGCCCCGGACGCAGGTGGCGGACGCGCGCCACCAGCCGCTCCACGGCCTGGGCGGAGCGCTCATCGGCGCTGCCATGGGCGACCGCGACGAGCGGGACCTCCCGGCTCCCGCCCGCCGGTGCCGTCGCTGTCAAAGATGGATTCCGCACTCGGTCTTACCCATACCGGCCCACCGGCCGCTGCGCGGATCGGCGCCGGCATCGACCCGCTGGGTGCATGGCGCGCACCCGATCGAGGGGTAGCCGTCGTACTGCAACGGATTGACCACGACACCGTGCTCGGCCATGTAGGTGTCGACGTCCTCCTCGGTCCACCGCGCGATGGGGTTGACCTTGACCATCTTCTTGCGAGGGTCCCACTCGACGACGCCGATGTTGCGGCGGCTAGTGGCTTCGTCACGGCGCAGTCCGCTGACCCAGGCGTCATAGGGCTCCAACGCCTGTTGCAGCGGCTCCACCTTACGCAGGTGGCAGCACAGGTTGGGGTTACGGCCGTGCAGCCGGGGGCCGAGGTCGCGGTCCTGCTCGGCCACACTGCGGCTCGGGGTGACGTTGACCAGGTTGATCGGGTAGATCGACGCCACCGCGTCGCGGGTGCCGATGGTTTCGGCGAAGTGGTAACCGGTGTCCAAGAAGATGACATCGATGCCCGGCTTGACCTTGGAAACCAGGTCCACCATGAGCGCATCCGCCATGGAGGAGGTCATGCACAGCTTCTCACCGAAAGTGTCAGCGGCCCACTGGATGATCTCCTGGGCACTTGCCTCCTCCAGTTCGGCTGCCGCTTCCGCGGCCAGAGTCTCACCGTCCAGTGCGACGTTCATGCGTTCTCACCCGTTCCAGAGCCATCGCCGGTACCGGCGATGGAGGCAGTACGTAGTCCAAGGAACTTGACTCGAAACACGCGCGCGCAGGCGCCGCAGGCCCAGGCGTAGCCCGCGCCCGTCTCGCTGTCGCTTTCGTGTGGTCGTAGATCTTCATCCCCGCAGTAGGGGCAGTAGAAGGGAGCCGCGCGTTCGCTCACGCCAGGTTCACCCACCGGTGGTCGCTGTGGCGGCCGATCGTTGCCGGGGTCACTTGAGGTCGCCCTCCTGCGCCCGCGCCGCCCAGGTCGCGAACGCCTCGCCGTCCTCACGCTGCTCAAGGAAGCGCCGCAGCACCCGTTCGATGTAGTCGGGCAGTTCGTCGGCGGTGGTCTTCAGCCCGCGAACCTTGCGGCCGAAGGCCGCGTTGAGTCCCATGCCGCCCCCCAGGTGTACCTGGAACCCTTCGACCTGGTTGCCCTCGCCATCGCTGACGAGTTGCCCCTTCAGTCCGATGTCGGCGACCTGGATACGAGCACACGAGTTGGGGCAGCCGTTGAGGTTGATCGTGACCGGCTCGGGGAAGTCGGGCAACCGGCGCTCCAGTTCGTCGATCAGCGACGCTGCGCGGTCTTTCGTCTCGACGATGGCGAGTTTGCAGAATTCGATGCCGGTGCAGGCCATCGTCTGGCGACGGAAGACGCTCGGCCGCACGCGCAGGTCCTCGCCCTCCAGCGCCGCGACGAGCGAGTCGATCTTGTCCTCGTCGATGTCGAGGATGACCAGTTTCTGGTCGGCGGTGGTACGGATGCGGTCCGACCCGTGCGTCTCGGCGATCTCGGCCACACGAGCCAGCATCTCGCCCGGTGCCCGCCCCACCTTGGGAGCGAACCCGACGTAGTAGCGGCCGTCGCGTTGGCGGTGCACGCCGATGTGGTCGCGCCGCGTGCCGGGGTCGAGTTCGACGGCGGGGCCGTCGGGCAGCGCGTAGCCGAGGTACTCCTTCTCCAGCACCTCGCGGAACTTCTCCGGTCCCCAATCCTTGACGAGGAACTTGATGCGGGCGCGGTGGCGCAGCCGGCGGTAGCCGTAGTCGCGAAAGACCGAGGTGACCCCTGCCCAGACCTCGCTGACCTGGTCGGGGCGGACGAAAGTACCCAGCCGTTGCGCGAACATCGGGTTGGTGGACAGCCCGCCGCCGACGAAGAGGTCAAAGCCGGGAGTGCCGTCGGGGCCGACCACGCCGGCGAAGGCGACGTCGTTGATCTCGTGGTTGGTGCAGTAGGACGAGCACCCCGAGATCGAGGTCTTGAACTTGCGCGGCAGGTTGGAGAACTCGGGGCTGCCGATGTGGTCCTCATAGACCTGGGCGATCTGCTCGCTGGCGTCGATGACCTCGTTCTCGTCGATACCGGCGAGCGGACAGCCCAAGATCACGCGCGGCGCGTCGCCGCATGCCTCGGTCGTCGAAAGGCCGACCGCTTCGAGCTTTTCCCAGATGGTGGGCACATCCTCGATGCGCACCCAGTGCAACTGCACGTTCTGCCGGTCGGTGATGTCGGCAGTGCCGCGCGCGTAGTCCGTGGAGATCTCAGCGATCGTGCGCAACTGCGCGACGCTGAGCTGGCCCCCGTCGATGCGGATACGCATCATGAAGTAACGGTCGTCGAGCTCCTCAGGCTCCAGCACGGCGGTCTTGCCACCGTCGATCCCCGGTGCGCGCTGTGTGTAGAGACCGAACCAGCGGAATCGGCCGCGCAGGTCGGCGGGGTCGATGGAGTCGAAACCGGCCTTGGAGTAAACGTCGATGATGCGCTGGCGGACGTTGAGCCCATCGTCGTTCTTTTTGTTCTCTTCGTTTTTGTTGAGCGGTTCGCGGTAACCGAGAGCCCACTGCCCTTCACCGCGGCGCGGGCGGGACGTCTTGGAGCCGGTCGTTGCGGATGCGGGAGGCATCGCGGAAAGTCCTCCGAGCGGATCGCGGGACGGCGGCCGACATCCGTCCCGCCGCTCCTCGCTCAGGGCACGTCGTCGTGTGCCTCTGCAAGAGGTCGTGGGGAGGCGGGTGATTCAACGTCGGCGCCGCACGTCCCAAATGGTGGGCGGGACAAGATGCGAAACGAGATACGAATCAGCGGCGGAATCAACCGACGTTACGACAGATGGCGCTACGAACCCGAAGAAAGTCTACGTGGCGGCGCACGCAGAGCATGGGGTCCAAAGCGACAGTCATGTAATGACCATGTCATGCGGACTGAACATTTGTCTAGCGTCCCGCGCGGGGTAATGGCGGTGAGGCGTGTCACTTGAAACCCCTAAACCTAACAAACAAAGTAGGGAATAGGGGGTGTTCGCGGGCAGGAGCCAAGACAGGAACGCCCCCTCGGTCGCAGTCGGAGCCAGAGTCAGCGCAGCGCGGCAACCGGTGTCGCATCCGACCGGAGCCGACTTGAGGCACACCGGTACGGGCCCACCCTCGCGGTGGTCGATCGGTGACCCCCGCCTCCACAACCTGCTGGGCCTGTGGACACCTGCTCGCGCACCTCTCCCGGGGCACCCGCTGGTGGACGTGCCCGGACTGCCGCCCCGCCCCGGCCGGGACATTAACGCGGCCACGAACATCGGTGCGGCTGGTCGAGTCACCGCCCGCCACGCGGGCGAGGCCGGTGGAGCCGACGTCAGACGGCACGGGCCCTCCCGTCCGCAACCGGCGACGAAGCAGGAAACCCACCCCGCGAGAGGCGAAATCCCCTCCCGTTAGGAAGAGGAGAAAATCAAGATTCGATGCCGAAACGGTGGCGAAACGCCTGAAATGGCCGGTGAGGCTGCCGCTGACCTGCCTGAGAAGCTACGTTGAAAGCTGTGCAGGCCATGCGAGATCACTGGTACAGGGTGCGTGACATGGCACAGCGATGGCGGCAACGCCATCCGATGGCCGACGCGGCCCTGAGTCTTGTCGCGCGCACCGCCGCCTCCACAGGGCGTACGCGCGTCTCTGGATTGGCGGCCGAGGCGGCGTTCTTCTCACTGCTGTCACTGCCCGCCCTGCTGCTGGGACTCCTCGGCACCCTGGGACACCTCGCCATTGTGATCGGCGAGCAGACCGTGCTACAGATCCGGGCGCAACTGCTCGACACAGCCGCCACGGTACTGACCTCCGACACCGTCGACGCCGTCGTCGCCCCGATGGTCGACGAGTTCCTCAGCGGCGCGCAGGGGAGCGTGCTGTCACTGACCTTCCTCGTGTCGCTGTGGTCGGGGTCGCGCGCGATGAACGTGTTCATCGAAGCCATCACCATCGCCTACGGAGTCTCGGTGCTGCGGGGCTACCTCCGCCGGCGCCTGCTCGCCTTCGTCGCCTACCTTGGCGCTCTCGTGTTCGCGTTGCTCGTACTGCCGATCCTGGTCGCCGGCCCCAACCTGATACGGCAGATCCTGCCGCCAGCCGCCGAGTTGCTCAACCTCGCCTACTGGCCCACCACCGCTGTGCTGTGCCTGCTGTGCCTGGTCGCTCTCTACGCCCTGAGCATCCCGGTGCGGGTCCGCTGGCGGCGCCACCTTCCCGGCGCGCTCCTCGGTGTGGTCATCCTGCTGTTGGGGTCGGCGGCGCTGCGCCTCTACCTCGGCGCCTCCTTTGGACAGACCACGACCTACAGTTCGCTGGCCGCCCCCATCGCCATCCTCGCCTGGTTCTATGTCATCGCCATCGCCGTGCTCGTCGGCGCTGTGCTCAACGCCGAGATCGACGCCATGTGGCCCACCGAGACCACTGCCGTAGCGCGTGCCGAGATCGCCGCCGACCGGCACGCCGACGCCATGCGCATGGTCGAGCGGCGCGAACGCGCCCTCGCCGATTTGGCCGAATCCACCGAAGTCGCCAAGAAAGCCGAATCCACCGAGGAGGCAGCGGAGGCCGAAGCCGCCGGCGAGGTCCGTGGCCGGTCCGCCGCCGGCGGTGAGCCTTCACGCCCCCCGCAGGCTCCCACGGCCGATCCGTCACAGCGCGAGCCGACCGGCACCGGCCGGGACGGCCAGGACGCCGCCTCCGTGACCCGCACCCCCGCTCCGCGCCCTCCCGAAACACCCCCTTCCGAGAACGGTTCTCCCACCGACGGCGACGAGCCCCGGGGGGCGCCCAGCGCGTCCTCGGCAAAGACGCCCAGCCAAGCCGAGCCGACATGGCGACGCCGGGTGAGACGCATCGCACCGCGACGGCGATAGAACAGCCACCGGCCTCTCAGGCATGATCGGTGCTACCGGCGCGCCCACCCCACCCCCGACTCAGCGCCGGATAGGACCCCATGAGACGTCTAACCACCCCCTTGGTTGCCGCCGCCGTTGTGCTCGCGCTGACCGCGTGCGGCTCGCTGCGTGACAGCGACATACTCACCGCCCTTGAGGACCTCGCCTCCTCGATCTCCCCCAAACCCAGCGCGACCGCCGCCGATCCCGGCGCCACGGTCGACGTCGACGTCGACGCCGCCCGCGCCCTCCTCGCCTCGCTGGCCACCGCTGACGCCCACTCCGGCGCCGACTACGAGCGTGACGAGTTCGGCAGCGGCTGGGTCGACACCGACGACAACGGCTGCGACACGCGCGACGACGTGCTCGCTCGCGACCTGGAGCAGGTACGCACCGACGGCGCGTGTGAAGTCCTCAGCGGCGTCCTCGACGACCCCTACACTGGGGAGCGGATCGCCTTCGCCAAGGAGGAGGCCCACGCGGTGCACATCGACCATGTGGTGCCGCTCGCCCTAGCGTGGCGCATGGGTGCGGACGAGTGGGAGCCCGAGCGTCGCGTGGCCTTCGCCAACGATCCCGCCAACCTGTTGGCCGTGGACGGTCCGGCCAACCAGTCCAAGAGCGACTCCGGCCCGGCCGAGTGGGGTCCGACCGCTGACTTCCACTGTTCTTACGCTGTGCGCTATATCGAGGTCCTGGCCGACTACGAACTGCCCGTACCCGACCAGGACCGTGCTGCTCTCTCCGACATGCTCGACGGGTGCGCCTAGCCTCCCGGCTGTTGGGGGGACGCGGGAGAGGGGGCTGCGGAGCGTGGCCGCAGGCTGCTGGAGAGCAGGGCGGCGACGAGACCGGCCAGGGGAATCAGGAGCAGCCCCACCCGCAGCGAGGAGGAGTCGGAGATGAAGCCGATCAGGGGCGGGACGCACAAGAAGCCCGCCCGGGCCAGCCAGCCCACGATGGTGACCCCGTTGCCGCTGCTGATACCGGGTAGTTCGCCCGCCGCGGCCAGAGCCAGCGGGAACAGAGTCGCGATCCCGAAGCCGACCAGTCCGAAGCCGATGATGGTCGTCGCCGGGGTGGGCAGTGCCAGGGCCATGCCCAGTCCGAGGGCGGCCAGCAGCGATCCAGTGCGCGTCACGTTCACTGCGCCGAAGCGGTCGGTGAGGCGGTCGCCGGTGAGTCGCCCCAGCGTCATCATCGCCGAGGCCGCCACGAACGGCAGTCCGGCCAGGAACGCTGTAGCCGCCAGTTCCTCGCGCATGTAGACCGCCCCCCACGAGGCTGCGGCGTCCTCCATGGCCGCCGCTAGCATCAGCAGCGTCCCCAGTGCCACGAGTGCGCCGGTGGTGCGCCACGACAGTCGCACCGACGGCTGGGCGGGGCCGGCAGATATGGTAGGGGCGCTGCGTTCGCTGTGCTCATCGCCGGGAAGCAGCAACCGTACCGCGATCAGCGCCAGTGCGGTCAGGAGGACCGCCGCTGCGAGCATGTGGGCGAACATGGGCACCCCTAGACCGGCCATGGTCGCGCCCACCAGGCCCCCGGCTACGCCACTGATGCTCCATACGGCGTGGAAAGTATTGATGATGGTGCGCCGGTAGCGTCGCTGGACCCGTAGGCCGTGGGCGTTCATCGCCGAGTCGGTCCAGGCGTCCAGGTAACCGATCGTGAACAGCGCCGCCGCCAGCACGGGCCAGTTCGGCGCCAGGGCCACCACAGGCAGTACCCAGGCGATGATCAGGCCGGCGCCAACCGCTGTGCGCCCGCTGCCGAAGCGATTGATCAGGGGGCCCGCCAGCATGCCCAGTACCAGTGCCCCCAGTGGCATCGCCGCTACCGCCGCGCCCAGCGCGGTGTTCGACAGTTCCAGTTCGTTTTTGATGGTGGGCAGCCAGGGCACCACGTTGGCGTAGGTGAACCCGTTGTTGCCGAATAACAAAACGACGCCGAGTCGCCCCCGTCGAGCGAGCGCATCTGGACGCTGGGAACGCTCCCAAGTCTCAACCACCAGACCTCCCTCATCGCTGGGTGAGTTCGCCGTGCCGGTATTCCCGGGGCAGCGGTGGGGAGCGCTCGGACAGGATCGGGCACGGTTCCACAATCTTTTCGACTTTAGGGGAAGACGAGGGGCAGCGCCGATGCGAGGCGGTCACCGAACGAACAGAAAGATAGGATGATCGGGTGTGTGGTATGTCGGGAGGAGGGGAAGATCGGCCACCGTTACGAGACGGCGGGCCCGTCGGGGAAAACGGTGGTGCCGCCGCGCGGCGGCGCTAGCGCCACGGTAAACCGACATGGCACACCGTGACTTCCCCGTTTCGGTCCCCTCGTGCGGCCAAGGCCGTGACCGACTGTGTACCGGAAATGACGTGAACGGTCAGCGGACGGGCTACATGGGTAGGTTGTTTGTTCTAGGTATGATTCGCTGCCTTATTTCCGTATCCGTTGCGTCTTTTCTCGCCCCTCTCCCGGCCCGAGCCTTCCTCATCCCATCTGATCCGGCGACCCGTTTGATGCCGCACGACGACCGGAGCTTGCGACCGATGATCGATCTCAGCGCGCTACGCGACAACCCCACTCTCTCCGGTGATCGGGTCTGTCTCGTCCCCCTCACCGGCGAGCACGCCGATGACTACTATCGCGCCACTCAGGACGCCGAGACACGCAGGCTGACCGGAAGCCACCACAGCGTCACCTACGAGGAGGCCCACGAGTACTGCCGCTCTCGGCAGCACCAATTCGACCGCCTGGACCTGGCCATCCTGGAACTTCCCAGCGAGCGGTTCGTGGGGGAGCTGTCCTTGCGCGACGTCGACCCCGACAACGAGAGCGCCGCCTACCGCATCGCCCTGTCGGCGATCGAGTTCACCGGTCGTGGTCTGGGCAAGGAGGCAACCCGCCTCGTGCTCGAATACGCTTTCGACCGTCTTGCCTTGCACCGCGTATGGCTGGAGGTCTACGCATTCAATATGCGCGCCATCGCGGCCTACCGCTCCTGCGGTTTCACCGTTGAAGGGCGGCTGCGCGACGCGCTGCTGTGGGAAGGCCGTCGCCACGACGCGCTCATCATGGCCGTGCTGGAAGGCGATTTCCGCAAAGCCATCTCGTCTTGAGTCGACTCCATAGCCGAGCCGGCCCGGCTGCGACTGTGGGGGTTGCTTTCTCCGAGCGCCCCGGGGCTTAGCTGCGGGGCGCTCGGCTGTGCAGCGCATTCAGCGTGCCCCGCCAGGACGTACTGAGCCATCCAGAACTGATGGGAACTCCCGGCCTTAAGCGGGGAGAATGTCAAATTTGTGCAGGTAGAGGTTGTGATGGTCCATTGAGCGGGTATGGACCCTGCGACTTTGGGAATGTCGACTCCACGGTAGGTCGCCGTGAAACCGTTACCCGTATCGCTGCCATTCACTGACCGAGCCGAGGCGGGACGCCACCTCGCCGACCGGGTGGGTGCCACTGCGATCAACGCTCCGATCGTCTTGGCGCTCCCCCGCGGTGGCGTGCCTGTGGGCGCCGAACTCGCCCGGCGCCTGCGCGCTCCCCTCGACGCGCTCGTGGTGCGAAAGGTGGGCGTGCCCGGTCACCCCGAACTGGGGGTGGGCGCCCTCACTGAGGACGGCCACGTGTGCTTCGACGATACGGTCTTGGCCCGCCTGCACCTGTCGCGCGAGGAGATGAGCGCTACGGTCGAGGCCGAGCGTAGCGAGCTCGATCGCCGCCTTAAGCTCTACCGCGGTGAGCGCCCACCCCCCGATCTGCGGGGGCGCGATGTGATCGTCGTGGATGACGGGGTGGCCACCGGCGGCACCGCCCGCGCCGCACTCCGCATGGCGCGCCGCCAGCAACCGGCTCGGCTGACCCTTGCGGTGCCGGTCGCCGCGCAGGAGGCGGTGGCGACCCTGCGGCCCGAAGCCGATGAGATCGTCGTCCTCACGGTTCCGGAGAACTTTCACGCCGTGGGGGAGTGGTACCGCGACTTCACGCAACTCACCGACAGTCAGGTGCTGGCCGAGTTAGCCGAACTCGCCGAGCACCCCGCCTCGGGGGTCGAGCCCGGCACTGAACGTCCGCTGCGGCTGACCGTCGCCGGCGTCGAACTCGACGGCGACCTCACCGTGCCGCCTGCCGCCCGCGGGACCGTGCTGTTGGGGTCCTGCCAAGGGCGTTCAAACCCGCGCGAGCGCGCAATGGCCGCCGCCGTGCGCCAGGCCGGCTACGCCACGCTCGTACTCGACCTGCGCACACAAGACGAACGCGACACCGATCCCCTGGAAGAGCTCCCGACCGTGGAAGACGCGGGCCAGCGATTGGCCGCCGCTGCCACGTGGCTGCGCCAGGCCGCGGTGGGAGACGGGGAACGGATCGGCCTGCTCGCCTCCGGCGACGCCAGCGCGCCCGCTTTGGTGGCAACGGCCCGCTGCGCGGGGCAGGACGGAGAGACCGGCGACATCGCCGCGGTAGTCGTCCACGGCGGACGGCTCGATCTGGCCGAATCGGCGCTGCCCCATGTCCGGGCTCCCACGCTGGTGCTGGTTGAAGGCGACGACTCCTTCATGCGCGAGATCACCGAATGGGCACTCGCCCACATCGGTGGCCCCTACGAGATACGCACCGTTGCCGGCGCCGAGCAGTTGTTGCGGCAACCGCACGAATGGCGCGCGGTGGGCGATCTCGCTGCTCACTGGCTCCAGCTCCACCTGTGAAACCTGGGACGGAGCGCCACGGAAAGGGGCACGAATACCGTAACGCCTCGACGATTGCTATCGTCGAGGCGTTACGCAGAAAGGGGGCGACGGCCAACGGGCCGGTTATGCAACTGCCGTTACGGAGACGTCGATCGCCGCGGTGCTGTCCGGGGCGGACGAGATCAGGCTGCGTTGGCGCGGCGCATGCGACGCCGGCGCTCAGACGCGCGCTCGTCTTCATTCAAGCCACCCCACGTGCCGTACTTCTCGGGACGCGAAATCGCGTAGTCGAGACATTCGGTGCGGACAGGGCACTGAGCGCAGATCTCCTTGGCCTTACGCTCACGAATCTCCCGCTCCGGCTGGCGCTCGCCATCGGGGCCGAAGAAGAGCACAAGGTCCTCGCCCCGGCACGCGGCGGCGTCCTGCCAGCCCCAGCTCGGGCGGGGGCGCAGCGTGGCCTGCCGACGTACCTGAGCCATGGTTGAACCACCTCTACTGAAATCGCTAGTAAGCTGTTAGAAGCTGAAGTCACAAACAAACAGGGTCGTGCGGCGTGAGACACCCCACACGACGCAAACGTCATGCGGCGCTTCGGTAATCCCGATGTGGCTGAGACCACGGGGCGCAGAACCGCCGAAGCCGGCGGGCGCTCACGCGATTGGCCGTGGAGGCTGAAAACGCTCTCTCACCGAGCCGATACGCAATCATGCCATCCCCGCTCCCGTTTGTGCACGGGGGGTGGGGAAATTACTCGCTCAACCGTTATCGAAATCTGACGATCGTCGACTCGCGCCGACCTGTCTGTCCTGGTTCGCCACGGAATCGCAAGTTCCCGGCATCACACCGGATACAGAACATCATATGTGGCTCTTCGGCTTCTGGCCAGAGTTTTACGCCGATGGTGCGGCTCACACCGCGTGGTGGCGGCACGTCCTTCCGTAGGGCCGTGGGCGGATGCGCCGCCCCGCCCACGGCCCCAAGCAAGACTTCAGACGTCCCGACTGTCCCCTGGCGTCAGCCGCTCGTAGGCGCCCTTAGCGACGCCGGTCGCGGCCAGGTTCTTGGCGTAGACCGCGGCACCGGTCTCGTTGAGCAGTCCATCGTGGACCGCGATCGCGCGGTCGGGGTCGACCTCGCGCGCGTAGTCGATCAACTCGGCGACCTTCATCCACGGAGCGTGCAAGGGCAGCAACAGGGTGCCCACCGGGTCCTCGGGGACGGTCAGCGCGTCACCCGGGTGGAAGATCGCGCCCGCGTCCCCGTCGATCCGGAAGCCGACGTTGGCCACGACCGGAATATCCGGATGGATTACCGCATGCCGTTCGCCGTACACATGCACGTCAAAACCGGCGATGTCGAGCGCGTCGCCGTGTTTGACCGTGTGGACCGCGGTGCCCATGGCCTCCAGCGCGCCCAGCCGTGAGGCGATGCCGGCATGGGTGTAGATCTGGAGTTCGGGGTTGGCCGAGGCGGCAGCGTTGAGCCGGTCCATGTCGAAGTGGTCAGGGTGCTCATGGGTAATGGCGATGGCGTCGGCTCCCACCGCCGCGTCGGGCTCGCTAAATCCCCCCGGGTCGATGACGAGGGTCGCCCCTGCGTGCTCCAGACGCACGCAGGCGTGTCCCAATTTGGTGATACGCACGAGTCTGTCCTTAGTTGACCGTTGTCCGGTGGCTGTCTCGCTGACTCCGTCGGCTGCACCGCTGTTTCCTTGCTCGGCACCGCCCAGTGCTCTGCTGCGGGCCGCCGACCCCGTCGTCTTCCGACCCTAGAGCGTCACCGCCCGTCGGCGCAGCGCGGGCGAGCAGCCCCAGCACCCGGGTTCGGCCGCTACGGTTGCGGGCGCGCCGCAGGCGGCGGTCGGCGCCGTCCACGCCTGCGGGGCCGGGGACTCTGGCGAGCTTTCGAAGCCTCGTTGTAGGTTGCCAATGGTGTAGACCACACAGTCGAATCGTTAGCACCGACGGCAATGGCATACTCGACAGTCAGGGGAATTGGGGGACATGTCCATGCGCGAGACCCCGCACACACCCGTAGTGACCGTTGATACCGAGGAGGAGTTGCGCGCCATCGTCGGCGAGCCCAGCCCTCGTGCCTTCGCCAAGCAGCGCACCACCCTCCACGAGCACGATCGGACCTTCATCGCCCGATCGCCGATGCTCCTCCTCGCCACCGCGGCGGCCGACGGTTCCTGCGACGTCTCTCCCCGCGGTGACGCCGCCGGCTTCGTCCAACCACTCGACGACACCACTCTGGCGATCCCCGACCGTCCAGGGAACCGCCGCGTTGACTCCTTCCGCAACATCTTGGCCAACCCCCAGGTCGCCCTGTGGTTCTGTGTACCGAACGTAGAGGAGACCCTGCGGATCAACGGTGTGGCCCATCTGGTGCGCGAGGCCCCCTTCCTCGACGAGATGGCGGTGCGGGGCCGGCGCCCGTCGCTGGCGCTGGTCGTCACGATCGAGGAGATCTACTTCCACTGCGGTAAAGCTTTACGTCGCGCCAAGCTCTGGCACAGCGACACCTGGCCCGACCGCGCCGAACTCCCCACGCTGGGGCGCATCATGGTCGACCAGCGGGCCACCGAATCCTCCGTCGCCGAGATGGACGCCTACTACCGCGACTCCTACCGCAACACCCTCTACTGAACCGGCCACCCCCTTTATTAACCCTGCGCGAGGCGCGATGAGCCCAATGGCCACCCCCTAGGGGGTTTCTCCGGGCGTGTCCGCGGAACGGTGGGAGGTGTCGCGCCGTCGTAAAAGGCGACGGTACAGGGAGAGAACACGCTAAGGCCGCGCCGACTCTCCCGGCCGTGGCGAACAACCGCTGATCGGGCCAGTGCGAGCCATAATCGCCCGGTCCGTCCGTATATCCAGGGAAAGAGGGGCCCACACCGGTGGCTGCGCTACGTCTTGTCCTCAACATCATCTGGCTGGTCATTGCCGGTTTCTGGCTCGCGGTCGGCTATACCATCGCGGGCCTGATCTGCTGTGTCCTCATCATCACCATCCCCTTCGGGATCGCCTCGTTCCGTATGGCCGGCTATGCGCTGTGGCCCTTCGGCCGGGAGGTCGTGCACCGACGCGAGGCCGGTGCTGCCAGCACGCTCGGTAACGTCATCTGGATCATCGTCGCCGGCTGGTGGCTGACGATCGAGCACATCGCCACCGCCTGCGCCCTGGCGGTCACCATCATCGGTATCCCCATGGCATGGGCCTCGCTGAAGATGATCCCGCTCGCGCTGGCGCCCTTCGGCAACGAGGTCGTCCCCAGCGGCGCCCCGCGCGAACCTTGGCGGATCTAGGTTCGGCCACGCTGCACCTGAGCTGCTGCGCGAAAGTGGAGGGGCGGTCCCGGCAGGAACTGGCGGATCGGCAACGATCGCGCGGCAGGGGTGCTTGGGCTCTCCCCAGCGAGGCGCTCTCGCCACAGTGCAGCAGCAGGGGCCGGAGCGGGGCCCTGCCCCGCGCGAGTGTCGCTTCCGACAGACGCGGCCCCATAGCCCACAGCCCCCTCCGCTACCTCGGCCTGCATGATGTGCACAGCGGTGTAGGGAGCACGGTATTCGTCGAGTAAGAAGGAAACTGCGTCGCAGGCGTGCACCAGTCACCGGTGAGGGGAGCGGACGTGCGATTCACACGGCCAAGTACGTGGTCGTTTCGGAGGAGGCGAAACGTGGTTCGCCAGCCACCACAGCAGCCCGTAGAGAAGGCGCCACCGCCCGAGGTGCCCGAGGACGACTTCTTGCGCAAGGTCAGTGACACGGCCTGGCGGATTCTGCTGATCGGCGTCGTCGTGGCACTGCTGCTATGGGGAGCCTTCTACATCCGCGTCGTCGTCATCCCCACCATCCTGGCGGTCTTCCTCACCGCGTTGCTCATGCCGCCGGCCTCGTGGCTGCGCCGCAAGGGGCTGGGACGCGGCTCGTCCACGATCCTGACCTTCGTCGGCGCCCTCATCGTTTTCGGCGGCGTCGTGACCCTCGTGGTCCAACCGGCGATATCTGGCTTCGCCGATCTGGTCGAAAGCGTCAACCAGGCGGTGGGCGTGCTCCAGAGCTTCGCCGCTTCGATGGGCCTGGACGAGCAACTCGTCAACCAGCTCATCCAACAGGCCGAGGAGGAGATCCAACAGGACAGCAGCCGGCTGATCAGCGGCGCTTGGGCCAGTGCGGTCGCCGTCGGCGAGGTGCTCATCGGCCTGATTCTGATGCTGGTCCTGACGGTCTATTTCGTCCATTCCGGCGATAGGCTCATGGAATGGGTGCGCGAACTGTTCCCGCGCCGCACCCGCCATGCTCTCAAGGTCAGCGGTGACGTCACCTACAACGTGATCGGGCGCTACGTGCGCGGTATCGCCCTGGTCGGGCTCATCGACGCGGTCGGCATCGGCGTCTTCCTCATCTTCCTCATCGACCCCGCGTTGGCGGTTCCGCTGATCTTCCTCACCTTCATCGGCGCGTTCCTGCCGGTGGTCGGGGCGTTCGTGGCCGGGGTGTTGGCCGCAGTCGTGGCCTTTATCGACGCCGGTTTCCTCGTCGCTCTCGTCGTCGTCGCCGTCACGATCGTCGTGCAGCAGTTGGAGAGTCACATCTTCGCCCCGCGGGTCTACGGCAAGGCCCTTGAGCTGCCCTCGGCCGTGGTGCTGCTCGTCATCGCCGTCGGCTCGATCATCGGTGGGCTGGTCGGGGCCTTCCTCGCCACGCCGGTCGCCGCCGTGGTCGCCGCGCTGCTGCGCAACCGCTCCCTCGTCACCGCCTCCGCCGACAGCGCCGCCTCCGAGTCCTCCCAGGGCACGGTCACGAGGGCAGGCCCCTCCGCGCCTGCGGCACAGCCGGCACAACCTCCGTCGGGGCCCCCAACCGGGGCCAACCAGGTCGAGAGCGCCGCGGCCTCCTCCACCACCTCCGGAGAGTCTGCCCAACCGGTCGGGAAACCCGCCACGGCAACGGAAAACCGCGAGGGCAACGGAACCGCCTCCGGTCCCGGTGGCTGAGCGGCCCTCCGGCGGGACGCGGCACGGCCGGGCGTGCGGTTATCGGTGGCTACAACGGTTAGGCTTGCGTGCGTGCGTGCCACCACGGACTGACCCCTGCCCTGTCGCGTTCGCGCCGCCCAGCCGGCGGCTGCCGCGCGGGCGCGACGCCGATTTACGCACACGTCTTTTCTTCTCCCAGGAAGAGCGCGCCACCCATGCTCATCGCCAACGACCTCGAAATCCGCGTGGGCTCTCGGCTGCTGCTGGAGCCCACGACCTTCCGTGTCGCCGCGGGAGACCGCATCGGTCTTGTCGGACGCAACGGCGCTGGCAAGACTACGCTGACCAAGGTCCTGGCCGGTGCCGGCCTCCCGGCCTCGGGCACCGTCACCTCGGGGGGCACCACCGGTTACCTCCCCCAAGATCCGCGCACCGGGGACCTCGATGTCATCGCGCGGGACCGTATCTTGTCATCGCGCGGGATCGACGAGGTGCTGCGCGAGATGCGCCTAGCCGAGGAGAAAATGAGCAGCGACGACGCCAAGGTGCGCGATCGTGGCGTGCGCTCCTACGCCCGGATGGAGGAGCGGCTCCACGCGCTTGGCGGCTACGCTGCCGAGGCCGAGGCCGCCTCGATCGCCAGTAGTCTCGGCCTGCCCGAGCGCATCCTCGGCCAGCCGTTGCGAACGCTGTCAGGAGGCCAGCGCCGCCGCGTCGAACTCGCTCGTATCCTCTTCAGCGGGGCCGACACCCTGCTGCTGGACGAGCCCACCAACCACCTCGACGGTGACTCCATCGTGTGGCTGCGTGACTTTCTCAAGTCTCACCAGGGCGGGCTCATCGTCATCAGTCACGACGTCGATCTGGTGGAGCACGTCGTCAACAAGGTCTTCTACCTTGACGCCAACCGCAGCGTCATCGACATCTACAACATGGGCTGGCAGGCCTACCTGACCCAACGCGAGGCCGACGAGCGGCGCCGCAAGCGCGAGCAGGCCAACGCCGAGAAACAGGCCGCCTCGCTACGCAAGCAGGCCGACCGGTTTCGCGCCAAGGCGACCAAGGCCAAAGCGGCCCAGCAGATGGAGCAGCGCGCCGAACGCATCCTCGGTTCGGTGGCGGGCACCCGTTCCAGCGAACGGGTGGCCAAGCTGCGCTTCCCCGATCCTGCGCCGAGTGGCCGCACCCCGTTGACCGCCAGGGGGCTGTCCAAGTCCTATGGCTCGCTGGAGATTTTTTCCGGGGTCGACCTGGCGATCGACCGCGGGAGCCGGGTCGTCATCTTGGGGCTCAACGGGGCGGGCAAGACGACGCTGCTGCGCTTGTTGGCCGGAGTGGACACGCCCGACACCGGTGAGGTGGTGCACGGACACGGCCTGCGGCTGGGTTACTACGCCCAGGAGCACGAAACTCTCGACCTCAGCCAGTCGGTGCTGGCCAACATGACGGCCGCCGCACCACAGTTGCCCGAGGTCGAGGCGCGTCGAGTGCTGGGGTCGTTCCTGTTCACCGGAGACGACGTCGACAAGCCGGCCGATGTGCTCTCCGGCGGCGAGAAGACGCGCCTGGCGCTGGCCACGCTCGTCGTCTCCAGCGCCAACGTTTTGCTGCTGGACGAGCCCACCAACAACCTTGACCCCGCCAGCCGCGAGGAGATCCTGGCTGCTCTGCGCAACTACAAGGGGGCCATCGTTTTGGTCACGCACGACGAGGGAGCCGTGGAGGCGCTCCAGCCAGAGCGGGTCATCATGCTCCCCGACGGGGTGGAGGACATCTGGAACGCCGAGTTCGCCGATCTCATCGCGCTCGCCTGAGGGCGGCAGATCCTGCCGGCGGTGCTCGGTACCGGGAGGGCCCTACCTGAGGAGAGGGGGATGCCGGAACCCCTCCTTTTTTCTGGTCACAAATATCTTCGGTCCCAAATGTGCCAAAGCGCGGACACAACAGCTTTTCCAGTGCTGGTGGGTAGCCAGTCGACGCCCCATGACTGATCATGGGCAGCGACGTCGCGGTCACCCAAGAGCACAGGAGGTACTCGTGGCCGAGACCCTGAGAAAGGGCACCCGTGTGACGGGATCTGAACGCTCGCAGCTCGCTGCGGAATTGAAGAAGCGCTACGACGAAGGCGAGAGCATTCGTTCGCTGGCCGCTTCGACGGGACGCTCCTATGGTTTCGTGCACCGTCTACTCACCGAGTCAGGTGTGACGCTGCGCGGTCGGGGAGGAGCTACCCGTCGCAGTCGTGGCTGACCGTAACCAGCGGTTTCGCTGTCGCTGATGTGATCGGTGCCGTTCTCGGAAACGGGTCCCGAGCGAGCGCGCCATGCTCGAAGGATTTATGGTGAGGCGCGGTGCCGGTGACGTCAACGGATAAGAGCTCGATGGGCCTGGCGGTCCGACGGGCCGCGGAAGGCGGATATGACACAGGAGTCCGTTCCCACGACCGAGGAGCTGGCAACTGCCGGGGTGCGGTTGGAGATCCACGGTGCGCTCGCCCGGATCACGCTGGCACGTCCGGAGCGGCATAATGCCATGACTGGACGAACATGGACCGCTTTGGCCCATATTGGCCATACCTTATCCAGGTCTGTCCGAATTGTTGTGATTGATGGTGCGGGGGCGTCATTTTCCTCTGGGATCGATCTTGCCATGTTCGATCCCGCCGGCGGCCTCCCCGGTGAGCAGAGCTTGCTCCAACGTCTCCTCTCCGAGTCCGACGACTCCGCGACCCACGCCTCTCTCGACGCCGACATCGCTTCCTACCAGGCGGGGTACCGGTGGTTGCGCCGGCCTGACATCGTTTCCATCGCCGCTGTGCACGGTCATGCCATCGGCGCCGGGTTCCAGCTCGCGCTCGCCTGCGATCTGCGCATCCTCGCCGAGGACGCGCAGTTGAGCATGCGCGAGCCCGCCCTGGGACTTGTGCCCGATCTCACGGGGACAAAGCCGCTGGTTGAACTCGTGGGACGCAGCCGGGCCATCGAACTGTGCCTGACCGCGCGCACCATCTCGGCTCGCGAGGCACATGAGCTGCGCCTCGCCGAATTGGTGGTGCCCAACGCTGAGCTCGACGGTGCCGTGACCGATCTCGTCGACGCTCTTTTGGCGACGCCCGCCGGGGCTGCCAGGGCTACCAAGGAACTCCTGGGCCAGGCCGGCGAGAATTCCCTGGAGGAGCAGGCCGCCGCTGAACGCGCAGCCCAGATCGAGCGGCTCCAGGCTATGGCCCAACGACTACCGGAATAATCGCACTCACGTACTCGTCACCAGTCAACGTTTAGTATTGTGCTTCCAGCGGTCATCTTGTGCTGCGCGCATCCGGCGCGCCGGACCGCTCGATGACGGGAACGCGCCGCGTTCGTCCGTTACTGTTCCGCTCCGGCGCGTTTGTGTGATCTCTTCGTGGCCGACGCCGTTGTTGCGTGGCCTCGGAGCCTTCCTCGAAACGCCGCCGATTGATGAGGAAGGTTTACGTCACTTGACGGATACTGCCGCGTGCACGGACTTCACCGCCCTCGACCTGCCTCGCCAGGTCATCGAGGAACTCACGCGCAACGGGGTCACCACCCCTTTCCCGATCCAGGCCGCCACCATCCCCGACGCGCTCGCTGGTCGCGACGTCCTTGGCTGTGGCCGCACCGGTTCAGGCAAGACACTGGCTTTCGGGTTGCCCCTGCTGGCGAGGCTTGCCCGAGGACGCTCCACGTCCGGCAAACCCCGGGGGCTCATCCTGGTTCCCACACGTGAGCTTGCTCACCAGGTCCGTGACGCGCTGCGCCCCTACGCGCGCCCCCTCGGCGTGCGGTTGGGCGACGTGGTCGGTGGTAGCTCTTACAGCCGCCAGATCAATGAACTACGCCGCGGTGTCGATGTGCTTATCGCCACTCCCGGGCGACTGACTGACCTGATCGAGCAGGGCGCCTGCGCCCTCGGTGACGTCGAGATGTCCATTCTCGACGAGGCCGACCAAATGTGTGACATGGGGTTCATGCCCCAGGTGAGCGAGCTGCTCAACCAGATTCGCCCTGGAACGCAGACCCTGCTGTTCTCCGCCACGCTCGACGGCGATGTCGACACCCTGGTCCGCCGTTACATGAACACTCCTACGACCCACTCGGTCGACCCCCCGGTCTCCCAGGTCACCACCATGGAGCACCACCTACTCAAGGTGCTGCCGCGCGACAAGAACCGCATCGTCACTCAGATCGCCGCCCGTGAGGGGCGTACCCTGCTGTTCGTGCGCAGCAAGCACCGCGCTGACGCCATCTCCGAACAACTCGTCAGCGTCGGCGTGCCGGCCGCCTCGCTGCACGGGGGCAAGAGCCAAAGCGTGCGCACCAAGACGCTGGCCAAGTTCCGCGAGGGCCGCATCCAGACCCTGGTCGCCACCGATGTCGCCGCCCGCGGCATCCACGTCGACGGCATCGATCTCGTTCTCAACGTCGACCTGCCCAACGGCCACAAGGACTACCTGCACCGCGGTGGTCGTACCGCCCGTGCCGGCGAGTCGGGGCGCGTGGTCTCCCTCGTGGCTCCCAACCAGCGCCGTACGGCGCGCCGGCTGCTCAGCGATGCGGGCGTGCGTGCCGAACAGCACCTGGTCAACCCTGGCGATGCCCTGCTAGCCGATGTCACCGGCGCCCAGGAGCCCTCTGGCGTGCCCTGGATCGAGCCCCCCGAGCCGCCGCGCGCCAACCGCAGCCGCCGTCCGCAGCGCGGCCGTAAGAGCCACCCTCGCCGCCGCGGTGAGCGCCGTAGCCACGAGAGCCGCTCGACACCTCAGCACCGCTAGGAGCGAGCAAGCCCGCTCCCGCCACGTCACAACGGACCGGACCGCCGACATCGTCGGCGGTCCGGTCCGTTGCCTGTGGCAGCAGTTCCCCGCACGGTCCCCTAGGCAGTGCCGTCACATGGCCACGCGAGCTGAGGCCGGTTGCCTACACTGCGTCAGTGTTGGGAAGAGCCGGGCGGCGGGCAGTGTTGATCTCGAAGGCGGCCGTGCACCGCTGGGCCACGGGCCCGACACGGCGGGATATCCGGCCGTGAGATCGCTCAGTAGCCATGGTGTAAGGGGTCACCTATGCAAGAGGGGACGTGGAGCACGTTTCGCAGCTTCTCGCGGGACAAGGGGGTCACCAGCGAGCGGCTGAGCAGCGGCACCGTACGCCGAATCGCCGGCTACGCGCGTCCCTACCTGACTGAGCTCCTGCTGTTTTTGCTGTTGACCGCGCTCAATGGTGGCATCGTCGTGGCGACACCGCTGCTCACCAAGACCATCATCGACGACGGTGTCATCCCCGGCGACACCCAACTTGTCGTGTGGCTGGCCGTGGGGCTGGCGGGGTTGGCTCTGCTGGAGGCTGCCCTGACCCTCACCCAGCGCTGGTACTCGGCGCGCATCGGGGAGGGGCTCATTTACGACCTGCGCACTCAAGTCTTCGACCACGTTCAGCGCATGTCGTTGGCGTTTTTCACGCGCACCCAGACCGGCTCGCTGATCAGCCGGCTCAACACCGATGTCATCGGCGCCCAGCGCGCCCTCACCACCACGCTCTCCTCCGTCGTCTCCAACGCGGTGAGTCTGGTCCTGGTGCTGGGCACCATGCTCCTGTTGTCCTGGCGCATCACTTTGATCGTGCTGCTGTTGGTCCCCGTGTTCCTCATCCCCGCCAAAGTCTTCGGCCGCAGGCTCGCCGGCATCACCCGAGAAAGTATGCGCCTCGATGCCGAGATGAGTTCGGTCATGACTGAACGGTTCAACGTCGGCGGCGCCATGCTCGTCAAGCTCTACGGTCGCCCTGACGAGGAGTCCGCCCAGTTCTCCCGCCGTGCGGCCCGCGTGCGCGACATCGGGGTCACCTCCTCCATGTACAGCCGGATCTTCTTTACCGGACTCACCCTCATCGCCTCGCTCGCCACCGCCGTCGTCTACGGCCTGGGCGGGACGCTGGCGATCGGGGGCGCCGTTCAACTCGGCACCCTTGTCGCGTTGGCGACCCTGCTCACCCGGCTCTACGGCCCCCTCACGGCCCTGTCGAACGTGCACGTCGACATCATGACCGCCCTGGTCAGTTTCGACCGTGTCTTCGAGGTACTGGATCTGCGCCCGGCCATCTCCGACGCTCCGGGGGCGCGCGCTTTGCCCGCCGGCCCCGTGGGGCTGGAGTTCGACCGCGTCTCCTTCCGCTACCCAACTCCCGCCGAGGTGTCGTTGGCTTCGCTAGAGTCGGTGGCCATCACCGACCGGCAGGCCGATCCCGCCGGCGACACCACCTCCGGTGCCGACCCCGCCGCGCTCGTCCTCGACGAGGTCTCCTTCCGCGCCGACCCCGGCGAGATGGTCGCCCTCGTCGGCCCTTCCGGAGCCGGCAAGACCACCATCACCCACCTCGTCACTCGGCTCTACGACCCCGTCGAAGGCAGCGTGCGGCTGGGCGGCCACGACCTGCGTGAGGTCACCGCCGACTCCCTGCGCGGCACGGTCGGTGTCGTCACTCAGGATGCGCACCTGTTCCACGACACCGTCGCGGAGAACCTGCGCTACGCTCGCCCCGACGCCACCGACGCCGAGATCGCCAGCGCGTTGCGGGCGGCCCGGTTGGACTACCTCACCACCGAGTTGCCCGAGGGACTCGACACCGTGGTGGGCGACCGTGGCTACCGACTCTCCGGCGGCGAGAAACAGCGCCTGGCCATCGCGCGGCTGCTCCTTAAGGCACCGGCGTTGGTCGTGCTCGACGAGGCCACCGCCCACCTTGACTCCGAGTCGGAAGCCGCGGTGCAGGAAGCTCTGGCCGAGGCACTGCGCGGCCGTACCTCCCTCATCATCGCCCACCGCCTCTCCACCGTGCGCGAGGCCGACCGGATTCTGGTCCTCGACCATGGTCACCTCGTCGAGCACGGCACCCACCACGAGCTACTGGCCGCCGGCGGGCTGTACGCGCAGCTCTACCACACCCAGTTCGCGCCCCAGGAACCCAGCGTGCCGGCCGCCGAGGCCCCCGGGCGGGTGTGAGTGCGAGGATGGGTTACCCAGGTGTACGACGCCGTTCCGTCGGGCACCTCGATGACCACCGCCCCCGGCACCAGCGCGCGCCGTGCCATCCCGCACCGGTGGCACCGCCGCCGCGCCGCCCCCGTGCCACTGATGAGAGAAATGAGCCCCCATGCCCACGATGGCCAGAGAGATCCATCTCCTTGCCTACCCCGCCGGAGAGCCCCAGCCTGGTGACTTCACCCTCGTCGAACGCCCCTTGCCCGAGCCCCGCCACGGCGAGCTGCTGATCCGCAACCAGGCCATCTCGGTCGATCCCTACATGCGGGGCAAGATGACCGGGAAACGCACCTACACCGCCCCCTACGAACTCAACGCACCGATGGAGGGCAGGGCGGTCGGGGTGGTCGAAGTCTCGCGCGACCCCGACTTCACGGAGGGCACCGTGGTGCTGCACGATGCCGGCTGGCGCGATCGCGCCGTGGTGGGCTCCGGGCACGTCCGTGCGATCAATGTCATCGACGCGATCCCGGTCACCGCCCATCTGGGTGTCCTCGGCATGCCCGGGCGGACCGCCTACGTCGGGTTGTTCGAGAAGGCGCGGATGCGCGGCGGCGAAAGCGTCTTCGTCTCCGGGGCGGCCGGGGCCGTGGGCGGGCTCGTGGGCCAGTTGGCGCGACTGCGCGGCGCCTCCCGGGTCATTGGCAGCGCCGGGTCGGCCGAGAAGGTGGACTACCTCGTCAACGAGTTGGGCTTCGACGCGGCCTTCAACTACAAGGACGGTCCCGTGGTCGAGCAGCTCAGCCAGCTCGCGCCCCATGGCATCGACATCTACTTCGACAACGTCGGCGGCGACCATCTGGAGGCCGCTATGGCAGTGGCCAACCCCTTCGCCCGCTTCGCGCTGTGCGGGGCGATCTCGGGCTACAACGCCACCGAGCCCCAGCCCGGTCCGCGCAACATGGCGCTGATCGTCACCAAGCGTCTTATGCTGCAAGGTTTCATCGTCACCGACACCTCCGATGCCACTGCCGACTTCTACCGCGAGGTAGCCCCCGCTGTGGCCGACGGGCGGCTGAAGTTCCGCGAGACCGTGGTCGAGGGCTTGGAGAACGCGCCCGAGGCGTTCATCTCCATGCTGCGCGGGGCCAACACGGGCAAGATGGTGGTGCGGGTGGGGACCTGAGCCGTCGCCCACACCCCCGGGTCCGATCCGCAGATGGCGATCCCAACGAAGCACCACGCGCGAGCGTGAGGGGATGATTACAATGAGTCGTTGGAGAAGGGAGTCGAGTATGGCGACGCCTACGGCTGCTGCGCCGGATGAACTCGAGCATCTGGCGGCGTCCGCGGAGGCCATCGAGGTCCCGAAGGGCTTCCGGGTCGAGATCATCGAAGGGAAAATCCTGGTGTCCCCCACACCGACAGGGTTACACGCTCTTCTGGTAATGGACGTGCATGACCAGATTCGGGCTGTGGCACCATCTGACCTGGGGTCGGTGGACCATGTCAGCCTCTCCCTGGCGTCGACCAGCCAGCGCTACGTCCCCGATCTCGTGGTGTGCCAGCGGAGCCTGTTGGACAGTGAAGAATGGCTTTTCCCCGCCGCTGAGGCGCTGCTGGTCATGGAGGTCACATCTCCACGCAACGCCGAGATCGACCGTGAGATCAAGCCCCTGGGGTATGCGAGTGAGGGGGTCGAGCACTACCTGCTCATCGACCGGCAAAAGCGGTTGGTGACGCTGTCCAGCGGCCCAGAGAATCACACCTACCAGTTCCAGACGACAGTGCCGTTCGGCAAGCCGCTGGCGTTGCCGGAACCCTTCGCTGTCGAACTGGATACGACCCGGTTCAAGTAGGGTTCTTGTCCGGCGTGAAACCTTCCGGAGAAAGGCGGTTTCCCGACCCCACTCCTGTGCCGTTGGTCGCCGGAGCTCTTTCGTTGCGGCCGTGGACCCCGGCCGACGGTCCCGAGCTCGACCGCATCGCCGCGCTGCCCGAGGTGGCCCGCTGGTGGGGACCGGAAGACTTCAGCGCTCCACCCGAGGAGGACACGCAGCGTTACACCATTCGGCTCGCCGAGCGAGTGTGCGGCATGATCCAGTTCTACGAGGAGTCCGATCCCGCCTACCGCCACGCCGGCATCGACATCTTCGTCGACCCGGCCGTGCGCGGGCGCCAGATCGGGGTGGCGGCCATCGTCACGCTGGCGCGGTGGCTGTGCGAGGCGCGGGGCCACCACCGGCTCATCATCGACCCGGCACTGGACAACGCCGCCGCCGTACGCGCCTACGAAAAGGCCGGCTTCTCCCGCGTGGGTGTGCTACGCCGCTACTGGCGCGACCCCGTTGCCGACCGCTGGCGCGACGGGCTGCTGATGGACATGCTCGCCGAGGAGATCCCGCCAACGCCGCGGGTCACACCGTGAATCGGCGTGCGTGCCCGTCGGACGGTCGGATTTGTGCCACAGCTCCCGCAGCAAAACCGAACGTGAAAGCGTTTATCGGCTAGGATGCCCGGGAACATGCCGTCGATCGACCGCGAGGAACCGCCGTGCCCGATGGGCCCTCAGGTGCCGCGCCGCGTCCCACGTCGCTGGGTGACTCTCTGGTTCCCGGATGGGACGGCGACGACGACCTTCTCCCGCCCTCGGATTGGGGACGACGTCCGGGACAGCGACGCACCACCACCGTCTGGCTGTTCGCACTGTTCATCGCTGTGCTTGCGGCCGGCAACGCTTGGCTGGCCGATCGGCTCACCGCCGAGGCGTTTTTGGCGTGGGCCACGATCTTCACGGCCATCAGCCTACAGGCGCTGCCGTTTCTGGTTTTCGGGGTCGCGCTGTCAGCGGCGCTGACCGCCTTCGTTCCGCCGTCGTTTTGGCAGCGCGCCGTTCCGCGCAACTCCGCCATGGCGGTACCGGTGGCCGGCGCCGCCGGTGCGGTGCTGCCCGGCTGCGAGTGTGCCTCAGTGCCGGTGGCCGGCGGGCTCATCCGGCGCGGTGTCGCTCCGGCGGCGGCCCTGACCTTCCTATTGGCCGCACCGGCCATCAACCCGGTCGTGCTGGTGGCCACCGCGGTGGCTTTCCCCAACAGCCCGGAGATGGTGGCGGCGCGCTTCGTGGCCTCACTGACCGCCGCGGTGGCGGTGGGCTGGCTCTGGGCGCGTTTTGGCCGGGGCGAGTGGCTGCGGATGCCGCGTAGCGACCACGCCCCCGGCGCCTCGAAGTGGCGCGTGTTCGCCGACTCGATGCGCCACGACATCATGCACGCCGGCGGTTACCTCGTGGTCGGCGGGCTGGCGGCGGCCACGCTGAACGTCGTCGTGCCCCGGGAGTGGGTCAGCGCCGTCGCCGACGTGCCGCTGCTGGCGGTTCTGGTGCTGTCGCTGCTGGCGATCCTGCTGTCGATCTGTTCGGAGGCCGACGCCTTCGTGGCGGCCAGCCTCAGCGCGTTTTCGCCCACCGCTCAGCTCGCCTTCCTCGTCGTCGGTCCGATGGTCGACCTCAAGCTCATCGCGTTGCAGGCGGGGACGTTCGGATGGGGCTTCGTGCGCCGGTTCGTGCCGCTGACCCTGCTGTTCACCGTGGTGTCGAGTCTGGTCGTGGGAGGGGTGCTGCTGTGAGCCGCATGGCGCAGGGGCTGGTGCTGGTGCTGTTGGGTGCCGCGGCGTTGAGTGCCACGCTCGCTGGTGACCTCTACCTCAACTATGTGCAGGCCGCGTTCCGTCCGTTCCTCATCACCGCGGGGGGTGTGCTGGTCGCGCTCGGGGCGGTGGTGGTGGCCGCCGACGTGCGCGCCGCCGTGCGCGGTGACGGAGCAGACGACGGTGGCGACCCGGTCGAGTCCGGTGGGCAGGACCACCACGACCATGGTGCCGCCCATGGGCACGACCACGCGCACGGGCCGGGGGTAGCCTGGCTGTTACTCCTTCCGGTGATCGCGGTGTTTGCCGTCAGTCCACCCGCGCTGGGCGCCTACACCGCGGCCAACGCCCAGAGCGAACCCCCCAGCGGGGCGGCGCTCCAAGAGCCTGCCGACGCCGACGCGCTGGCGGCCTCCGCGCCCCCTGAGGAGCCGGTGGAGTTGAAGCTGCGCGAGTTCGTCGTGCGGGCGTGGACCGACGAAGAGCGCAGCCTCGCTGGACGCACGGTCCGGCTGACGGGGTTCGTGGTCCCCAACGACAGTGGCGAGGGCTGGTACCTGGCCCGGCTACAGATGGCCTGCTGTGCCGCTGACGCGATCGTCAACCGGGTGCTGATCACCAATGAGCCCGCGCCGCAGAAGGACAGTTGGTGGACGGTCGAGGGGCAGTGGGTCGAGCCTGAGGGGAAGTTGTTGGAGGTGCGCGACCACCGTTTCGAGGTGGCGCAGATGACTGAGGTCGTCAACCCTCCCGACCCTTACGAGTGACCGGCCGTGCCGCCCTGTGCTCGGCGAGCTGGGAATAGCCCCGGTGGGCGGAGGCAGCTGGGCCGCTTCGGCCGCACCGGGGCGTCGGAGGGCTAGAAGTCGAACACGCCGTCGGTCTGTACCCCAGCCACGCAGGCGTTGGAGAACGTCTCCTCGTAGTCGACGGGGTTACCGGCCCAGGTGCCGTGTGCCTCGGCGGTGACGGGGGCGTAGTGCATCGGGCAGAACACCCCTTGCTCGGCGGGCAGCGACTTGAACCGGCCCCATACTGCTGTCAGGGAGGCGCAGGCTTCGTCGGCGGTGGGGTGGGTTCCGCCAGTGGGCAGGCAGGTCAGTGAGATCCGGTTGTCGGGGCCGCCGAGGCTGAGGGTGAGCTCCCCGATCGGGCTGCTCGCCGCATGTGCCGGGGTCGCCAGCCCAAGCCCGGCGGCGGTGAGGGCCGCGGCGGTCAATGCGATGAACTTTGTGCGCACGTTTTTCTCCCTAACGCGAATAATGGGCATGTTACACGCTGAAAAGGCCAGTTCTTTTTGTTCCCTTAGACACGTGAATCGGCGCAGTGAGACCCGTTGCAGTCCTGTCGATGTCTGTGTGGCCAGGTAGGGGGTCGTTCCTGTTGCGCATAGCGTCCGGAATTCACCTGCCTGGCACGGGAGTCGAAAGCCAGAGAGAACAGCCGAGAGTAATGATACGGCGAAAACTTAGCGTCGAGAAGATGTCGGATGACCGGGTGGGGCGACCGCTGCGGCCAGATCAAGCCATGCCGTGGCGAATAGCGAAAGCACTGCATTCTCAGTAATTTTCTCAGGTGGAGACCGTTGGTTTCGCTTCACTGTGCGACTGTATGGTCCCCATATTGAAAAGATCGCTGCGTTGCTTATCAACGCTTTTCTTCGGTTTTCTGTCATGTGGGAATCTCCGGTATCCAACGGAGGACGGGAACTACTCTCTCGCTGTTCGCTCAGTGGGGTGACCTGCCATCGCGCGATCAGTGCGTCAGTTCTTTGTTGTCGTTGTGCCGTGGTGGTGGATGGGGGCGAGAAGGGAGTGTGGGAGCGCGGGGAGCTGTTGGCGCCGGCAGGGGTGAGTTTCTCCCTGGGGCCGGTGAGCACTGACGTGCCCAGCGGTTGCTGTATCCCGTTCTACTGCGGTTGGGCCACACCTGTGTCGTGCGGTGGGGCTCTGGCGAACACCGGCTGTTAGTCACCCTCTGTGATGGTTAATGGTGGCGGGAGGGGGCTGTCTCGGATGGCTGCCGCATAAGGGGCGTGGTCTGCGTCACGCTTGGCTGTCACCGCCAGCCACGAACTATAACTCTTCGCATTCAAATAAAAGCAAAGAGTAGTTTCGGTTTGCGTTTTTGGCCGCGATTGTCGGATTTCTAGCGGTTGACATGAGGTGCGCTTCCGGTCAAGACTGGCCGTCGACCAATTAGGTAAGCATTGCCTTAGTGAGGTTTGCTTGTCCTTGGTCATACTGGATCGTGGGTTCAGAGCCCATTGCGCTCTGTTACGAACAGCGCTGTGGGTGATGAGGGGAGAAGACGCTTGGATCGCACTGAGGTCGCCGCCGGCCGAACTAGCAGATCCACCGCCGTCGTTACTGGGGCCGGCCAGGGGATCGGACGTGCCGTCGCTGAAGCACTGGCCGTCACCGGCTTGGCGGTCGCCGTAGTCGACCGCGACGCTGAGTCCGCCACCGCCACCGCGGGCGCGCTGCACGCGGCCGGCCACCGGGCGGGCACCTACCCGGCCGACGTCACCGACGCCCACGCCGTCGAGGACCTCTTCGACCGTGCCGAGCGCGACCTCGGGCCGGTGACTCTGGCGGTCAACGTCGCCGGTGTCCTGCGCACCGGCGAGGTCACCGAGTGCTCCGATGCCGACTGGGCCGAACTGTTCGCGGTCAACACCACCGGCGTGTTCCACACCGCCCGCGCTGCGGCGCGGCGGATGAAACCCCGGGGCCAGGGCTGCATCATCACGGTCAGCTCCAACGCCGGCGGGGTGCCCCGGGCCGGCATGGCCGGATACGGGGCCTCGAAAGCTGCCGCCACCCTGTTCACCAAGTCCCTCGGCCTGGAACTCGCCCCCCACGGCATCCGCTGCAACGTTGTCTCGCCCGGCTCCACCGACACTCCTATGCAGCGGGCATTCTCCCCAGGCGGCCCTGAAGCGGTCATCGCCGGCGACCCCGACGCCTACCGGGTGGGCATCCCGCTGGGACGCCTCGCCGCCGCCGAGGACATCGCTGCGGCCGTGTGCTTCCTCGCCTCCGACGCGGCGCGCCACATCACCATGCACGACCTCTACGTCGACGGCGGCGCCACCCTGCGTGCCTGACCACGCAGCCGCCACCGCCCTGTCCTGCTCGTACACAACCGACCAGCCAGGCAACCGCGTCCACGTCCGTCACAGAAAGGCCGACCGGTGTCCCTCCAGCGCGTCGCCGCCCCTGCCGCCGCGGTCGGTGAGCTCCTCGCCGCCTACCGACCCGGGTCCGCGTTCTTCTCCTCCGCCGATGGCGCCGTCCTGGGGGAGGGAGAGTTGACTGTCGCCCACTCCCTCGACGGTGTCGCCGATACTCTGGCCGCGGTCACCACCCCCGACCGCGTACGCCCGATCGCCATCGGGGCCGTGCCGTTCGACGCCCGAAGCCCTGCTCGGCTCGTCGTCCCCGAGACCGTGCGCTACGCCGTCCCCTCGGAAGGGCGCGGGGCCGCCGATAACGGGCAGGCGCGCCACCCTCTCCAGGGACAGTGGCGCATCCGCGCCGTGCCCGAGCCCACCGCTCACGTGCGCGCGGTCGAACGGGGACTCAAGCTCCTCGCCGACGCCACCCCCGGCACCGCCCAGTTGCGCAAGCTCGTGCTGGCCCGCTGCCTCCGGCTCAGCCGGGACGAGCCCGTCGACGTCGCCCAACTGTTAGGCAACCTCGCCCGCCGTGACCCCCACGGCTTCACCTTCGCTGTCGACCTCCCCCGCCACACCCCCGACCACCGCTACGACGCCGACCTGCCCCGCACCCTCGTGGGGGCCAGCCCCGAACTGCTCGTTGCCAAGCGGGCCGGACAGGCGGTGGCCCAACCACTCGCCGGGTCCGCTCCGCGCAGCGCCGATAGCGCCACCGACCAGCGACGCGCAGCCGACCTGCTCGCCTCAGCCAAGGACCGCCACGAACACGCCCTCACCGTCGAGGCCGTCGCTACGGGCCTGCGCCCCTTCTGCCGACAGTTGCGCGTTCCGCCAGAACCCGAACTCGTCAAGACCGCCACCATGTGGCACCTGGCCACCCGGGTCACCGGCGAACTGCACGATCCCGCCACGTCTTCGGCCGAGTTGGCCCGCGCGCTCCACCCCACCCCGGCGATCTGCGGCACCCCCACCGAGGCCGCCCGGGACACCATCACCGATATCGAGCCGTTCGATCGCGGCTTCTACGCCGGCGCTGTGGGCTACTGCGACGCCGCCGGCGACGGCGAGTGGGTCGTGGCGATCCGTTGCGCCGAGGTCGCCGGCGGCAACATCGACCTGTTCGCCGGGGGAGGCATCGTGCCCGAATCCGATCCCGAGTCCGAACTCGCTGAAACCTCGGCCAAGCTGCGCACCCTGCTGCTCGCGCTCGGCCTCGACCAGTCGCTGTAGCAACCGGTTGTTCTGTTTCCCGCCACGATGACCCGAAAGGCACGATCGACCATGCTCGCCGGATGCACCCCCTGGCCCGAAGCGGTCGCCGCTCGCTACCGCGCCGACGGCTACTGGAGGGGCGAGACCCTTAGCGCTTTCCTGCGCGAGCGCGCCCAACGCTTCGCCGAGCGCACAGCCGTTGTCGCCGGGGACACCCGGTGGAGCTACGCCGAACTCGACGCGCGCGCCGACCGACTGGCCACCGGCCTGGCCACTATGGGCATCCGCGCCGGTGACCGGGTGGTCCTCCAACTGCCCAACATCGCCGAGGTCTTCGAGGTCGTCTTCGCGCTGTACCGACTGGGAGCCTTGCCGGTGTTCGCTCTGCCGGCCCACCGCTACAGCGAGATCAGCTACCTCTGCTCCTTCACCGAGGCCACCGCCCTCATCATCGCCGACCGTCACGCCGGTTTTGACTACCGTGCCATGGCCGCCGACATCGTCGCAGCCGACAGTGGCGCCGCGCCGCGCGTGATCGTCGTCGGTGATCCCGGCGAGTTCGCCGACTCCGCCGACTCCGCCGGCTTCGTCGCGCTGGAGCAGGTGCGGGCCGACGAGGCCGACCCCGCCGTCCTCGCCGCCCCCGACCCCGGTGACGTCGCCTTCCTCCAACTCTCCGGCGGCACCACTGGGCTTCCCAAGCTCATCCCGCGCACCCACGACGACTACCTGTACTCGGTGCGCGCCAGCGCCGACATCTGCGCGCTGTCGCCCGAGACCGTCTATCTCGGCACGCTGCCGATCGTGCACAACTTCCCGATGAGTTCGCCCGGCTTCCTCGGCGTCTTCCACACCGGAGGCCGTGTGGTCCTGGCCCCCGATCCCAGCCCCGAGACGTGCCTACGACTCATCGAGACCGAAGGGGTCACGGTGAGCGCTGTGGTACCCCCTGTGGCGCTGCTATGGCTCGACGCGGTCGCCGGGGGAGCCCAAGCCCACCGTGACCTGTCTTCGCTGCGTCTGCTTCAGGTGGGCGGCGCGAAGTTCAGCGAGGAGGCGGCCCGCCGGGTCGAGCCCACACTCGGCTGCTCGCTACAGCAGGTTTTCGGTATGGCCGAAGGGCTCGTCAACTACACGCGGCTCGACGATTCGCCCGAGACCGTCGTCACCACGCAGGGTCGGCCGATCTCGGCCGCCGACGAGGTTCGCGTGGTCGACGACCACGACCGGCCCGTGCCTATGGGCCAGGCCGGTCACCTCCTCACCCGCGGCCCCTACACGATCCGCGGCTACTACAACGTGCCTGAGCACAACGCCACCGCCTTCACCGCCGACGGTTTCTACCGCACCGGTGACATCGTGCGGCGCACACCCGACGGTTACCTCGTCGTCGAGGGGCGCGCCAAGGACCAGATCAACCGCGGTGGCGAGAAAGTCGCAGCCGAGGAGATCGAGAACCACATCCTCGCCCACCCCGCCGTACACGACGCCGCCGTTGTGGCCATGCCCGACGCTTTCCTCGGCGAGCGCATCTGCGCCTACGTCATCCCTCGCGGCCAGGCCCCGGAGCGGGCCGAGTTGCTGGGCTTTCTGCGCCGGCGCGGTCTGGCCGCCTACAAGATCCCCGACCGTGTCGAGTTCGCCGAGCGCTTTCCCGCCACCGGCGTCGGCAAGGTCAGCAAGCGTGACCTCAGAACCGCCGTCGCCGCTGAACTCGCCCGCGCCGCAGGAAGGTGACCGTTCGCGTCGCCGCTTTTCGCCCGTGTCCGCTGCCGAGAGGACCACGCCATGGCTCTGCCCCAGATCGAGCCCTACCCCCTGCCCACCCCCGACACCCTGCCGGCCAACCGGGTGTCGTGGACGCCCGAGCCCGACCGTGTTGCGCTGCTCGTCCACGACATGCAGCACTACTTCCTGCGGCCCTACGCCAGCGGCGAGCCGCCGCTGGCCGGTGCGCTCGACAACATCGCGGCCCTGCGCCAGGTCTGTCACGCCATCGGTGCCCCGGTGATCTATACCGCCAAACCCGGCGACATGGCCGCCAAGGAACGCGGCTTGGAGCGTGACTTCTGGGGACGTGGCATGCGCGCCGTTTCCGAGGACACCGACATCGTCGCCCAGCTCCGCCCCCACGACGGCGACGTGCTGCTCGTCAAGCACCGCTACAGCGCATTCCTCGGTACCGACCTCGTCGAGCGCATGGCGCGCTCAGGCCGCGACCAGATCATCATCACCGGTGTTTACGCCCATATCGGGTGCCTGATCACCGCTACCGACGCCTTCATGCGCGACCTCCAAGCGTTCTTCGTCGCCGATGCCATGGCTGACTTCAGCGCCGAAGACCACTACTACGCCATGCGCTACGCCGCCCGCCGCTGCGCCGTGACGCTGCCCACCGCGGCCCTGACCACGACACTGACCCGCGGCCCCGCCCGCATCGCCTAATTGAGCCCACCACGACGGCACCGAAGGGGAAGAAGGGGAGCAAAGGGAAATGGTGACCTCCACACCACACAACCCACCTGTCTACGATCTGGTGGGTGTCGGCTTCGGACCGTCCAACGTCGCGCTGGCCATCGCGTTGCAGGAGGCCCGTGACCACGCCGCCGGCACCACGGCCGCCACGTTGAGCGGCGTTTTTCTGGAGCGCCAGGCCGAATTCGGCTGGCACCGCGGGATGCTGCTCAACGACGCCACCATGCAGGTCTCATTCCTCAAAGACCTCGTCACCACCCGCGACCCGGCCAGCGACTTCAGTTTCCTCGCCTACCTGCACCAGGTGGGGCGGCTGCACGATTTCATCAACCACAAGACGCTCTTCCCGTTGCGCACCGAGTTCCACGACTACCTGGCCTGGTGTGCCAGCCGAGTCGAGGGGCAGGTCCGCTACAGTCACGAGGTCACCAGCGTGGAGCCGGTGCGCGACGCCGCCGGCCGAGTCGCTCTCCTCGACGTGGTCGCCCGTGACGCCGCCGGCGCCCTCACCCGCCACCGTGCCCGCAACGTCGTACTCGCCCCCGGTTTGCTCCCCCACCTGCCGGGAGGGCGTACCGAGTCGGCCCGGGTATGGCACAGCGAGCACCTGCTGCACCGCATCGCCGCCCTCGAACCGGCCGCCGAGCCCCGTTCCTTCGTCGTCGTCGGCGCCGGACAAAGCGCCGCCGAGGCCGCCGCCCACCTCTACGACCGCTTCCCCGACGCCGAGATCAACACGGTGTTCGCGCGCTACGGCTACAGCCCCTCCGACGACAGTTCCTTCGCCAACCGCATCTTCGACCCCGAGGCGGTCGACGCTTTCTTCACCGCCCCTGAGGACGTCAAGACCGAGATCCTTGAGTATCACCGCAACACCAACTACTCGGTGGTCGACCCCGACCTCATCGAGGAGCTCTACCGCAAGCACTACGCCGACCGGGTGCGCGGGGTCGAGCGGCTACGCCAGCACAACACCTCCCGGGTCGCCGCCGTGGAGGAGCACGATTCCGGTGTCACGGTCACCGTCGAGGACCTGACCAGCGGTAAGCAGACCCCGCTGTACGCCGATCACGTCATCTACGCCACCGGATACCGTCCGGCTGACCCGCGCGACCTCCTCGGTGAGCTCGCCCAGCGCTGCCTCACCGACACCGCCGGCCGTCCGGTGATCCAGCGCGACTACCGCATGGCCACCACCGACGAGGTCACCTGCGGCATCTACAGCCAGGGCGGGACCGAGCACACCCACGGTCTCTCCGCGACCCTGCTGTCCAACGTGGCGGTGCGCGTGGGAGAGATCCTCGACTCGATCAGTGCACGCACCGCCCCCGTATCGGACGCGCCGGCCGCCTCCCACGTCGCCGCCCCCCACTGACCCATTCGGCCGGGATCACCGAGCCGTTTTTCCCGACCCACGACCAGATTGAGGAGACCCGTATGTCGGATCGTGTCGACGACGCCCGCGACAGCGCCGAGCCCGCCGCCGGCGCCCAGGAGCTCACCGCCGAGCGGCTGCGCGCCGACGTCGCCCAGGTGCTAGGGGAGGACGAGGGCAGTATCGGCGCCGACGAGAACCTGCTCGACCGCGGCATGGACTCCATCCGGTTGATGAGTCTCGTCGAGACCTGGCGCAAAGCCGGTGTCGAGACCGACTTCATCAGCCTCGCCGAGGAGCCCACCGTCGCCGCCTGGACCCGGCGGCTGATCACCGGCTGACCCCTGGATCTTCCGGCGCGCCGCCCACCGCGCCACCCCCTGCTCTTCCACCCCGCCCGCCCCCATGGCCGCGGCGGCACCAGACACACCACACAAAGGAGCGTTGCGACGTGACCACTTCCACCGAGGAGTTTGATGTCGTCGTGGTCGGCGGTGGCCCCGCCGGTTCGACGGCGGCGACCCTGATCGCCCGCCAGGGGCATCGGGTAGCGCTGTTGGAAAAGGAGCGGTTTCCGCGCTACCAGATCGGCGAGTCGCTGCTACCCGCCACGATCCACGGCGTGTGCCGACTGCTCGGCGTCACCGACGAGCTCGACCAGGCCGGCTTCACCGTCAAGCGCGGCGGCAGCTTCCGGTGGGGGAGCAGCCCCGACCCGTGGAACTTCCTGTTCGCGCTGTCCCCACAGCTCTCCGGGCCGACCTCCTACGCCTACCAGGTCGACCGGATGACCTTCGACGACATTTTGCTGCGCAACGCCGCCAAGCACGGCGTCGACGTGCGCGAGGAGTCGCCGGTGCTGTCGGCGGTCTCCACCGACGGCCAGGTCACCGGCGTGCGCTACACCGACCCGGCCGGCCGGCAGCAAGAACTGTCGGCCCGCTACGTCCTCGACGCCTCCGGCAACAGCGGGCGTCTGCACCGCGCGGTCGGCGGGCAGCGCCACATGTCCGACTTCTTCAAAAACCTCGCAGTCTTCGGCTACTTCGAGGGGGGCAAGCGGCTGCCCGGCCCCGACGCGGGAAACATCCTCTGCGCGGCCTTCGACGAGGGATGGCTGTGGTACATCCCGCTCAGCGACACGCTCACCAGCGTCGGCGCGGTCTTGACCCCCGATCAGATCGGCCGCATCCAAGCCGACCGCGAGGCGGCGCTGCGCGAGGCGATCCAAAGCTGTGGCATCGTCCGCGACCTGCTCTCCGAGGCCACGCGCGTCACCGAGGGCACCTACGGCGAGATCCGGGTGCGCAAAGACTACTCCTACTCCCACAGCCGGTTCTGGGCGCCGGGCATCGCCCTCATCGGCGACGCCGCCTGCTTCATCGACCCGGTCTTCTCCACCGGGGTGCACTTGGCCACCTACAGCGGCCTGCTCGCCGCGCGTTCGGTCAACAGCGTCCTCGCCGGTGAGTTGACCGAAGAGCGCGCCTTCACCGAGTTCGAGGGGCGCTATCGGCGTGAATACGCCGTCTTTTACGAGTTCCTCTCGGCCTTCTACGACATGCAGGCCGACGAGAACTCCTACTTCTGGCGGGCCCGCAAGGTCACCAACATGGCGACCACCGACATGGAGGCCTTCACCACGCTTGTCGCCGGCGCGTTCTCCGGCGAACGGGCCCTCGTGGACAGCGAGGAACTCCGCAGCCGGTTCACGTCCTCTTCCACCGACCTCGCCGAAGCGGTCGAGCGTACCGGCGCGGCCCAGACCGAATCCGGCGAACGCATGACCGAACTCTTCCGCGCTCCCGTGGTCAGCGACGTCATGGCCGAGATGAACCAGATCCAACGCCGCGGCACCGAGCCTGAGATCTCCGAACCCCCGCTGCTGGCCGACGGGCTGGTCCCCACCGCCGACGGTCTGCGGTGGGCCGAGCCCCAGCCCGCCCCCGATCCAGCCGGCTGAGCCCGACCCTCCCCCTGCCCACCCCAGGACCCGACACCGGAGCAGCATCCGCCATGAGCACCCTGAACACCGACCGCCTCGCCCTTACTGGCGCGCAGACTGGTGTCTGGTACGCCCAGCAGGTCGATCCCGACAACCCCGTCTACAACGTCGGTCAGTACATCGACCTGCCCGGCGCGATCGACCCGGGCCGGTTCGAGACGGCGCTGCGCCACGTCGTAGCTGACACCGACGCCTTGCGCAGCCGCATCGTCGTCGAGGGCGACACCCCCTACCAGGAGGTGGGCCCCACCCCCACCAGCGTGTTGTGGCACCTGGACCTGCGCGAGGCGCCCGACCCCGGCGCCACCGCGCTGCGGTGGATGCGCGACGACATGGCCACCCCCGTCGATCCGGTGGCGGGTCCCCTCTACTGCTACGCGCTGCTGCGAGTAGGGCAGGACCACTACCTGTGGTATCAGCGCTACCACCACATCGTGGCCGACGCCTACGCGATTACGACCCTGGCCCGCCGGGTCGCCGAGACCTACACCCAGATATGCGAGGGCACCCAGCCGCAGGGGCGCTTTGGCGCGCTCCGGGACGTCATCGAGGATGAGGAGGCCTACGAGCGCTCGCAGCGCTCCCCGGCCGACCGGGAGTACTGGCGGTCGCTCCTGGCCGACCGGCCACAGCCGCCGCTGCTCAGTGACGCCCCGCCCGCCGCTCCCCGCGCCGCACTGCGGGTCAACGGCGCGTTGGGTGCCGCCGCCTTCGATCGGCTCTCGCAGTTGGCGCAGCACAGCGGCGCCAGTTGGGCCGAAGCGCTGATCGCCGCGTTCGGCGGTTACGTGCACCGCCGCACCGGCGCCCGCGACGTCCTGCTGGGCATGCCCGCCATGGGACGGCTCGGCTCGCCCTCGCTACGCACCCCCGCCATGGTCGTCAACATCGTGCCCCTCCGGCTGGAGCTGCACCCGGGCGACCGGGTCGAGGACCTGGTCGTCCACACCACCCAGCGACTGCGGGAGTTGCGCACCCACCAGCGCTACCGCGCTGAGGAGATCCGCCGCGACCTCGCCCTCGTGGGCCGTGCCGGCGACCTCTACGGGCCCGTGGTCAACATCAAAGCCTTCGACTACGAGCTGACCTTCGCCGGCGTCCGCGGCAGCGCCGTCAACCTCTCCGAAGGGCCGGTCAGCGACGTGTCGCTGTCGGTCTACCGCGACACCGACACCGGCGGGCTGCGTTTCGACCTCAACGGCAACGCGCACCGCTACACCGAGGCCGAGCTCGGCCGGCGCCTCGCCGAATTCCAGCGCTGCCTGGAGGACATGGCCGACGTGAATGGCACTGATCGCCGCCTGGGCCATGTCGATCTCACCGACGCCGCCGAGCGCACGCGGGTGCTCACCGAGTTCAACCCGCCCGCTCGGCCCGACGCCTCCACCGATCCCGTCGGCGCCCGTATCGCCGCCGTCGCCCGCCGCACCCCCGAGGCCGTCGCGGTGCGCACCGCCGAGACGGAACTGACCTACGCCGCCCTGCTCGCGCGTGCCGACCGGATCGCCGCGCGGCTGCGCGCCCACGGGGCCGGCCCCGAACGCGTCGTCGCCATCGCATTGCCGCGCTCGGCCGACCTGGTCGCCGCGCTGCTGGCCGCCATGCGCGTGGGGGCGACCTACCTGCCCCTCGACCCGGAGTTCCCCCGCGAGCGGCTCGCCGCCATGCTCACCGACGCGGGCACCGCCGTGCTGGTCACCACGACCGACCTCGCCGCGCGGTTGCCTGAGGCACCGGCCACCGTCCTGGTCGACGCCGCGCCCGCCGACGAGACCGGCGCCACGCCCCCGGCCATCCCCGAGGAGCTGGAGACCTCCGGCGAACGTGCCGCCTACCTCCTGTTCACCTCCGGATCTACCGGCCGGCCCAAAGCCGTCGTCATTCCGGAACGGGCACTGCGCAACTTCCTGCTCGACATGGCCGGCCGCTTCCCGATGGCTCCCGGCGACCGCTGGCTCGCCGTCACCACCGTCAGCTTCGACATCTCCGCTTTGGAGCTGTACCTGCCGCTGCTCAGCGGGGCCACGCTCGTCCTCGCCGAACGCGACACCGTACGCGACCCCGCCGCCCTGGCCGAGCTGATCGAGGAGTCCGACGCGACCGTCATGCAGGCCACCCCCACCCTGTGGCGCGAACTGCTCCAGCAGCGCCCGCAGGCGCTCACCAAACTGCGCGCCCTTGTGGGTGGGGAGGCGCTGCCCCCCGACCTCGCCGGTGAGCTCGCCGCCCACACCCGCGCCGTGACCAACCTCTACGGCCCCACCGAGACCACGATCTGGTCCACCTGCGCCCCCGTGAGCGTCGACGAACCCGTCACCATCGGCACCCCGATCGCCAACACTCGCTGCTACGTGCTCGACACGGCCCTACAGCCGCTGCCGCCCGGACACGCCGGGGACCTCTACATCGCCGGCACCGGGCTGGCGCGCGGCTACGCCGGCGACCCGGGGCGCAGCGCGGAACGCTTCGTGGCCGACCCCTTCGGACCGCCGGGAGCGCGGATGTACCGCACCGGCGACCTCGCCCGCTGGCGTGGCGACGGGGTACTGGAGTTCCTCGGCCGCACCGACCACCAGGTCAAGATCCGGGGTTTCCGCGTCGAGCTGGGCGAAATCGAGGCGGCGCTGGCCGAGCGGCCCGAGGTGGCCCAGGCCGTCGTCGTCGCCCGCGAAGACACCCCGCAGCAGCCCTACCTGGCCGGCTACGTTGTGGCGGCCCCCGGGGCGACCTGCGAGGTGGCCGAGTTGCGCGCGGCTCTTGCCGCGCGACTGCCCGCCTACATGGTTCCCGCCGCGCTGTTGGTGCTGGACGCCTTCCCCCTCACCGCCAACCGCAAGATCGACCGGGCCGCCCTACCGGCCCCCGACTTCGCCGCCGCCGCGGGCCGCGGGGAACCGGCCGACGCCACCCAGCGCCACCTGTGCGCCCACATCGCCGAGGTTCTCGACCTGCCCAGTGTCGGCCCCGACGACGACTTCTTCGCATTGGGCGGGCACTCCCTGCTCGCCACCCGATTGGCCACCCGCCTGCGCGCGGAATTCGCCGTCGCTATAGGAGTCCGCGACGTCTTCGACGCCCCCACCGCCGCCGCTCTCGCCGCGCGGCTGCCCGAGCTGCCGGCCGCGCGCCCGCCGCTGCGGGCTAGCCGGCCGCGTCCCGAGCCCATCCCGCTCTCCCACGCCCAGCGGCGGCTGTGGTTCCTCGAACGACTCAACGGCCCCAGCGCCATCTACAACGTCCCCATCGCCTTCCGGATTCACGGCGCTGTCGATGCCGACGCGCTGGCCCAAGCGCTGCGCGACGTCGCCGCCCGCCACGAGACGCTGCGCACCCGCTACACCGACGACGGCGATGCCGAGGGCACGGCCCGCCAAGTCATCCTGCCCCCGCAGCAGGTGCCCCACCTGTTGGGCACCGTCGACACCGATGAGGCCGGCCTCGCGGCGGCGATGACCACCCAGGCCCACCGCGTCTTCGACATCACCCGCGATATCCCGCTGCGCGCCACCCTGTTCCGGATCGCCCCCGACGAACACGTGCTGCTGCTGGTCATCCACCACATCGCCACCGACGAATGGTCCGAGGCGCCCCTCACCCGCGACCTGGAGACCGCCTACGCGGCCCGGTGCGCCGGCGCGGCCCCCGCATGGCCCACCGACGACGCCGAGCGGCTGGATTACGCCGACGTCGCGCTGTGGCAACGCGCCTGGGCGGGGGAGGACGCCCCTGCCTCCGGCGGGGCGGCGCGCCGGCTGGAGTTCTGGCGCGAGACGCTGTCCGGCCTGCCCGACGAGGTCACCCTGCCCCTCGACCGGCCCCGGCCCGCCGTGGCCTCGGGCACCGGCGCGACCGTGCCCTTCGACGTCACGCCCGAGCGGCACCACGCCCTGCGCGCTCTCGCCCGGGAGCACGGCGTCACCGAGTTCATGGTGCTGCACGCCGCACTCGTCCTGCTGCTGTACCGCAACGGCGCCGGCCGCGACACCGTGATCGGTACGCCCGCCGCCGACCGGGACGACCCCGCCACCCACGACATGGTGGGGCTGTTCCTCAACATGCTCGCCCTGCGCGTGGACGTGACGGGCCTCGCCGACCTCACGGCGCTGCTGCGGCGGGTGCGCGAGGTCGACACCGCGGCGTTCGCCCACGCCGACGTGCCCTTCGACCACGTCGTCGAAGCTGTCGATCCCGAGCGCAGCCCCGGCCGACACCCCCTGTTCCAGGTGATGCTCAGTCAGCAACGCGACCCCCAGCGTTCCACTACGCTCTTTGGCCACCCCGGTGCCGCCGAGCCGGTCGATATCGGTGTCGCCAAGGTCGACCTGGAGTTCACCGTCGTCGAGCACCCCGACGACGCGGGAATGAGCGGCTACCTGCGCTACGCCACCGACCTGTTCGACCGCGACACGGCCGCCCTGCTGGCCGAGCGCTTCCTGGAAGTCCTCGACCAGCTCCTCGCCGATCCAAAGCTGCCCTTGCACCGGGTCGACTCCCGTACCCCGCTGGAGCGCGCCGCCCACGCCAGCATCAACGACACCGCTGTCGACGTGCCCGAGATGACCCTCGTTGATGTTGTGGGTGGGGTTGGTGTTGGTGGTGGGTTGGTGGCGTTGGTGGATGAGTGGGGTGGTGAGGTGTCGTTTGGTGAGTTTGGGGTGCGGGTGGCGCGGTTGGCGCGGGTGTTGATTGGGCGTGGTGTGGGGCCGGGTGTGGCGGTGGGGGTGGCGATGCCGCGGTCGGTGGAGTCGGTGGTGGCGGTGCATGCGGTGGTGGCGGCTGGTGGGGTGTATGTGCCGTTGGATGTGGAGTATCCGGGGGCGCGGTTGGCGGCGATGGTGGCTGATGCGGGTGTGGCGTTGGTGGTGACGGTGGGTGAGGTGGCTTCGGTGGTGCCGGAGGGTGTGGCGCGGTTGGTGGTTGATGATGCGGGGGTGGTGGCTGAGGTGGCGGTGCAGTCGGGGGAGCCGGTGGGTGTGGGGGAGCGGTTGGGGGTGGTGGTGCCGGGTGATGTGGCCTATGTGGTGTTTACGTCGGGGTCGACGGGGCGGCCCAAGGGTGTGGCGGTGTCGCATGGGGCGGTGGTGAATCGGTTGGTGTGGATGCAGGCGCGGTATGGGTTGGTGGCTTCGGATCGGGTGCTGCATAAGACGCCGGTGGGTTTTGATGTGTCGGTGTGGGAGTTGTTTTGGCCGTTGATGGTGGGTGCGGGGTTGGTGGTGGCTGGTGCTGGTCGGCATCGGGATGCGGGGTATGTGGTGGGGTTGGTGCGGCAGCGGTCGGTGTCGGTGTGTCATTTTGTGCCGTCGATGTTGGCGGCGGTGGTGGAGGAGCCGTCGTTGGCGGGGTGTGGGTCGTTGCGGTGGGTGTTTGCTTCGGGGGAGGTGTTGCCGGGGGGTGTGGTGGCGGCGTTGTGGCGGGTGTTGCCGGGGGTGGGGGTGCACAATCTGTATGGGCCTACGGAGGCGGCGGTGGATGTGACCGCTTATGGCTGTGTGGAAGGGATCGGTTCCGGAGGAGTGCCCATCGGCCGCCCCATCTCCAACACCCACACCTACGTGCTGGACAGGTGGCTGCGGCAGGTGCCGCCCGGTGCCGTGGGAGAGCTCTACCTCTCAGGCGTGCAGGTGGCGTTGGGGTATGTGGGGCGTGCGGGGGTGAGCGCGGAGCGGTTTGTGGCCGATCCTTTCGGGCCGGCGGGCACGCGGATGTATCGCACCGGGGATCTGGTGCGTTGGCGTGGCGATGGGGTGTTGGAGTTTCTGGGCCGCACCGATCACCAGGTCAAGGTCCGTGGGGTGCGGGTGGAGTTGGGCGAGATCGAGGCGGTGCTGGCCGAGCGGGCCGAGGTGGCCCACGCCGTGGTGCTGGCCCGCACCGATGTGGGCACCACCACCACTTTGGTGGGCTACCTCGTGGCCACCGCCGGTGCCGCGATCGACACCGAACAGGTACTGACCGAGCTGGCCGGGCGCCTGCCCGCGGCCATGGTGCCCACCACCCTGGTCGAGCTGGACCACCTGCCCACCACCGCCAACGGCAAACTCGACCGCGCCGCCCTACCCGCACCCACCCTGACCCCCACCACCACCCGAACCCCCCACACCAAAGCCGAACACGCGCTGAGCGAGGCGTTCACCGAGGTGCTGCGCCGTGACGACCTCGGCGTCGACGACGACTTCTTCCGCCTCGGCGGCGACAGCATCTCCTCGATCCAGGTGGTCAACCGGGCCTATCGGGCAGGATGGGCGCTGACCGTCCAAGACGTCTTCACTCACCGTACGCCCGCGGCCCTGGCCGCGGTCGCCCAACCGGTCACGAGCGAACCGGCCGTCCAGCAGCACGCCGTCGATCCCGTTGGCTCCATGCCGGCGCCCCCCATCGTGCACTGGCTGCTGCGGCGCGGCGAAGCGATCCACGCCGTCACCCAGCGCCAGGTCGTGGCCACTCCAGCCGGGCTCACAAGCGCCACGCTCACTACAGCGCTACAGCGTCTGCTTGACCACCATGGCGCACTGCGCCTGCGGCTCGACCGTGACCAGGCCACGATGCACATCCCGGCCCCCGGCGCCGTCGACGCCACCGGCGTCTTCCGGCGCGTCGACGCCACCGGCCTGGCCGAGGCGGAGCTGACGCAAACGATCGTGGCCGCCGCCCACGAAGCCGCCCACGAGCTTGCCCCCGAGGCGGGCCAGGTGCTGCGGGCGGTGTGGTTCGACGCCGGAGCGAACGCCGACGGCCGGCTGCTGCTGCTCATCCACCACTTGGCCGTCGACGGAGTGTCGTGGCGGATTCTGTTGCCCGATCTCGCCGAGGCGGTCGCCGCCCACGCGCAGGGCCGTGCCCCGAGCTTGCAGCCGGAAGCCACGCCGCTGCGCGCTTGGGCGCGTGGCCTGACCGAGCACGCCCAGTCCCCGGAGTGGACCGGCCAGCTCGACCACTGGCGCGCGGCGCTCGCCCCCACCGGCGACGCCTGGCCCACCGCCCCCGTACCCGACCCCCAGCGCGACACCGTGGCGACCGCGGACACCGTAACCCGGGAGCTGGACCCCGACACGACGGCGGCCGTACTGTCCCAGATCCCCGATATGTTCCACGGCACGGTCAACGACGTGCTGCTCGCCGCACTGGCCATGGCGGTGGCGACGTGGCGGGCCGACGTGGGAGCCCGCCCCGACGCCCCCCTGCTCGTCGACGTCGAGGGCCACGGCCGAGAGGAGGGCGCCGGCATCGTCGCCGGCGCCGACCTGGCCCGCACGGTGGGGTGGTTCACCAGCCTCTACCCGGTGCGGCTCGACCTCACCGGCCTTGACGCCCGCGATGCTATGGCGGGCGGGCCGGCTGCGGGAACAGCGTGCAAGCGGGTCAAGGAAGAGGTGCGCACCGTGCCCGACAACGGCTTGGGCTTTGGGATGCTGCGCTACCTCAACGGCGACACCGCCGCCGAACTCGCTGCGGGCACCGCGCCCCTGCTGCTGTTCAACTACCTCGGCCGGATGCCGGCCTCGCGCACGCGCCATTGGGAAATGACGCCGGAGACATGGCAGGTGCCGCTGGAGTTCGCCCCCTCGCTGCCGCTGACCCACGGGCTCGCGCTCAACGCGGTCGCCGAGGAGGACAGCGCCGGCACGGTGCGGCTGCGGGCCCGTTGGACCTTCGGTGCTCGACTATGGCGCCAGGATGACGTCGACCGGCTCGCCCGCGCCTGGTTCGACGCACTAGCCGCCCTGCACCGTCATGCCGCCGCCCCGGGAGCGGGGGGTCACACTCCCTCCGACATGTCCTTGGTCTCCCTCCAGCAAAGCCAGATCGACCGCATCGAGTCGCTGCTACGGCGCCGGCGCTAGCGACGCGCCCACCCCTGCCGTCTCGTTACCCCCGTCCCGCAAGGATGTCACGATGTCACAGCCAAACCCTGCGTCGTCCGCGCTGGAGGATGTGCTCCCGCTGACCCCGCTACAGGAGGGCATGCTCTTCCACGCCCAGCACGATCGGCGCGACGTCTACACCGTGCAGACCACGGTCGAGCTGGCCGGGCCGGTGGACACCGGTCGGCTCCGCGCCGCCCTGGCGGCGCTGCTCCAGCGCCACCCCAACCTGCGGGCCGGCTTCTTCTTTGAAGACATCGACCAGCCGGTCCAGTTCATCGCCGCCACGGTCGCCCCACCGCTGCGCGAGGTGGACGCCACCAGCGGCTCCGGCGAGGTCGCCCGCCGTCTCGACGAGATCGCCCGCGAGGAACTCCAGCGCCCCTTCGACCTCACCGAGCCGCCGCTGCTGCGGTGCGCCCTGGTGCGAACCGGCGCCGAAACGTCCGTGCTGCTGCTCACCAACCACCACATTGTCCTTGACGGCTGGTCGCTGCCGATCCTGGTCCGGGAGCTCCTGGAGAGCTACGCCGCCGCCGGCGACACCACCGCCCTACCGCCGGCGCCCCCCTTCCGTGCCCACCTTGAGTGGCTGGCCGCCCAAGACGGCGATGCCGCCGAAACCGCATGGCGTGCGGTACTCGCCGACGACCCGCCCGAGCCCACACTGCTCGCTGCCGGCGACACCACCTCCGACACCACCGTGGGCGAGGACGCCGGCGCCTTGGTGCCCCGCCCGGCCGTCACGCTGTCCGACGCGCAGGCGGCCCAGCTCACCGATGCGGCGGCGCGCGCCGGTGTCACCGTGAACTCGCTGCTGCGGGCCGCGTGGGCACTGACCCTGGCACGGCGCACCGGCCGCGACGACGTTGTCTTCGGCGCCACCGTTTCGGGACGGCCCCCGCAGGTGCCCGGCGTGGAGTCGATGGTGGGACTGTTCATCACCACCGTGCCGGTGCGTGTCCGGCTGCGCCCCCAGGAGAGCGTGGCCGACCTCGCTCGCCGGGTACAAGACGAGCGCAACGCGCTGCTGGACCACGAGCACATCGGGCTCGGCCGCATTCAGCGGCTCGTCGGGCCGACCCCGCTGTTCGACTCGCTGCTGGTGGTGGAGAACTATCCCCTCGACCCTTCCCTGCGCGAACGCTCCTATGCCGGGGTCCGCGTGCGCGACTTCGGCATGCGCGACGCCACCCACTACCCGGCGACCCTCGTGGCCCTGCCTGGGGGCGAGCCGCGCTTCGAGTTGGGCTACCGTCCGGCGGCGATCTCCCACGAGCGCGCTCAGGAACTCCTCACCGAGTTCACCGCCACCCTCACGGGTGCAGTCGCCGACCTGGAGCGGCCGGCGCGTGCTGTCGCGGTGGTGCCCGAGGCCGAGCGCACCCAACTGGAGCGTTTCACCACCGGTCCCGCCCACCCCGTCGCACCCGCCACCCTCGTTGATGTTGTGGGTGGGGTTGGTGTTGGTGGTGGGTTGGTGGCGTTGGTGGATGAGTGGGGTGGTGAGGTGTCGTTTGGTGAGTTTGGGGTGCGGGTGGCGCGGTTGGCGCGGGTGTTGATTGGGCGTGGTGTGGGGCCGGGTGTGGCGGTGGGGGTGGCGATGCCGCGGTCGGTGGAGTCGGTGGTGGCGGTGCATGCGGTGGTGGCGGCTGGTGGGGTGTATGTGCCGTTGGATGTGGAGTATCCGGGGGCGCGGTTGGCGGCGATGGTGGCTGATGCGGGTGTGGCGTTGGTGGTGACGGTGGGTGAGGTGGCTTCGGTGGTGCCGGAGGGTGTGGCGCGGTTGGTGGTTGATGATGCGGGGGTGGTGGCTGAGGTGGCGGTGCAGTCGGGGGAGCCGGTGGGTGTGGGGGAGCGGTTGGGGGTGGTGGTGCCGGGTGATGTGGCCTATGTGGTGTTTACGTCGGGGTCGACGGGGCGGCCCAAGGGTGTGGCGGTGTCGCATGGGGCGGTGGTGAATCGGTTGGTGTGGATGCAGGCGCGGTATGGGTTGGTGGCTTCGGATCGGGTGCTGCATAAGACGCCGGTGGGTTTTGATGTGTCGGTGTGGGAGTTGTTTTGGCCGTTGATGGTGGGTGCGGGGTTGGTGGTGGCTGGTGCTGGTCGGCATCGGGATGCGGGGTATGTGGTGGGGTTGGTGCGGCAGCGGTCGGTGTCGGTGTGTCATTTTGTGCCGTCGATGTTGGCGGCGGTGGTGGAGGAGCCGTCGTTGGCGGGGTGTGGGTCGTTGCGGTGGGTGTTTGCTTCGGGGGAGGTGTTGCCGGGGGGTGTGGTGGCGGCGTTGTGGCGGGTGTTGCCGGGGGTGGGGGTGCACAATCTGTATGGGCCTACGGAGGCGGCGGTGGATGTGACCGCTTATGGCTGTGTGGAAGGGATCGGTTCCGGAGGAGTGCCCATCGGCCGCCCCATCTCCAACACCCACACCTACGTGCTGGACAGGTGGCTGCGGCAGGTGCCGCCCGGTGCCGTGGGAGAGCTCTACCTCTCAGGCGTGCAGGTGGCGTTGGGGTATGTGGGGCGTGCGGGGGTGAGCGCGGAGCGGTTTGTGGCCGATCCTTTCGGGCCGGCGGGCACGCGGATGTATCGCACCGGGGATCTGGTGCGTTGGCGTGGCGATGGGGTGTTGGAGTTTCTGGGCCGCACCGATCACCAGGTCAAGGTCCGTGGGGTGCGGGTGGAGTTGGGCGAGATCGAGGCGGTGCTGGCCGAGCGGGCCGAGGTGGCCCACGCCGTGGTGCTGGCCCGCACCGATGTGGGCACCACCACCACTTTGGTGGGCTACCTCGTGGCCACCGCCGGTGCCGCGATCGACACCGAACAGGTACTGACCGAGCTGGCCGGGCGCCTGCCCGCGGCCATGGTGCCCACCACCCTGGTCGAGCTGGACCACCTGCCCACCACCACCAACGGCAAACTCGACCGCGCCGCCCTACCCGCACCCACCCTGACCCCCACCACCACCCGAACCCCCCACACCGAAACCGAGGCGGCGGTCTGCGCGGCCTTCGCGGCCGTGCTCGGCTCGTCGCCCATCGGCGTCGACGACGACTTCTTCCGCCTCGGCGGCGACAGCATCTCCTCGATCCGCCTCGTCACCGAGTTGGCGCGGGCCGGGATCACCGTCACCGCGCGCGACGTCTTCGCCGCTCCCACTCCGGCGGCTCTGGCCCAGCTTGCCCGCCCCGGCGGCGACGCAGCGGCGCGCTCCCCCGAGCCCGCCCCGGAGCCGACCGCTCAACCACAGCCGCTGGTGGATCTGGGGGAGGACCAGTTCGCCGCGTTGGAGCAACTGTGGCGGGACGGGCAGTGACGCGCCGATCCGCGCCCCAATCGACGACAGAAAGGACGACATCCATGGCGCCGCCGCAAGGTCTCGTTGACGTGCTGCCGCTGGCCCCGCTCCAGCGAGGACTGCTGTTCCACGCCCTCTACAACGACCGCGACCTCGACGTCTACACCGTTCAGCACGTATTCGAGTTCACCCGGCCCGTCGACGCCACCGCGCTGCGCGCCTCCGCCGCGGAGATGCTGCGGCGCCACCCCAACCTGCGCGCCGGTTTCGCCCATGAGGGCATGGACGAGCCCGTCCAGTTCATCCCCGCCGAGGCCCCGGTCGACTGGCGGGAGATCGACCTGCGCGGGTTCGACGAAGAGGAACGGGAACGGCGATTGCTGCGGCTGCGCCGCGAGGAGCGCGAGCGCCGCTTCGACCTCACCCGGCCCCCGCTCATCCGCAACGTGTTGGTGCGCTGCTCAGCCGAGCGCACGGTGCTGGTCGAGACCCACCACCACATCATCATGGACGGCTGGTCGGGCACCCTCTACATCTTCGAGCTGTTGGAGCTGTACCGTCACGGCGCCGACCCGGCCGCTTTGGCGCCCGCCCGCCCCTACCGCGACTATCTACAGTGGCTGGCCCAGCGTGGCGCTACCAACGACGGTGCCGGCAACCCCTCGATCGCCGCCTGGCGCGAGGAATTGGCCGATTTGTCCGGCCCCACTCTGGTGGCCCCGCCTGACGTGGGGCGGGCTCCCGTCATGCCGCGCTCGCACGAGGCCCAGGTTCCCGATGCCACCGTCGCCGCGCTGACGGCTCTGGCCCGCCAGCGCGGGGTCACCCCCAACGCGGTGCTGTCCACCGCGTGGGCTTTGGCGCTGCGCGCCCACACCGGCCGTGACGACATCGTCTTCGGCAACACCGTCTCCGGTCGGCCCCCCGAGATCCCCGATGTCGACTCCATCATCGGACTGTTCTTCAACACCATCCCGGTACGGGTTACCGTGCGCCCCGACGAGACGGTGGCCGACCTGTTCACCCGGGTCCACCGCCGCCAGGGGGAGTTGCTCCCCCACCACCACACCGATCTGGCTGAGATCCAGCGCCAGGCCGGGGTGGGGGCGCTGTTCGACACCCTGTACGTGCTGCGCAACACCCCTAAGGACGACCAGCATGCGCGCGAGCTACAGCAGGCGGTCGGGCTGGAGCGCGTCTCGGCGGCCGACGCCACGCACTACCCGTTGACCTTCGTCGCCCAACCCGGCGAGACGCTGACGATCTCGTTGGCCTACCGGCCCGACCTCTTCGACGACGCCACCGCGCGTACCCTCTTCGACCGGGTGCTCACCGCGGTGGAGCGCATCGTCGCCGAGCCCGACCTGCCAGTGGCCCAACTGGACCTTCTCACCGAAGACGAGCGCCGCGCGGTGCTGACTACGTTTAACGACACCGCTGCCGACATCCCCGAGCGCACCATCCCGGAGTTGTTCGAGGAGGCGGTGCGGCAGTGGCCCGACCGTACCGCCCTCGTCTGCCACGACACCCAACTGACCTTCGCCGAGCTCAACGCCTGCGCCAACCGGATGGCGCGGCTGCTGGTCGGCTACGGCGCCGGTCCCGAGCGTCTGGTCGCGCTGGGGCTGCCCCGCTCCGAGCAGGCGGTTGTGGCACTGTTCGCCGTACTCAAAGCCGGGGCCGGCTACGTGCCACTCGACCTGGAGCACCCGCCGGCGCGACTGGCGGAGACCCTCACCGACGCCGGGCCGGCAGTGACCCTGGTCACCCGCGCCTCACAGGATCGTGTCCCCGAAGTGGCCGGCAGCCGGCGCCTCGTCATCGACGACGACGCGATCGCCGCCGAACTGGCCGCGTGCCACGACCACGACCTCACCGACGCCGACCGGGACGCGCCGCTCCACCTCGACGCTCTCGCCTACACCATCTACACCTCCGGCTCGACCGGCCGCCCTAAGGGCGTCGCCGTCGGTCACCGGGGGTTGACGAACATGCTCTACAACCACCGCCACCACATCTTCGACCCGGTGGTCCGGCGGGCGGGCAACCGGGTGCTGCGCGTGGCCCACACGGTGTCCTTCTCCTTCGACATGTCCTGGGAGGAGCTGCTGTGGCTGGTGCAGGGCCACGAGGTGCACCTGCTCGATGAGGAGATGCGCCGCGACTCCCACACCCTCACCACCTACTGCGCCCGCCACCACATCGACGTCATCAACGTCACCCCCTCCTACTGCGGGCAACTCATCGAAGACGGTCTGCTCGACAGCGTCCACCGTCCGCCGCTGGTGCTGCTCGGCGGCGAGGCCGTCTCCGAAGCGGTGTGGGAGCGGCTGGCCGCCACCCCCGACGTGCTCGGCTACAACCTCTACGGCCCCACCGAGTACACGATCAATACCCTCGGCGGCGGTACCGAGGACAGCGCGACGCCCACCGTGGGGCGGCCGATCTTCAACACCTGCGCCTACGTCTTGGACTCTGGGTTGGCGCCGGTGGCGCCCGGCGTCGCCGGGGAGCTCTACATCGCCGGAGTCGGGATGGCGCGCGGCTATGTCGGCCGTCCGGACTTGACCGCCGAACGGTTCGTCGCCAACCCCTTCGGGCCGCCCGGCTCCCGGCTGTACCGCACCGGTGACCTGGTGCGCTGGTGTGACGACGGCACCATCGACTTCCTGGGGCGCGCCGACGACCAGATCAAGATCCGCGGCTACCGGGTGGAGCCCGGCGAGATCGCCACCGTCTTGGAGGCCCACCCCGACGTCGCCCAGGCGGCCGTGGTCGTGCGTACCGACGCCCCGGGGGTGCAGCGTCTCGTCGGCTACGTCGTCCCCACCGCCACGGCCGAAGGCACCGACGCCGAGCCGATCGACACCGCGACCGTGCGTGCGGTCGCGGCGGCGCGCCTACCGGAGTACATGGTGCCCGCCATCGTCATGGCTATCGACGAGCTGCCGCTGACCACCAACGGCAAACTCGACCGTGATGCCCTGCCCCGCCCCGACACCGGTGATGCGGGTGGGCGCGAGCCGCGTGACGAGCAAGAAGAGCTGCTGTGCCGGCTCTTCGCCGAGACGTTGGGGCTGTCCCAGGTCAGCATCGACGATGACTTCTTCGCGCTCGGCGGGCACTCGCTGTTGGCGATGCGTCTGGTGGGACGGCTCCGTAAGGAGACCGGCACGCGACTGACAGCCGGCAGCCTGGCCACGGCGCCCACCGTGGCACGGCTGGCCGAGCTGCTCTCGGAGGGCGGTGGGCCCAACGACCCTCTGGCTCCCCTGCTGCCGCTGCGCACGGCGGGGCGGGCGGCGCCGTTGTTCTGCGTGCATCCGGCAGCCGGCTTTGGCTGGTCGTTCGCCGGGCTCGCCCCCTACATCGCCGACCGTCCGATCTATGCGCTGCAATCGCCGGGGTTGCGCGGCGAGACGATCGCCGCCGACATCGACACGCTCGTCGACGACTATCTGGGCCACATCCGCACCGTGCAGCCGGAGGGGCCCTACCACCTGCTCGGCTGGTCGTTCGGGGGGCAGGTCGTGCACCGGCTGGCCACTCGGCTGCGCGCTCAGGGCGAGCGCGTGGGGCTGCTGGCGATCTTGGACACCTACCCCGTCGACGAGGCGCGCAAGGCAGCGCGCGCCGAACCCGTGCCGAGCGGCCCGCAGTTGGAGCAGGAGGCGCTGGACTTCCTGCTGCGCGGCTCCATGCGCGAGCTCCCGCAGTGGCTGCACCCGCCCTACTCGCGTTCCGACGTCACCGAGTTGATCCGGGAGAATGGCGGTGTGTGGGGCGACTTCGACGAGCGCACCCTCTCGGCGGTCGTGGACACCTACCGGGCCAACGCTGAGCTGATGACCCGCATGAGCTACGCCGAGTTCGACGGTGACCTGCTCTTCTTCGCCGCGGCGGAGAACCCCGCCGGTGAGGCTCAGGCGTGGCACCCCTACGTGGCCGGCGACGTCGACGCCCACGTGGTCAACGCCGGACACGAGACCCTTACCGGGCCCGCGGCGCTGAGCCACATCGGCCCTGTCGTCGCCAAAGCCTTGCAGCGGTCGGCCGGGTGAGCACCGCGGGACCCTGACAGCACCGCTCGTGCGCCCGGCCCCGCCTATCCACAGACATGACAGAAAGGACCCTGTTGTGAGCAACCCCTTCGATGACGCCGACGCCCGTTTTCTCGTCCTGGTCAACGACGAGGAGCAGCATTCGCTATGGCCAGAGTTCGCCGCCGTCCCCGACGGCTGGCACGTCGTGCTCGGGCCGGTGAGTCGCGATGAGGCGATCGACTACGTCAACACCAATTGGACGGATCTGCGCCCCAAGAGCGTACGGCGGTGAGGGCACGGTGACGCTGCTCAATCGTGATCAGGACGCAACCACCCTCTATAGGTAAGGCATAGCTAACCTTAGTAAGGTTAGCGTGTCCTTTTTGGGGATCTTCATTCCTCGTAATCGTCAGGAGAGCTGATCATGCGTGAACGGATGCGCACGTGGGTGGCGATCGCCGCGAGCGGCGCGCTGTTGTTGACCACCGCCGCCTGCGGCACACCCGAGACCGAATCTTCCGAGGCCAGCCCCAGTCCCAGCGGCGCAAGCGAGCTTCGCACCTTTGAAGCCGACAACGGTGCCGTCGAGGTTCCCACCGACCCCCAGCGTGTCGTTGCGCTGTCCTACGCCGTGCAGCCGGCCATCGAGCTGGGTGCCAGCGTGGTGGGGGTGGACACCCAGCAGAACTGGGGCGAACGCATCCACCCCGATGACGTGGCCACGGTGGACTCGGTGGAACAGGTCGGCTCCACCAGCGAGCCCAACTACGAGGCCATCGCTGGTCTCGAACCTGACCTCATCGTGGTGGGCTGGCCCAAGCGGGGGCTCGACACGCTGCCCGTGGCCGACTTGGAGGCCATCGCCCCCACCGCCGTCATCGGCCTGGGAGACCCCTCCTCCTGGAAGGAGCTGGAGTCGCGCGTGGCCGACGTCGTCGGCCGTACCGGCGCCTACGAGGACGTGCAGCAACAGTACGACCAGCGCGTCACCGAGTTGGGCGAGGAGTACGCCGAGACCCTCGACTCGACCGACTTCGCCTTCATCCGCTCCACCGAGGGCACGCCCGGCGCCCAGGCCGGCCAGGTCATGCAGGAGTTCGGCCCGGCGTGGAACACCAACATCGCCGAAGAGGTCGGTCTGAACTTCATCGGTGAGCAAAACGAGGCTTCACGTCAGGCGTGGGCGGCCTACTACTCCCTGGAGGAACTCGACAAGGTCGCCGATGCCGACGCGATCCTCACCGAGTCCGATCCCGAGGGCAACGTCCCCGACGCCACGCAGCAGATCCTCGACATGGACGCCTTCTCCTCCCTACCGGCGGCCCAAGACGACCAGGTCCACCCCTTCCCTTGGAGTGGCGCCACCACCCACAAGAGTGCGTTGCTGACCCTGGACAGTCTTGACACGATCCTGGAGCAGGTCAGTTCCTAACCCCCGGGGGCCACGCCCCACGGCCCGGTCGTGCCGGCGCCCCTGAGGGGCGCCGGCACCGCGGTGACTTCCGCGCCCCATGCGTGCCCGGGGTGGCCTTCCCGCCAGGGGGCAGTTGCGCGCTTGTGTAAGCGGTGGTGGACTCCTGGTCGCTCATCCCCGATCGACTACCGTTTCGCCTCGCGTTCGCCTCGTGACCACCTCGACCGGCGCTGGGAGCCCTGTGATCCACAGCGGGAAACGGCCGTTGCCACGCCTCGACACTCTGGGCCGGTGGGCGCTGCGGCAGGGGCCGCGCCCGCGCGAGACGCTGACCGTGTGTCACCATGCCACGGCGGCAGGTGCCGCGATCCCTCCCCGGGACACACCCGGGCATCCGTGAAAGGTGCACGGTGAAACCCGCATCCATCGCCATTGACATCACGCCGTTACAGATCAGCAGGGAGTTCCGGATCGCGTTCACCGCGCGACTGATCTCGCTGGTGGGGATCGGCTTCACCACGACCGCGCTGCCGCTCCAGGTCTACGCGATGACACGGTCGTCGCTGCTGGTGGCCACCGTCGCCGCGACGGCGGGAGTCTCCATGTTCGCGGGTACGCTCACCGGCGGTGTGCTCGCCGACCGCCTCGACCGCAGGAGGCTGATCATCGGAGGGCGGCTCGCCGCCACGGTGGCCTTCGTGCTCCTGGCCGCCAACACCGTTGTGCCCGAACATCCCCTCTTGGCGCTGATCTACGCCTGTGCGGCGCTCAACGGGTTCCTGGGCAGCTTCAGTACCGTCGCCCTACAGGCCGCCGCCCCGGGCTTCGTCCCGCCCGACCGGCTGGCCGCCGCCGGAGCGTTGCTCGCCATGACGGCCAAACTGGGAATGGCCATCTCTCCCGCCCTGGCCGGTCTGATCATCGCCGTGTGGGGCTTTGGCGTCAACTACAGCATCACTGCTGTGGCCGGTATGCTCACGGTGGCGATGGTCTGGCGGCTCCCCTCGTTGCATCCCCCGGCGCGCCAGGGCGCTCAAGGGGCGCGTTCCCTCTTCGCCGACATCGCCGCCGGTCTTTCCTTCGCCGCCCGCGACCGTACCGTCGGCCCCTTGCTACTGGTGGGGTTCCTCCTGCTGCTGTTCGCCTCCCCCCAAGTCCTCATCCCGGCGTTCAACGACCGGGTGCTCGACGGCAGCGAGTTCACCGCGGGACTGCTCTATGCCGCCCCCGCCACTGGAGCCGCTGTCGGTTCGCTGACCAGCGGCTGGACCGGACGGGTGCGTCACACGGGCTCGTTTTTGCTGGGGGCCGTCGCGGTGTGCGGGGGCGCTGTGGTGGGGCTGGGAATCGCCCCCACCCTCGTTGCCGCTCTCGTCGCGCTCACGTTCTTCGGGGTCGGCCAGATCGTCGAGGAGATCCTGCGCTATGCGCTGTTGCAGTCGCACACCCCTGACGCCCTCCGTGGGCGCGTCAATAGCCTCTGGACCGCCCAGGCAACCGCTGGTGGGGCACTGGGCTCCCTTACTCTGGGCGCTATCGTCCCCCTTGTGGGAGTGAGTACGGCGATTGTGATCGGAGGCGCGGCCACCGTCGCTGCTGTGACGGTGATCGTGGTGAGTCTGCCTGGGCTGCGGCGCGCCGGCGTCGCCCCAGCCGTCCCCGGCAACGACAGCGGTATCTCAAGTTAGCTTAGCCTAAGCTAGGATTTCGGATGCGTCGCGGTCACCCTAAGGACCGCGTTACCCGATTGCGGAGGAGAGTGTCCTTGACCGTCACGAGGAGCGAAGCGCGCCGCGAGATGTACCCGCTGCGGGCCCGCAACCTGGAGGTTCGTTCTACAGAGCGGATCACCCCACGGATGATCCGCGTCATCTTCACCGGCGACGACCTGGCCGACTTCCGCAGCGACAACTACGCCGACCACATCAAGCTGTTCTTCCCCGACGAGGAGACCGGCGAGCACCGCCTGCCCGTCGTCGACGAGAACGAACGCTGGAACGCCAAGGATCCCGGATACATCTTCCGCGACTACACCGTGCGCCGGTTCGACCGGCAGGCCCGTGAGCTGACTGTGGACTTCGTCGCCCACGACCATGGCCCCGCCGGTCGCTGGGCCATGCGCGCCGTTCCCGGCCAGCGGCTGGGCGTCCTCGGCCCGCGCGGCACCCACTACGTTCCCCACGACTTCGACTACTACGTGATCGCCGCCGACGAGACCGCTCTGCCCGCAGCCGCCCGGTGGCTGGAGGAGTTGCCGCGGCAGGCCACGGTCTTCGCCTTCCTGGAGGTTGCCGACGCCGCTGAGGAACAGCACATCGACGCCCCCGCGGGGGCCAGTATCACCTGGCTGCACCGCGACGGCGCCGAACCCGGAACCACCGACCTGCTCGAACGGGCCGTGCGCGGGCTGACCCTGCCCGAGGGCGAAGGGTTCGTCTGGGTGGCCGGGGAGGCGAGCTGCCTGAAGAACATCCGCCGTTACCTCAAGGAAAGCGGCTTTGAACGCGGTCGCACCGCCGACGTTGACGGCTACTGGCGCCGTGGCACGGTCAACCTCGACCACCACGCTCCTCCCGAGGACTAGCCCACCCGCCGGTGCCGGCTCTTGTGGCCCGGTAGCGCATGCGACGGCCCGCGGTCATGACCGCGGGCCGTCGCATGCGTGAGCGCGGCCTGGCGCGATAGCGCGAACGGCCCCCGGCCGTACCGTGGCGCCGGCCGTGATGGAAAACTGTTGGGCCGTGGAGTGTTGTAGTGGCGGGTGGGTCACCGGTGACCCGGTCCCGCCCTGGGGGCGGTCCCACCGCAGCCACGCCACGTCCCTGAGCGGGACCGTGGGGCGGGCGCTCGGCTCCTTATATCTCCATAAGCTCGGATCATCGCCGCTTCGGGGCGCCACACCAGCACGGCTGGGCGGCAGGCCCGGCACCGGCGCGTGGTCCGTCGACTTAGCCGCCGCGGAACCAGAGCAAGCGGAAAAGAGGAAAGGTCCGTGCAGCGTACGCTCATTAACGGCAAGATCCACCGCGCGACGGTGACACAGGCCGATCTGCACTACGTCGGTTCCATCACCATCGACGCCGACCTCATGGAGGCGGCAAACCTGGTGGAAGGCGAGCAGGTGCACGTCGTCGACATCGACAACGGTAACCGGCTGGTGACCTATGCCATCACGGGCGACCGGGGCAGTGGAGTGATCGGGATCAACGGTGCCGCCGCGCATCTGGTGAGCCCAGGAGATCTCGTCATCATCATGTCCTATGTCGTGCTGGACGAGGTCGAGCGCACCATGCACCACCCCCGGGTGGTCCATGTCAACCGGGATAACCGGATCATCGAACTGGGGGTAGATCCGGCCGGTGCGCTGCCCGGCAGCGGTCTGACCTCGGGGCGGGCCTGACAGGGCAGCGGCTATGTCTGGCGGTAGTGACATAGACCACTACCGCGGTAGGGCGGGGGCGGCAGGCCTCCAGTGCGCTCCCTCCTGGAATCCCGGGATGCGAACCGGCAGGTCAGCCTCGCCCGTTAGGGCGCCCCGCCTCCTTTCTCCACCCACACCTCGCCTCATCGCCCCCGACTTCGACTCCCTGGCGCGCCCTCGGGACGCTTGCTGACCACATCCGGCCCGATGATCCGTGACATCTCCGGGTATGCACTTCCTGCGCCGTATTGGCCGAGCCACGTTGCCGATGCGGACCCGAGGGCGGAGGGAGACGCGGTTGAGCGGTGTCGTTGCGCCGCAGTCGCCGGTGGCGCACCCAGGGCCGTGGGCGAGGCGATGATCGACGAGGAGCCGGAGCTAGAGCCCGGTGCCGCTGCGGCCAGCCGCGGCTACGATCCCGAGCGGCGCGATGTGGCCGCCCACATCGAGTGGCAAAAACAGGGGGCCTGGGTGGTGATCTGGGGCCCCTACAGTCGCCGCTTCTGGGCTTTTGCCCGCTGGCCGGTCCCTCCCGGCGGCGCTGTCGTCTCCGCGGCCGACCCTGGGGAACTCTACGCCGAGATGCGCGACGTCGAGCGCAAGCACCGCTTCCTGCGGTGGCGCTACGGCCGGGGCCGTAGCTGAACCCAGCCGACCCGCCTCAAGGGGCCAGCGCCGGATCGCGCAGCCACTCGCGCAGCTCCTCGCGCCGCAGACTGTCGTCCTTGAGGGGACATGTGGTGCAGAAGCCGTGCGCGGGGTCTCCCTTGTATTCGAAGCAGCAGGTGCCGCGCACCGCCCACGTGCCTCGCGGATGGTTCTCGCAGAAGGGGAACAGGCGGGGCCGAGACTGGGTGGTGGCGCCCGCGTCGACGAAGGCCTCGCCGAGGCGGCGGGCGCGCTCCCAGGCCGCCTTAGCGTCATAGCCCAAGAAACGGGCCGGGTTGAGCATGTAGAAGTGCAGTGTGTCGAGGACCCAGCCCCATAGCACGCGCCGTCCCACCCGAGAGTGCTCGTGGACGGCGTCGATGATGGGGGAGAACGCCCCCACCATGCCTGCGGCTACGACCGTGTCGAACTCGGTGGCTTCGACCGCCACGGCATCGTGGTGTCCTGCGTAGTCGTCGTCGGTGCTCACCGCGACGCGGGGGCTGGTGATGGTGGGAGTACCGAAGTTGCCGCTACAGCGCCACGGGAACCACAGATGCTCCCGGTCCAGCAGTGGGGCACGCCCGGTGAGGTAACTGCCCGCCGCGACCAGGAAGATCGGCTCCCGCAGCAGTGCCCGCAGGAAGTGCGTCGCTGCGGGGAGGCGGTGCTGCGGCCCGTTGGTCGAGGCGATCTTCTCCAACAGAACGGGCACGGCCCCCTCGGCGACCATCAGGTCGGTCCGGTACCAGTGCTCGCTGCCGGGGTGGGCCCGGACAATCCGCATCTCAGGCACACGGATGTCGGGCAGCGGGGCGAACTTCAGCGGCGCGCAAGCCTCCACCACACTCTGCAGTGGATGGCGCGTGCTTGTCATGCTTAGGCCGCCTTTCGTGCCGCTGGGTGCTTTTCGACCGCATACCAGCGGTCGCCGGACGGTCGCCGATCGCCGAGTGGGCTCGCTACAGTAGGCCGAATGGGAAAGCGGACGTCATCTGCGCCTGGTGTTCCCCCCGTTAGCAGCGGTGCCCGCTTGTTAATTAAGGCTAGCCTAACAGGCTATTGGGCGCAATGATCAGTGTGCCCGCGGTGTGGCGAGCCAGGGGCAATGTTCCTGATGGGCGCGGGTATGTGCGTAGTGTCACACCTTGCCGCCGGCTGGCCGCCCCCGCTCGGCCGGTGGGGCGCGCTTCGCGGTACATCTCTATCGGTCTTCCTGCCTCGTCGCGCCGCCCCGCCCCTTACGGCGAGCGGGGCTTGGCTCCCGTTGGCCTCGGGCGCCGCGCCGGCGCAGTCCCCAGGGCGGCGCAGGTCACCAAGGCACGGTCGCGCCGCGGTCCGGCCGGCCACCGCCGCAGCACGGCCGTCCCATTCCTCGCCGGTACGGCCGACCGGTTCCAGCCTGCCGTTGCAAACCGATCAACGCAGCAGCACGAGATGGTGGCGTACCAGCGCCTGGACTACGCCCACCACATTCGCCACCGGGGTCGCGGTGCGCTCGGCCAGTTCTCCGACCGTGAGGCGATGGTGCCGCGCGAGTTCCCGCACCACCGCCTCGGTCTCGCCCGGCAGCCGGTAGCGTCGACCGGCCACCGTCAGGGCCACCTTGCCGGTGTCGCTCTCGCGTTCCACTGCGGGGGGCAGGATCGCGGTGAACTCCACGACAGTCTCGGGCTGGGGGGCGGCGCCATCGACCGCCCACGGCAGCGAGAAGGACTGCCGACGGGGGAAACGGGCGTCACGGTCGGCCAGGAAGGAGTCCAGGTTGTGGCGTTCGGCCAAATCAGTCAGGGTGCGCACCAGTTCGTGCTGGTGCTTGCGGCGTTCCTCGGCTGAGGCGAAGCGCGGCAGGTCTTGGCGCATGAACTCGACGTCGTGCAGGCGTTCCAGCAGCGACCGAGCCCAGTCGATCCCGGTGGCGCGGGTGAACCCGAACGTCAGGTGCATGCTGACGTCACCGGTGCCCTTCACCGTGTGCCACCAGCCCCGCGGGACGTGCAGGACGTGTCCCGGGCGCAGTACCCCCTCCCACAGCGTGTGCCCTGGCGGTTCGTGGCTGTGGTCGGCGTCGACCTTCATCGGGTAAGCGCGGCTGCCCTGCCCGTGGACCTGCCACGACTTGGTCCCGACCACCTGTACGACGAACGTGTCGTGGTCGTCCCAGTGGGTGTCGAAGCCGTGGGAATCCCCCCAGATCAGGTATAAGTTGACCTGGGCCCGCTCACGTACCAGGCGCATCAGGTCGTCGGTGGCCGCTCCGATGGGCGGGTGCAACCGGTCGATGCCGTCGAGCACCATGCTCGCCCCCTCGCGCAGTTGCGCATACAGCGCGTCAGGGCGGATGAGGCGCCGGGAACGTCCTGAGGACTCCCCGGTCTCGGTGTAGCGCTCCACCGGTACCGGCGATCCCTCGCGGTGCAGCCGCAGCCGCGGCGGCTCCAGCGGTCGTGTCGACAGGATCTCGTTAAGCGCGGCGAAGTCCAACAGGGGAGCCACCGCCGCCGCCCCCAGGTCGGCGAACACGACCTCACGGGACAGCTTGTCCTCAAGGCTCTCGGCGCCAACGGCCTCGCGCAGCGTCTCAGTGAACAGGTAATCGGTCACCATGAACCTTCCGGGCCGGCCCGCCATGTCGGGGCGGGGGATCGACACTTGTGGATAGCCGGGCGTGACGCCGGCGTGGGCCGTGTCACTGCGCTCGAGGCGGGCTCCAGGGCCCTGACCTGGCGCGGCTCGCCGCGCTCGCGCCCAGCGGCCGGCCGCAGGGCCATACCGCCGGCGCACTCGACCGCACGCCGGTCGGGGCGGGCGTGACTCACCTTCGGCAGCGCCAGCGGCGCCGCCACGCCCCCGGCACCGCTCGGCGACCGCCGGCGGGCCCGTGCCCACCGGCGGCCAGTCGTGGCAGCGACGAATCAGATGAAGTCAGAGCTGGAGTCGGTGCCGTCAGTGTCACCGCCGGCGGTGATGTCGCGCGACGTAACCTCGTTCAGGTCCTCGACCTCAACCTCGATCTCGATCGGATCCATTGGAGTTCACCTCTCTTCCTGTTGGCTCGGAACCACCCCAGCGCCGACCGTTCTGTCGGCAGGGAGCAGCCCCGTCTGCGCGGCCGCGAAGGCATGTGCGTCGGCCGCGAGATCGATGGCGCGCGTCACGGCTCTGGCCCCATGGCCCACGCCGTGCTCGTAGCGCAGCAGCACCGGGCGTGTGCCCGAGCCGTGTTCCCGTAGCGCCGCGCACATCTTGCGCGGATGGGCGGCGTCGGTGCGGGTGTCGCCATGGAACCCGGTTAGCAGGATTGCCGGATGGTCGCTCCCGCCGTGGCGTAGCGCATGGTGGTAGGGGGAGTAGCGCAGCAGCGCGGCGAAGTCGCCGGGGTCAGCCACGGTGCCGAATTCCCGGGTCCACATCGCTCCCAGCCCCAGCCGTTCGAACCGCGCCATGTCGGTCAGCGGCGCCGAGGCGATGACCGAGCCGCACACGTCGGGCCGCAGCATCGCCGCGGCCAGTACCAGCAGACCACCGGCCGAGCCGCCCGACAGGCACAGCGAAGCCCGAGTGCAGTACCCCATAGCCACCAGCTCGTCGGCGGCGGCGATGAGGTCCTCCACCGAGCGGATCTTGGCGCGCCGCGCGCCCTCGACGTGCCAGCGTCGTCCACCGTCGCCGCCCCCGCGGACGTGGGCCACCGCATAGCGGCCCCCCGCGCGCAGCCACGCCAGCACAGTCGCACTGAACCCGAACTGGCGGGGGCGACCGAACCCGCCATAGGCGTGCAGGATCGTCGGTCCGCTCCTGGGGGCGCCCTCCAAAGAGAACACGGTGATGGGGACCTGTGTCCCATCGGCCGACCGGCAGGTCAGCGTTTCGCGCCGTACGTGGTCGGTTGGCGGCGGCGCTTGGGGCTCGGGCCAGCGCCGGGGTTCGGGCCAGCCGGGCAGGTAGGTGAGCACGATTTGTTGGGTGGCGACGTCGGCATAGCAGAACGTGATCTCGCCGCCATGCTCGGCCGTACCGACCCGCTCGCCGTGGTCGCGCGCCTCGCCGGTGCGGGCCCACGCGGGCTCGTGGGATTCGAGCCGGGTCACCATGCCCTCTCCCGGCAGGGGGATCGGCCGCAGCAGGTGACCCTCGCCACTGTGCGCGGTGAGTTCGCTGATACCCAGCCGCGTCCGGGTCACCAGAATCTCCACAGCCGCGGCCGTGCCGGCGACGGCGAAGCCGTCCAGGGTCGCCGTGGGATCTTCGGCGACGAGCTCCTCCCAGTGCTCGGGAGCACACCGGTCAGGAGCGGTGCGGCACACCCGCCGCATCGGCGCGCCGTGCGTGGTGCGCAGGTAGAGCATCCCATCGGGACCGACCTCGGCCTCCGACTCCACCTCGATGCCGCTGTGGATCGTGGTCAGTTCGGGCGCGTCGGCGCGGCACTCCGCCAGATCGGCCAGCCACAGGTCGTTGCGGTGGCCCGTGCCATGGCTCTCCGAGATCAGCAGCCAGCGACCGCGCCGCAGTCGGACCCCTGGCACGGTCCGCTCGGCGGTGCAGGCGTGCACGAGGACGTCATCGCGACGGGGGGCGGCGACGCGGTGCAGCCACACGCCGCGGCGGCCGTCGCCGTTGTCGCGGCGCACGTAGTAGAAGACGGGGCCGCGCGCGCCGGGCAGCCAGGCGACGTGGGAGTAGCGCACTCCCCAGATCGGTTCCTCCACCGGCAGACCGGTCTCGGTGGCCAGCACGCGCAGGGAACCGCGTTCCGTGCCGCCGCTGGAGGTCTGCACGGCCACGTAGCGACCGTCAGGACTGGGCTCCCACGCATCGAGAGTGGTGGTGCCGCCGGGGTCGAACACGGCCGGATCGAACACGGTGCGCTCGCCGTTTCCGGCGAAGACGACCAGCCGAGGGTGCTCTGCGTCCCGGTCACGGCGGGTCGCGAACACCGCCCGACCGCGCCGTACCGGAGGGGACCACAGGTCGGCGGAGACCAGTTCACGGATGTCGTCCGCCAGCGGTTGCCGCATCGGCCAGCCGCGGGCCGCCATGGCGAACTCGCGATCACGTTCGTCGAGCCAGGCGTGGACCTCGGGGGAATCGCCGTGCTCTAACCAGCGATACGGGTCGGTTATGCGGATGCCATGCACGATGTCGACGGCCGGAGCGTTGCCTGCTCGCTCCTCGGGCCCCAGGGTGCGGGCGCTCACCAAGAGCCACTCCACGCCACCCCGGGCGGGCCCGGACGTGGCGGACGGGGATGGAGGGCAAGGCCGGCGAGGACAGGGCAACAGCTTCGCACGCCTCCCATCCTTGAGGCCGGATCGTGCCGCAAGCAAGGAAGTCATTGCTTACCCACGTCAACGCGAAACTCACCCCGCGGCTACGTTTACCAAACGTTTTCGCTGGTTGTAGGGGGTCACCACTGATCCTGCGCGGTCCGTTTCCCAGCCGGTATCACAGGCATGGGTTTGGCGTTATGTGGTTGCTGTGTCACCTTCGGTGGGCGTTGGGGGTGTCGAGCCGCATTGTCCGTGCCTCTGGCGTGGCGACCACCCTCGGGCCATGCGGGCACGCACCGCCCGCGTGCGGTGGCAGGGCGGGCACCGGGGCGGTTCTCACTCCCGGGGGAGTCTTGGTCAAGCCGGGAGCGGGCAGAGGCTCCCGTCGGCCGGGGGCAACGCAACCGGCAACATCGAGGACCGGCCGCCCCCGCCGCCTTCCGTGACCTGCCTCACCTTTAGTGCACCGCTCCGACGCTCAGGCTCTCCGCCGGATTCCCGCCCGGCGGGGAGCACCTGCCTGAGGGGGCCGCGCATACGGAAGCACGGCGAAGTTGCGCGCTCCAATCGCCGATCCAACGGAGGGGCCACCGCCTATCCTCGGGGTGCTGAGGTCTCGACGTCGCGCAGTAACGGCGCGGCGTCGTGCTCGGTGACATTGACCTCATGCGGTGTGATGGCGGCCACCGCGGCCCGGTAGTCGGAACCGGCGGCCAGGTCGGTGAGCCACACGTGCGGGGGAGCGGTTGGGGAATCCCACGCCAGCACCGCTGGTTGCTCCGTGGAGCCGCTCACAGTCACGCTGTTCAGCCCTCCGCTGAGCCCTTGACCGGTAGCCTTGAGAAGAGCTTCTTTGCGCGACCAGTAGGTAAAGAAAGCCCTAGTGCGCTCGGCGGGGGAGTGAGTGGCCAAGGCCTCCCGCTCGACCCGAGTCAGGGCGTGCTCCGCGATTCCCTCGATGTCGCGGTCGTCGCGCACGTGTTCCACGTCCAACCCCACGGGAGCCCCTTGTGTCAACGCCACACCCACGCGCTGACCGGAATGGGTGATCGAGATCTCCAGGCCGGCGGCCACGCCCACGGGCCGGGGCTTGCCGTGGGGCTCGCCGCGTGGCTCGTCCAGGGCGGCGCAGCGTCCGCAGTACAGCTCGAACGTCACCTGCTGGGGGGAACAGCCGGCCTCGCGCGCGCACAGCAGGCGTGCGAGAGCGTGGGCCACGGCGTAGCGGTCACGGTCGGCGGCCACTCGTAGCCTGCTGTGTCGCTGGCGTTCCCGGTCGTCGAGGAGTCTTAGCAGGTCAGGTGTTGCCAGGGCCGGATCGGCCCACCACACCGAGCAGGGCAGTGAAGTCGCAGTCACAAGCCCCATTGTGACGCCTGCCGGCAGCGCCCGACATCCCCGGAGTTCCACACTCTCCAATCAGGATCGCTGTAACTTCAAACACAACCCCTGTTTGAAGGACATACAAAAGAACATGGTTTATGTTTGGATATGGAGATGGACAGCGCGGAACGCATTGACGCGATCGTGGCCCTGTTGCGGGAGACCGGTGAGGTCGCCGTGGCCCACCTCGCAGAGCGGCTCGGACACTCCGAGATGACGATCCGTCGCGACCTCGATCAGCTCGCCGGTCAGGGGGTGCTGAGACGGGTCCGTGGCGGCGCCATCAGCCTGCTCCCCAGAGGGCAGGAGCCGCCCTTTGCGATCCGCGAGCGCCAGGCCGTCGAGGCCAAGGAGCGCATCGCTCTCGCCGTGAACGATGTGATCGGCGCGGGGGAGGCGGTGGTCGTGGACAGCGGGACCACCGCCGCGCGGGTGGCCCACGCCTTCGTGGATCGTCCGCTCACGGTGATGCCGCTCTCGTTGCAAGCCGCGTCGGCGCTGAGTGCCAGCCGGGAGACCAAGCTCCTTATGGCAGGAGGGGAAGTCCGTCCCGGTGAACTGTCCCTGATTGGCCCGTTGGCCGAGGAGTCACTGGGTGCGGTGCGGTTCGACACAGCCGTGCTCAGTTGTTGCGGTCTGACCGTGACCGACGGTGTCACAGCCCACGACCTGGGCGACGTCGCCGTTAAACGCGCTGCCATGCGTTCTGCACAACGGATCGTCATGGCCGCGGACTCCACCAAGCTCGGTCAGGTGACCATGGGCTACGTCGCTCCTCTTTCCAGGATCGACATGCTGGTCACCGACACCGACGCTCCTGATGACATCGTGACCGAGATTCAAGCTTGCGGAGTGGCGGTACTTCGTGTCTGAGATCCAGCACCCTACCACCGAACGTCGACCCGACGCCGGCCGGCCAGCACCCGAACTGCGGCGCGCCCGGATGTCGGTATCTGTGTACTTCTTCATCGCGGGCGTGATCATCGCGACATGGGCTGCGCGTATCCCCGCGGTCAAGGCGCAGACGGGGCTCAGCGACGGTGCGCTCAGCATCGGACTGCTCGGATTGGCCGTTGGCGCACTGGCCGCCATGCAGGTCGCTGGCCGTATGGTCGACCGTTTCGGTAGCGCGGCCAACATCGTGCCGGCCGCGGTCTTTGGCAGCCTCGCGCTCATCGCGCCCGGGCTGTCCAACTCGCTGGCGTCGCTGTTCGTCGCGCTGGCCGCCGTGGGCGCCGGCCACGGTCTCATCGACGTTCCAATGAACGTGCACGCCGCGCGGGTCGAACGTCGCTATGGCCGTCCCATCATGGCCTCTTTCCACGCCGCCTTCTCGATCGGGGGGTTCGTCGGCGCCGCTGTGGGCGCTCTGGCGGCGTGGGTTGGATTGAGCCCCTTGATCACCTTCACGATCGTTGCCGTGGCGCTGGTGGCCCTGGCGCTGCCGGCCCGCACCCACCTACTGCCCGGTTTGGACGCCGATTCACCGGTGGGAGCGGCGCCTGCGGGGCACAGTCCGCCCAAGCGCGGGCGTAACCGTCTACCGTTGAAGATCGTCCTCTTCGGCCTCATCGCCATGTGCTCGATGGTGGCCGAAGGCGCCGCTACCGACTGGGCCTCCGTGTACCTCCACGACGGATTGGGAGCCTCCGGGGCGGTGGCAGCCCTTGGTTTCTCGGTTTTCTCCGCCATGATGGCGGCGGGACGTCTCGTGGGGGATCGCCTCACCGCACGCTTTGGCCCCGTCCTCTTGCTGCGTTGGGGCGGCCTGCTGGCCGGCGGCGGGCTGTCCGCGGGGCTGCTCGTGCCCTCGCCGCTTGTGGGCATCGTCGGCTTCGGCCTGATGGGTGCCGGACTGTCCTGCATCATCCCGCAGGTCTTCACCGCTGCCACCAACCACGATCCGCTGCGCGCCGGCCGCAACCTGGGCTTCGTCAGCGCCATCGGTTACTTCGGGCTGCTCAGCGGGCCGGTGGCCATCGGGGCGATTTCACACAGCGCCGGTCTCGGGGTGGCCTTGGCGGTCCCGGTGGTGCTGTCGCTGCTCATCGCCGCCGGTGCGGTCACCCTGCGCCCTGGCGGGTCGCCAGCGCAGGAGCCGCAGCCCGAACCGGCCGTGGCGGCCTGACCGCCACCGCAGCCGCGGAGCACACCCCTTGGCCCCCACCCGCCGCGGGTGGGGGCCAAGCGCGTCGCGGGAGAGTACACGCACTGGCTGGCTTCGGTCGGTCCCTGGCGGCGATCCAGGTGTGATGTGCGACTCGCCAGGGCACCATAGGACTGACCGTGTGCTCCCTCAGCATGGGGAAGGCAGCGGCCCCGGTCCGGACCGTCCCCGACGTGTAGGGAGACGCCCATGTCCACCCTGGCCCTGTTCGGTATCGCCGTTCTCGCTACGCTGGCTGTGCTTGCCGCGCTGTTCTGGGTCGCCCTCCTCGGCGGCACGGGCACCCCCGCAGCCGAGGAATCCCCCGACGACGACGCCGTCGACCAGTCGTTCACCGCGCACGGCGGGCACCTCAACTGAGCGCCCGCCCCCCACTCGGTCCCACACCCCGCTTTCACGCGAGGCCAGCGGAAGGCGCCCCGGTCAGGAACACCAGGTGATCGATTATGATCGAATCGCACTGGAATCGTTCATTGCGAGAGTCCGCGGTGCGGTAACGCCCGCACGGCCGGAGGAGACACCTGTGACAGAGGAGGGAAAGCCGACGTTCGCGGCCGAGCGGCGGGAACGCATCCTGGAATTGGTGCGCTCCAATGGGGCCATGGCTCTGCGCGACATCGCCAGCCAGGTCCGTGCGTCCGAGGTCACCGTCCGTCGTGACGTGCGGGCACTAGAGGCCGAAGGGCTGATCGACCGGCGCCGTGGCGGTGCCGCCCCGCCAGGACGGTTGGGCCACGAACAAAGCTACGCGCAAAAGACCCGGCAGGCCGCCCCGGAGAAACTCGCCATCGCTAAGGCCGCCGCGGCCCTGGTCGAGGACGACGACGCGATCGTGCTCGGACCCGGCAGCACAACCGAAGCGCTGGCCCGCGAGCTCATGGGGCGCCACAACCTAACCGTCGTGACCAACTCGCTCCTGGTCGCCCAAGTGCTGGTCAACGCGCCCGGCATCGATGTCATGGTCACTGGCGGCTCCCTGCGAGGGACGACGCTGGCACTCATCGGCTCGGCCACCGAACAGGCCCTTGCCGGCATCCGGGTCCACCGGGCCTTCCTCTCAGGTAACGGCCTCACCGTCGACCGGGGCCTGAGCACCCCCCACCCGGCGGTGGCCAGCGTCGATCAGGCTCTGGTCGCCTGCGCCCAGGAGACCGTCATCCTGGCCGACCACACCAAGATCGGCACCGACACCATGGTGCAGACGGTCCCCCCTGAACACATCAATCATCTGGTCACCGACAACCACGCCGACCCCGAAGTCCTCATGACCCTGGAGGACATGGGCACCACCGTCCATGTCGCCGTCTTGGAAAACGACCAGGGCGAGTAGCCACCCCCGCCGCGCCCACGACCGCGCCGCCCCCCTCGCGCGGTTGCGCACAGTCGGGCAGCCTCGCCTCCCCGCGCCCGGCGAGCCGACGTCGCACAGTAGCGCTCTGCCCGCCGCCCCTCGTCCAGCCAGGGGGCACCCGCACCGCGCCGAGCATGGATGTGCCGGCCCGCCGGCCGCAGCAAAACCCCAACTTTTCGGACAGCGCCTTCTTCCCGGTCATCCCCGCTCGGTCCGCCCCCTGCCCGCGTTCGCGCCCCGCAGCGTTTCCCGCCGCGTCCACAGCGCCTCTACCGTGGAGGCTGGCGATCGACACACCCAGCCACGGCCGCTTCCGGCCCGACGACGAATTTGGAGGCCGCTGCATGCCCACTCCGGTTACCCTGCCCGAGCCCTGGTCGCGCTCCAACGTGAGCGTCGTGGTCCCGACCTACAACGAGGCCGACAACCTGACGCACCTGGTCGCCCAGCTTCTCGCGCTCGACCTGCCCAACCTGCGCATCGTCGTCGTCGACGACGACTCTCCCGACGGCACAGGTGACATCGCCGAGAAACTCGCCGCCGAGCACGGCGGTCAGGGAACCGGCCGCATCACCGTTGTCCACCGCACGACCAAGGACGGACTGGGGCGGGCCTATGTAGCCGGCATGACGCGCGCACTCGCCGAAGGCGCCGAGTTCGTCGTCCAGATGGACGCCGACCTCAGCCACCACCCGGGGTATGTGCCGCAGTTGTTGGGAACCATGCTCTCCACCGGTGCCGGCGTGGTCATCGGCAGCCGCTACGTCTCCGGCGCCAGCCTGTCCCACCAGTGGAGCTTGCCGCGTCGCCTCCTCAGCACCTGGGCCAACACCTATGTCAAAGCCATCCTGGCGATGCCCATCCGCGACATCACGGCCGGGTTCAAAATCTGGCGCCGGGAAGCGCTGGAGGTCATGGAACTCTCCGATATCCACAGCAGCGGCTACAGTTTCCAGGTGGAGATGCACTTTCGCGCCTACCGCCGTGGACAGAAGATGGTGGAGATCCCCATCCACTTCGAGGACCGCCGCGAGGGCGACAGCAAGATGGATCTCGCCGTGCAGGTCGAGTCCGCACTGCGCCCCTTCCAGTTGCGCAGGTACGAGCGCCAGCCCCGCTCTACCCACCGGCCACGCTAAAGAGCCTGCCCAGCGGTACGATCAACCGGCGACGTGGACCCCGCCACCGGAGACGGGGCGCTCGCGTAGCACTGTATCGGCGATGCGCTGGGCCAGGTGTTCGGCCTGCTCCCGGATCTCGGGAATGGCGGTCGTCTCGTAGAGCCTGCCGCGGCGCACCGGCCCCAAACCGAACAACCGGCGGCTCACCTTGCCCGAGGCGTCGATGAGCGCTCCGTGCGGGCAGGTGTCGATCCCCATGCCCAAGTGGTCGGGGCGGGCCAGCCCTTGCGCGAGCAACCCGCGCAGGAACGGTGAGGAGCCCGGGTGCGCCCCCGTGCAGTCGGCCACGGCGTCGGCCTCGACCACTCGCCCGTTGCCCAGTCGCGCGCGAACCCCTTCGTGGCCCGGTTCCACGCCTTCGATGCCGCCGGCGTGCACCCGCAGCCGTCCCGAGGCGCGCAGCGCCGCAACCTCCTCCGCCGCCTCGGGCGCCATCCGGTGCCGCGCGCTCTCCCAGTAGGTAGCGAAGCGTTCGAGGAAGATCTGCTGCTCCTCGCGGGTGAGCCCCTGCCACAACTGCGCCGTGTGGGGGCGCAGCGAATCGACGACATGGCGCCAGTCACCGGGGTAGGCCGCGATCGCCGCCCGCACCCGCCGGGTGAGGGTGCGCAGCGCCGGCGGTCCGCTCAGATCCACCGCGACCGGCGGCATCACCACCGGCGGGCGGTGTCGGTGGGGCAGCAGCCCGCGCCGCGAGACGGCATCGATCCGGGCCTGTGGGGCCGCCGAGGCCACCGACAGCGCTACATCCACCATGGTCAAACCGGTGCCGATCGTCAGGACCCGCCGGTGCCCCTGGAGCGTTTTCCCCGCTGTCTCGGGGGCCCACGGGTCGATCACCGGCACCCCCAGCTCGGCTGCCGCGGTAAGGGGACTCGGCCGCGCGTTTCCCGTGGCCACGATGGCCGCAGCGGCGTTGACGCGCTCGCCTCCGGCCAGCCCCAGCGTCACGCCCCGGTCATCGCAGGTGGCAGAGACTACCCGCGCGGTACGGCACTCCAGCGAGGCGTGGGGTTCGGCCCATCGCGCGGTGGCCAGCAGCGTCTCCCACAGGTAGTCGCCGTAGTCGCCGCGCGGCAGGAACGTGGCGGCCCGGCAATCTCCGTTGCGGCTGCGGGCCCATTCGACGAAGTGCGCCGGCTGCTCGGGGATGGCCGACATCGTCGTGGCCGGTGAGGCGAGCAGGTGGTGTTCCTCGGTGGTGGCGTAGGCCGTGCCCCGGCCGTGGCGGCCGTGCTCGTCGAACAGTACTAGTCGGTAGGGCAGCCGCAGCCACGTGGTGGCGCGCAGCAGCGCGATGGCGGTGAGTGTGGCACTCGCCCCACCACCTACGCACGCGATGATGGGCCGGTGCCCGTCGGCGGGGACCTCGTGCGGCATAGCGTCACTCTATCGATCACGAACGGGGCGCCAAGGGGGTCGCCTGACCGGGACCTCCCCGATACCAAGGGGCGCGAGTCGGCGCTACCCTTCCTCGAATCTATCGCGCCCGCCGCTGGCGGCGCACGTATCCGCCGCGTTACGTTTCCGGCCGCCTCCCGCCGCACCGTCCCCGCGGGAGCCTCCCACCCCGTCGGGGACGGCGCGGCGGTGAGCTCACTCGCTGGCCAGCGCCGCGGTGATCGAGGCGCGTGCGGCCCTGCGGCTGGGCAGCACCGCGGCCACGAGACCGGCGAGTACCGCCGCCGCGACGAAGCCCGCGATTTGCCAGCCGGGCAGCACGAGGCTCACCTCCTCCAGCACCGCCCGCCCGGTGATCCAGCCGAACACGATTCCGACCGCGATCCCGGTCAGGGCGCCCAGCACCGAGACGATCACCGCCTCCAGCGACAGCATCCACCGCAGTTGCGCCCGTGACAGCCCCACGGCCCGCAGCAGCGCCGACTCGCGGGTACGTTCCAGCACCGACAACGCCATGGTGTTGGCGATACCGAATATCGCGATGAGGATCGCCATGCTCAGCAGCGCGGCCACCACCAGGAACATGACGTTGAACATGTCGGTGTACTGCTGTTTCAGCTCCGCTGCGCTTTGCACCCCGAGAGTGGGGTAGTCCGCGACCGCGGCGTCGACGACATCGCGTGCCTGCGTGGTCTCGATCCCCTCGGCCTTAGCCACGGCCACCAGTTGTATCCGGCCGGTGTCGGCGAACTGCTCGGTGAAGTCGGAGTAGGCCACGACGATCGGGGCGAGGGCCTCCGTCTCCGAAGTTACCGCCACCACCTCGTAGGGGCGCTGCTGCTCGGTGCCGATGTCCACCTGGTCGCCGACCTCCACCCCCAGCATCTCGGCCATCGGTTGCGAGAGCACCGTCGTCTGATCGGTGAAGTCGGCGAGGTCGCCGGAGGTGGTCTCTTCGACTATCTCGGTGAGGTCACCGCCGGTCAGTGCCGAGACTCTCATCTGCGGCTGCTCCGCCACATGCGCATCGGCCTCGTGCAGCGAGTAGACCTTGTCGAGTTCGGGGGTCTGGCGCAGCTCGGCGGCCACCGCGGGCGGCACCCCCTGCCGTTGTTCCTCCGCGGTCGTCCCGAGTTGGCGCATGATCTGATAGTCCACCGGCATCCGGTCGTCGAGCTGTTCGTCCAGGCTCGACTGCACCGATGCGCTAAACACCGAGAACGCCGTGATCAACCCGGCGCCCACGGTCAGGGCGATCATGGCGGTCGCCGCTCGCTTGGGCGTGCGGCCGGCGTTGTCGGCGGCCAGCCTGCCCGGTACGCCGCTGCTGCGCATGGGGCCGCTGATGAGCCACACGAACCCGCGAACCAGCAACGGGCTCAGCAGCACCACCCCCAAAAAGCAGGTCACGCCCGCCGCGACAATCAGCGTCAGGTTGCGCGGGCTGGGGTCACCGCCCACCGCGAGGGCCACCATGGCCCCGCAGATGCCGAACAGCGCCACTGCCGCCACGATCCGCAGCCAGCCGACCCCCTTCTCCGAGCCCAGCGTCGCGCCGGCGCGCAGCGCCGCCAGCGGTGCGACCCGCGTGGCGCCCAGGGCGGGCACCAATGCGGCCCCCATGGTCACCAGGGTCCCAACACCCAGACTCGCCAGCACTGCCAGCGGGCTGACGACCAGCCCCGCCGTCGCCCCCGTGGTGGGATACATCAGCTCGGCCCCGAAGGTCAGTCCGGCCGCTCCCAGGCCGATACCGGCGAGTACGCCCACCGCCGAGGAGAGCAGACCGACGATCACCGCCTCGACCAGCACGCCGCGGAAGAGTTGCCCGCGCACCGCGCCGAGGCAGCGCAGTAGCGCCATTTCGCGCTGGCGCTGGGCGATGAGGATGGCGAAGGTGTTGTAGATGACGATGGCGGCCACGAACATCGCCACAGCGGCGAACAACAGCAGCCCGCTGCGCATGATCTCCAGTTCGGCGCCGGCCCGCTCGGCCAGCGTCTCGCCCACCTCCTGGCCGGTCTGCACCTGGGCGGCTTCACCGGTGGCCGCGGCCACCTCTTCTTGGAGTTGGTGCACCGGAACGCCTTCGGCCCCCATGACATAGATCCGGGTGTAGCCCGAGCCGGCGGGCAGCTCGACCATCTCTTGGGCGCGTTCGGGAGTGAACGCTACTGCCCCCCGCTGGGACACGGAGCCTTGGATGCCGAGGTCGATCAGCCCGACGACCGTGAACGAGCGCGGCTCTCCCTGGGGATCGAGCACCTCCACGGTGTCGCCGACGCCGAAATCGTTGTCGTTGGCGCTGCCGGTGTCCAGCGCCACCTCGTTGTCGGCGGTGGGCAGCCGCCCCTCGAACGCCTCGTAGCGGCTGACCTCCCCGCCCACCGACATACCCAATGTGGGGATGTAGCCGACCGCGCGGCCGTCGCGGTCCAGCAGCGGTGCCGGCCCTTCGAGTACGCCTTGGACGCTCTCGATCTCGGGCAGGTCCCGCAACGCCGCCACCGTCTCGACGTCGGAGGCGCCCGGCTCGCCCGTGGGTTCTTCGTCCGGGTCCGGCCCTGCCTTGGCGACACCCGTCGCGGTGACGATCACATCGATCTTGCCGGCCGACCCCATCACCTGCCGGCTGAAGTCCGCGCGCAGCGTGTCGGAGAAGACGAGCGTGCCCGTCACGAACATGATCCCCAGCACGATCGCCAGAGCGGTGGTGAACAGCCGTCGCTTGTGCAACCGGAGCCCGGCCAGTGTGGTGCGCAGCACGGTCGCCTACCCTTCCAGCTTCACGAGGCGGTCCAGTACCAGTTCGGCGGTGGGCGTGCCCACCTCGTCGACCAGTCGGCCGTCGCGTAAAAACACCACGCGGTCGGCGTAGGCGGCAGCCATCGGGTCGTGGGTGACCATGATTACGGTCTGCTCCAGCTCCCGAGCGGAGTCGCGGAGGAAACCCAACACCTCCGCGCCCGAACGCGAGTCGAGATTGCCGGTGGGCTCGTCGGCGTAGACGACCTCCGGGTCGTTGAGCAGCGCCCGCGCCACGGCCACGCGCTGCTGTTCGCCACCGGAGAGCTTCACCGGCAGATGGTCGAGCCGGTCGTGCAGCCCCACGACCTCCACGATGCGCTCGAACCGTTTGGGTTCCACCTTGCGTCGGGCGATCTCGGCCGGGAGCACGATGTTTTGCTGGGCGGTCAGCATCGGCAACAGGTTGAACGATTGGAAGATGAAGCCGATGCGGTCGCGCCGCAGCAGTGTCAACTCCCGGTCCTTGAGGCCGGTGATGTCGGTACGGCCCATGTGCACCGACCCCGACGTGGCTGTATCCAGTCCGGCCAGGCAGTGCATCAGCGTCGACTTACCCGACCCTGAGGGGCCCATGATCGCGGTAAAGGCGCCCCGGGCGAACGCCACGTCCACCCCGTCCAGCGCGCGTACCGCCGTGGCCCCCGTGTCGTAGACCTTCGTCAACCCCTGAGCGACCACCGCAGGGGGCGCGTCGGTCTGCGGGGCGGCCTGGTGGGCCATGGTCTCGCTCACGGCGTTCTCCTAGCTCAACCGAGGGGAAAGCGATCGGTGGGGCAGGGGCGGCGGTACCGTGCCGGCGGGCCGCTGGGTGCTCCCGCCCCGTCGCGCGCCGGCTACGGCGCGCATGCCCGTCTGAGCCTAGGAGCGGCCAGGCCGCGCCGACCTCGCCCGCGCGGTCGATTCACACGAGGGGCGAAAGAGGTACCCCTATCGCCAAAGGTCACTCGGTGGCGGTGGAGCCCACCGACTTTCGTCGGTGGGCTCCACCGCCACAGCGCACCGGCCACAATGATGTTCTTGCAGATCAGCGCGGCCGTATCGACGATGGTCGGTAGAGATCGCCCCCGGCCGCCGCCGATTCCACCGCTCGTGCCCCAGCCCTAGAATCCGCCCCATGGGGCTGGATCGGGCATTGTCTTCTGCCATGCGTGCAGCACTGGACCGGGCGTGGCAGATATGGACGTGGGGGTGGCAGCGGCGCTACCGCGTCGCCGACTGGAGCTATGCGATCTGGTACTTTCCCTTCGTCGCCATGGGCAACGCCCTGGGCCAAGGCGCGAGGCCTTTCCCGCCCTTCGTGCCCGGCGGCCTGGAGCTTCCCTTCACGCTCACCGTGTTCCTGTTGCTGCCCGCTCTGGTCTCGCTGACGATCCTGTGGCGGCGCAGCAGACCCGGCTACCTGCTGGCGCTGTCGGTGCTCCTGCTCTTCGGCTTCGCCAACTTCGTCCCGGCGACCATAGCGCTCTACAGCTACGCCGCCTGGTTCTCCGACCGGCGCCGCCTGGCCCTGTGGAGCGGCGCGGTCCTGGCGGCGCTGTTGTTCAGCTATCCTCCGCTGAACTCGGAGGCGCCGACGTTCATGCTGGTCATCGTCGCGCTGGTGGTGCCACTGACCGTGGGGCTGTGGGCGGGCACCCGGCGCCAGCTCGTCGCTAACCTGCGCGAGCGCGCCGAGCGCCTCGAACGCGAGCAGCATCTCAAAGCCGAACGCGCCATCATCGCCGAGCGCACCCGTATCGCCCACGAGATGCACGACGTCGTCGCCCACCGGGTCAGTCTCATGGTGCTGCACGCCGGCGGCTTGGAGGTTTCGGCCACCGACGGCCAGACTGCCCAGACCGCCGGGGTCATCCGCACCACCGGGCGCGAGGCCCTGGCCGAACTGCGCGAGATCCTCGGCGTCCTGCGTGACGATCCCGCCGCCGCGGCCCCGACCGCGCCCCAGCCCGTGCTGGCCGACCTGCACCGGCTGATCGAGCAGTGGCGCACAGCGGGGATGGACGTGAGCTGGCACACGGGCGGGACGCCACGCCCGCTGTCGGTCCAGCTCGAACGCACGGCCTACCGGGCCGTGCAAGAGGGGTTGACCAACGCCGCCAAGCACGCCCCCGCCACCGCGGTCGTGGCGCGGCTCGACTACGGCAGCGATGAACTGGCGGTCCTGGTCGCCAACGGGCCGCCTGCCACCCCCGTATCCGGCGACACCCGCCATGTCGCGCCGCCCGCCGGCGGCTATGGTCTCGCCGGATTGCATGAACGGGTCCTGCGGGTCGGCGGCCGGCTGTGCGCGGGGCCCACTGCCGATGGCGGCTGGCGGGTGCGCGCGGTACTGCCCGCCGCCCCCGTAGCCTCAGACGAGGCCCCACACAGCGATGGACCCTCGGTTGAGGGCCGATGACGGGAGGGATACGTGGTTCGGATCGTCGTGGTCGATGACGAGCAGCTTGTGCGTTCGGGACTGCGGATGATCCTGGAGTCCGCCGATGACATCGACGTCGTCGGGGAGGGTGCCGACGGCGCCGAGGCAGTGCGGCTCGCCCGCGAGCTGCACCCCGACGTCGTCCTCCTCGACATCCGCATGCCCGGTATCGACGGTCTGGCTGCCACCGGCGAACTGGCGGCGCTGCCGCAGCCCCCCAAGGTCGTTCTGCTCACCACGTTCGATCTCGACGAGTACGTCCACCGGGCGCTGCGCGCCGGCGCGGTGGGGTTCCTCCTCAAAGACACCCCGCCCCGCGACCTCGTCGCGGCGATGCGCACCATCGACGAGGGCAACGCGATGTTGGCACCCAGCGTCACCAAGCGTATGCTGCGCCAGTTCGCCGCTTCGGTCTCTGACACCGCCACCGCGTCGGCGTGTCGGTTGGACGTCCTCAGCGAGCGGGAGCGCGCCGTGCTCACCGCGGTGGCCGCCGGCATGTCCAATGCCGAGACAGGGCGAGAGTTGGGCATGCGGGAGGCCACGGTCAAAGCCCATGTCAGCCGGATTCTGGCCAAACTGGAGCTGAGCAACCGCGTCCAAGCGGCGATCCTGGCCCATGACGCCGGCTGGGTTTGATCACGGCCACCTCACCCTCCATGGTCTAACGCCGGCGTCGCCCTAACGGGGGAAGCACCCTCTTAACCTCGGCAGCCGGTGTCGTCGGCGCTGCGTGCGAGCGTGAACTGCACGAATACTCCATACCGACCGCGTGGTATGTACAGGTGGTCTCCTGGTGTATATTTCCTGAGGCCAAGCATGGATACCGTCTGGTCGGTTTTGGCGGGGAGTGCCACAATCGGCGGGACCGTGAGTTGAGGGAGCTGATAGGTGTGCCGAATCCTCCGGGGTTGGACCTTTTCCGCCTGCGCGAGTATCTCGACACCCACCGTCCGGGCCTGGTGCGCGGGGAGCTGACCGGTGAGGTCATCGCCGGTGGGCGTTCCAACCTGACCTATGACGTCACCGACGGTCACGGCCGCTGGGTGGTGCGCCGCCCTCCGCTGGGTCACGTGCTGCCCACCGCCCACGACATGGGCCGCGAATACCGGGTCAGCACCGCGCTGGCCGACACGCCGGTCCCGGTGCCGCCCACCGTGGTGCTGTGTGAGGACACCGACGTCATCGGCGCCCCCTTCTACGTCATGGAGTACGTGGCGGGCACCCCCTACCGCGATGCCGCGGAGCTGGCCGCGCTGGGCCCCGACCGCACCCGCGCCATCGCCTTCTGCCTCATCGACACCCTCGTCGACCTGCACGCGGTGGACCCGACTGCGGTGGGCCTGGCCGACTTCGGCCGCCCCCAGGGCTTTCTGGAGCGCCAGGTGCGCCGTTGGAACAAGCAGTTGGCCGCCTCCCGCTCCCGCGACCTGCCCGGCGCCGACGAGCTCCACGACCGCCTCGCCACGGCGCTGCCTACCTCCCCCGATCCCGCCATCGTCCACGGCGACTACCGTCTCGACAACGTCTTGGTCGGGCCCGACCAGCGCATCACCGCCGTCCTCGACTGGGAGATGTCCACCCTCGGCGATCCCCTCACCGACCTGGCGCTCATCGTGGCCTACACCAATCGTCAACTCCCGCCCGGCATCGTCGCCAGCACCAGCGGCGACGCGCCCGGCTACCCTGGCGTCGACGAGCTGGTCGCCCGCTACGCCCAACGCTCGGGCCGCGACGTCTCCAACCTGGACTGGTATGTGGGACTGGCCTACTTCAAGCTCGCGGTGATCCTCGAAGGCATCCACTACCGCTACACCCAGGGCCAGACTGTGGGCGAGAACTTCGACCGCATCGGTGAGGCCGTCCCGCCCCTCATCGCCAGCGGTCTCGAACACGTCTCCGGCTGAGGCCACCTACCACGCCCCCCACACCGCCTCGGGCAACTAGGAGCTCCCGCTGCCCATACCCTTCGAGTTCGACCTCGCCCAGACGCGGCTGCCGCTGTAAGTAAGTCGCGGTGCTCGCACGCGCCGTGTCTGGGTGGCCTCGGTTCGAGGAACGCACCGTAGCTCGGTACCCTGCTGTGCGTTCTTGACTGGTCTTTTGCTGCCCGCAGCACTTCGGAGGTGCCGCCCTATGTCCCGCTCGGTTCTGGTCACCGGAGGCAACCGGGGAATCGGCCTGGCCATCGCCCGCGGCTTCGCCGGCGTCGGCGACGACGTGGCCGTGACCCACCGCTCCGGCGAACCGCCAGAGGGGCTGTTCGGCGTCCACTGCGACATTACTGACACCGCCCAGGTCGACGCCGCCTTCAAGCGCGTCGAGGAGGAACACGGGCCGGTGGAGGTCCTGGTCGCCAACGCCGGCATCACCAAGGACCAACTCCTCGCCCTGATGAACGAGGAGGACTTCTCCGCCGTCCTCGACACCAACCTCACCGGCGCGTTCCGCGTGGCCAAGCGGGCAGTGCGGGGCATGATGCGCAAACGCTCCGGACGTATCGTCCTCATCTCCTCGGTGGTGGGCCTGCTCGGCTCCGGCGGCCAGGCCAACTACGCCGCCTCCAAGGCCGGGCTCGTCGGCTTCGCCCGTTCGCTCGCCCGCGAGCTGGGCTCGCGCAACATCACGGTCAACGTCGTCGCCCCCGGATTCGTCGAGACCGACATGACCGCCCAGTTGCCCCAGGAGCGCCAAGACGAGATCAAGGGCACCGTGCCCCTCGGACGTTTTGGGCGGGCCGACGAGGTCGCCGCCGCCGTACGCTTCCTCGCCAGCGAGGAGGCCGCCTACATCACCGGAGCGATCATCCCTGTCGACGGCGGCATGGGCATGGGCCACTAGCGCCCTTCCCACCCTCGCCCCCCGACCGGCCCGCACGGGCCGGGAGCCGCCCGAGCGGCTCGCACCGAGCAACTAACACAGGACTGAGGAAGCCATGGGAATCATCGAGGGCAAGCGAATCCTCGTTACCGGGGTGATCACCGAGAGTTCGATCGCCTACCACGTCGCCCGGCTGTGCCAGGAGCAGGGCGCCACCGTCGTGCTCACCGGCTACGGCCGGCTCAGCCTCGTCGAGCGCATCGCCAAACGCCTCCCTGAGCAGGCGCCGGTGCTCGAGCTCGACGTCACCGACACCGGCCACCTCGACAGCCTCGCCGACCGGATCAGCGAGCACGTCGGCGGCTTGGACGGGGTCGTCCACTCCATCGGCTACACACCCCCCGACGCCTTGGGAGGGAATTTCCTCAACACCGAGTGGGACGACGTCGCCACCGCGATGCACACCTCCGCCTACTCGCTGAAATCGCTCACCACTTCCGTGTTGCCGCTGATGAAGGACGGCGGTTCCGTGGTGGCCATGGACTTCGACGCCACCGTGGCCTACCCCGTCTACGACTGGATGGGCGTGGCCAAGGCCAGCCTGGAGGCCACTTCGCGCTACCTCGCCCGTTACCTGGGTGAGCAGCGGGTCCGCGTCAACCTGGTCTCGTCTGGCCCCCTCGCCACGATGGCGGCGCGCAGCATCCCCGGCTTCGACAACCTCGCCGCACGCTGGCCCGAGCGCGCCCCCCTGGGCTGGGATCTGAGCGATCCGGAACCGGCCGCGCGCGGCGTCGTTGCGTTGCTCTCAGACTGGTTTCCCGCAACGACCGGTGAACTCGTCCATGTCGACGGTGGTTTTCACGCCATCGGAGCTTAGGCTTTTCCCGATCGGGCAGGAGTGGGCGTCCCGCGTGCGGGGCGCCCACTCCTGCGAGCCGACCACGAGTCGAATAGGGGAGACCCGCCATGGATTTGGGGCTCGACGGGGCCAGGGCTGTCGTCACGGGAGCCAGCCGCGGCATCGGCCGCGCGATCGCCCAAGTTCTCGCTGATGAAGGTGCTGACCTGGCGATCTGCGCCCGTTCGGCCGGGCCGCTGGAGGAAGCCGCCGACCAGTTGCGCGCCCAAGGCACAACGGTGGTCGCTGAGGCTCTCGACGTCTCCGAGGCCGCCGCCATGCGCGCCTTCATCGAGCGTGCCGCCGCCGAGTTGGGCGGAATCGACATCCTGGTCTCCAATGTCTCCGGAGGCAGCGCTGCCACCGCGGATCAGTGGGAGCGCAACGTCGCCACCGACCTCATGCCGTTCGTGCGCATGACCGCCGACGCCGAACCCTACCTGGCCGAGTCCACGCGCGGCGGCGCCATCGTCCTCATCTCGACCACCTCGGCCCTGCACACTGGCACCCCCTCCGGCCCCAAGGCCTACGGCCCGATCAAGGCTGCGCTGAACCACTACGCCGCCTCGCTGGCGCGCACGCTGCCGGAGAAGGGAATCCGGGTCAACACTGTCTCACCGGGGCCGATCGAGTTCGAGGGCGGCGGATGGGCGCGGCGCCGACAGAAGGACCCCGAGTTTTACGAGCAGATCCGTTCCCGTATCCCGTGTGGCCGGATGGGTGCCCCCGAGGAGGTCGCCCGCGCGGTGGCCTTCCTGGCCAGCCCGATGGCGAGCTTCATCAGCGGGGCTAATCTCGTGATCGACGGCGGGTTCGTGGACCGCGTCTAGCCGCCGCGGCAGGCTCCCGTCGTATCCGCGGGCGCTGGTGTCGGGCTGGGCTCGGCCGCAGAGGAGCGGCAGGTCCGCCGAAGCGGGGCTGCGTCGCGCCCGCACCCCTGCCCGAGAAGCGCCGGCCTGTCCACTCGCGTCAGCGAGGGGAAGCCGCGTCGTTTTCCCGACGCGGGGCGCCACTGGAGTGCTGTTGCTCGGACGGTGGGGGATAGGGTGTCTTCGTTGCTCGTGCCTCGATCGCTGCGCGATTTCGCCAGTCTGGGGGCGACCGCGGACGCACTCACCGGCTTGCGCCCGCCGCCTGTCCTGGCCGCCCGTCTGAAAAAACAGCCTCTAACGGTTAGTGAACCATGCGCCAGGCGTGGGGGTCGCCGAGGGAGTCGGTGAAGGCATAGCGCAGCCCGTCGCCGGTAAGAGCCAGCAAGGTCGCCGACGAGGTCGCCCACACGCGACCGCCGTCGAGCTCGACGCGGGCGACGATGGCGGAGGGATCGTCGGCCCCGCTGCCGGTTCCAGCGGTGCGGGCGCCGGAACCGGCAGCGGTATCGATGAGTTCGGCCCAGGCGCCCCAGATGGTGTAGGGGTCGGTGGCTGTGCGCAGCAGCTCCGCGTCCGGGCGCGGACGGCGGTGGGCGAACAACGGGGCGAAGCGTTGCGCGCGCGGTTCGGCCGCGTCGAGACCGGTGTTGACGATCACGCTGACCCCCCGGGGCAGCGCCCGCTCGGTGAGGTCGGCGCCGTCCCAGGTGGACAGCGTCGCTGCCTCGGCGTCGGCACGCAGCAGGTGGAAGGGGTCGAAGGCGTCCAAGTCAGTGCCGTCCAAGCGGAGCTCGGCACTGTCGGCGGCCAGCAGCGGAAGCTCACCTCTGCTGCGCTTGGCGCGGGCGGGAGCGACAGTGGAGTCCAAGACGGGGCGGCGCCCGTGGAACGGCTCGGCGGTGACACGGCCGTTGAGGACCGCACCCAAGCGGGGCGAGGCTGCGGCGGGGGCGGGGTGAGCGGCCAGCCATGTGCCGCCGGCGTGCCGGTCGCGCCCGCCCAGGAGACCGGGCCGCTCGGGCCAGTGCCGGGCCGGCGGCTCCCAGGCGCGGTCGGTCATCTCGTCGCGGAGCGCGGCGACGAGCAGCGGCACGTCAGCGCTGGGATCGTGGCTGACGATCACGGTGCACATCGGAGCCTCTTTCTCCTTCCTCGCGCCGCGCGGGGTCGACGGCGCAGCCCCGCCAGTATTCAGCTCCGCCCTCTTGGCTGGAACAGGTGGGGTGCCCGCGAGCTTCCCGGAATGGCAAGGCGGGGAAACCGGCTCGCGGCAGTCGCGGGACGATCCCGCGTTCGGGGGTGGTCCTCGCAGGGCGCCGGGAGGGCGACAGCAGCGCTCGTGCGGTGCCGAGCGGGCGAGAAGGCAAGGGGCGGGGCAGGGGCGAGCCGGCGCTCGCCCCCACACGTGCCCCAACGGTTGCGCCACGGTCGAGGGAGGTAGTGCCGCGCGGCGAGGGGCCGGGACGGTGCTATGCGCGCTGGGCGGGCCGGGCCGCCCGCAGTGGACCGGATGCGGCCATGCAGGGGTACGCTCCTGGGAGCAGCTCCGAGCGCCGCAGGCCGGCCCCGGGCCGCGGCGCGGCCTGCACGACGGGGCGGTGCCCTGGGCGTCTCGGTGCCGCGCTAGGCGACCTCCCCAGGGGGTTCCCGTCCGGCTTCCCACGGGCAGCGGTGTCTCTTGGGGGCCGACGCCAGGTTCTGTCTTTTGGACAGACGGTGAGGGCCGGCGGTGGGCGGACGGGGGTGAGCGCCTGCCGCTGTCGCCTTCGCAGGCCGGTGAGATCGCCCAGCGATCGAGGCAGGAGCCAACGAAGAACACCCCCACAGCCCCACACCCCAACCGTTGGCACAGTAGAGCCTAGACGGGGGGCCAGGGCAGGGCGGGCCAGTCGGGGGAGGGGTAGGGGTAGACGCTGTGCTCGCACAGGAGGTCCACTCGGGCGCGGGTGGCGTAGCACTCGGGTTCGGTCAAGTGGCGGGCCAACTCCTGTGAGACCGTGCTTTCGGGGGAGGCCAACAGCTCGCGCAGTCGGTGCAGGCCCGCCAGAGCGTCTGGGGGCAGTGGCTGTCCCTGCCACTGCCACAGCACCGTGCGCAGCTTGTACTCTTCGGCGAAGGCGACGCCGTGGTCACAGCCGTAGAGGTGACCGTCAGTCGTGGGCAGCAGGTGACCGATTTTGCGGTCGGAATTGTTGATGACGGCGTCGAAGACGGCCATGCGCCGCAACCCGGCATGCTCTTGGCTGCGGGAGAGCTCCACGAGGTCAACAGTGGTGTCGCCCTCGATCCACAACTGGACCATCCCCTCACCGAAGGGACCGTCGCGGTAGACGGTGGGCGGGACCACGTGCCACTCCAACGCCTCGGAAACGGCGTAGGCGGCAGTCTCCCGCCCAGCTAGGGTCCCGTCGGGGAAGTCCCACAGGGGCCGTTCGCCGGCCACCGGCTTGTACACACACGCCGCACTGCGCGCGCCGTCGGAGACGGTGCAATACAGGGTCGCGTTCGATGCCTCCACCAGGCGCCCACTGACCGTCAAATCGCCGTTGCGGAGCAGATCAACGGCCTCGGTGGCAGTACTACCATCGAATGACGCGGTCATGACACCCCCTGCGGTTGTGGTCGGCTCCAGCGGGACCGCCCCTGGCACCAGTGCGCTAAAAACTCATGGGCCGGTAGCCGTTCTGCCGGGGGCAGATGTGGCCCTCCGGATCGAGTGGACGTCCGCACAGCGGGCAGTTGGGACGGCCGGCGGCCACCACCTTCATCGCGCGGTTGGCGAAGGCGCGCGCAGCCGCAGCGGTGAGGTGTACGCGCAGCACGTCACGGCTTTGCGGAGCTTCCTCAGCGAACACTTCGACCTCTTCGGCGTCGGTGTCCTCGCCCGCGCCCTCTTCGGTCTCTTCGACCTGCTGGGCCTCGACGATGACCCGTGCGGCTTCGGCGTCCCAGGCCAAGGCCAGGGTGCCGACCCGGAAGTCCTCCTCGATGGGTTGCTCCAAGGGAGCGTCGTCCATTGGTCCGGGGGTGAGAACGTCGCCGGCTTCCTCTCCGAACCGTTGCCGGACCTCCTCCAGCAGTTCCTCGATTCGCTCAGCGAGCGCTGCGACCTGTGCTTTTTCCAGGATGACACTGGTGATCCGACCGCTGCCGGTGGCCTGCAAGAAGAAGGTTCGCTCCCCCGGCTGACCGACAGTGCCGACCACGAATCGATCAGGGGGGTCGTATTGGAAGACGGGCATGCCACAAACCCTAGAGGATCACACTCACGCCCGCGATTCGTCGACACCGGGACCGCCGGCGCCTCCGCCGACGACGGCGTCGTCAGAGCCCTGCGCGTCTTCGGCGGGCGGTTCGGGCACCAGGCCGGCCACGGAGCCGCCCACGTCGTTGCTGCGAAGCACGAACGAGCGGGTCTCGGTGTAGCGGATGGCGGTGATCGAGCAGGGGTCGGCCTGCAACCGCTGGAACTGGTCCAGGTGTAAACCGAGCGCGTCAGCGGTGATCGCCTTGATGACGTCACCGTGGCTGCACACGGCATAGACCGGGCGCTCGTGCTCGGTGAGCAGTCTCTCGTTGTAGGCGCGCACCCCCGCCACCGCGCGATGGGAGGTCTCGGCGAGGCTCTCGCCACCGGGGAAACGGGCGGCGCTAGGCTGGGCCTGCACCACCCGCCACAGCGGTTCTTGAGCCAACTCCTTGAGGGGACGACCGGTCCACTCGCCGTAATGGCACTCTCCGAAACGTTCGTCGACGGTGACCTCGCGCCCCCCGACGTTGACGTCGGCGATGGCCTGCGCCGTCTCGCGGCAGCGTTCCAGGGGACTGGAGATGATGGCGGCCAGCTCCACCTCGGCGAGCCGGTCCGCCAGGGTGGCCGCTTGGGTACGGCCTCGCTCGTCCAGGTGGATTCCAGGTGTCCACCCCGCCAGCGTCGCGCCGGTGACCTCGGTCATGCCGTGCCTGACCAGCAGTAGGGTGACCGTGGCGCTCATGCCCGCTTGACCTCCCGCAGCAGCTCGTTCCATAGAAAAGACGGCGTTCCCTCGGATTCCAGCCGTACCCGCACCCGCTCGATCATGGCGCGCGTGGGCAGCCCGACGGCGGCCATGCCCGCCGCGGAGATAAGAGCTCCCAGCAGGAAGGGCAGCGGGCCGCGCGGTTGCAAGAACGAGGCGACGACACCCAGCAGGGCCGCCGTCTCGCACAGCGTCAGGCGGGTGAGGACGACAATGCGCAGCCAGGTGACAGCGGTTCGCGCCGCGACGTGGGGGGACAGCGCCGGAGCCAGCGCGGGCACCGGGGGCACGGCTAGGGTCGCAGCGACCGTGGCAAGACCAAAGGCGGGCAGCGCCAGCGAAGCGGGGGCGACGGTAAACGCCGGTTCGACGCTGAGAAAGACCGCCGCGGCCAAAAGCGGGAGCGACCCGGTCAGCGCTAGGGCGAACGTGCGTAGTGAGGCAAGCGTAGTGGTACGGCGGGTCAGCGAGGGGAAGTACCCGGGGTCAGCCTCAGCGCTGATGGGGTGGGAGCCGAGGCCGTCGCCCGGGTGGGGCCCCTCCGAGGGGTACGCCATGCCCGAACCTTAACAGCCGTCCGGTCGCCCGCGACCGCGACCGGACGGCCCCAGGGACCCCTACGCGCGGCTCACTGGACAGTGAAGCCCTGGTTGGGATCGGTCGGCTGCTCGCCGGTACCGGCCCCGGCGCCCCCACCGGTGTCGGGCTCGACAGGCTGGCCAAGACCGGGCTCGTCGGGGGAGGAGGAGACGGCGGCGGGGGAGGTCCCCGGCTGCGATGGGGAAACCTCCGGCTCTGGCGATGCGGAGGCTTCGGAGTCGACCTGCGAGGACTGTGCGGGCTCGGCGGTGACCTCCTCCAGTTGCGAGCCGGAGGTCGGGGCGAGCAGGCCAAAGCTGACCAAGGTGAGGATGAGGATTCCCAGCGCGATGCGGTAGTAGACGAAGGGCATGAAGCTGTTGGTCGAGATGAAGCGCATGAACCAGGCGATCACGGCATAGCCCACCACGAGGGCCACAGCGGTGCCGAGGAACGTCGCCCCCCAGCCCGCGTACTCGTTGCCGCCGATGTCGAACAGCTTGTAGAAGCCAGAGGCGAATACCGCCGGCATGGCGAGCAGGAAAGCGTACTCGGCGGCGGCCTCACGGCGGAAACCCAGCAGCATACCGCCGGTAACTGTGGCGCCGGAGCGGGAGACGCCGGGGATGAGCGCCAGCGTCTGGAAGAGACCGTAGACGATCCCTCGCCCGGCCGTAAGCTCGGTGAGCTCGCGGCGCTTGCGGGTGTAGCGGTCGGCCATGCCGAGGAACACGCCGAAGACGATCAGGGTGAGCGCGACGAGTCGCAGGTCACGGAAGACGCTGTCGATCTGCTCTTCCAGGAGCAGGCCGGTCACACCGATGGGGATCGTGCCGATGATGACGTACCACCCCATGCGGGCGTTGATGTCACGCCGCAGTTCCTTGTTGACCAAGGATCGAAACCAGGTCGAGAGGATGCTCCAGACCTTGTTACGGAAGTAGACGAGCACGGCGAGCTCGGTGCCGATCTGGCTGACAGCGGTGAAGGCGGCGCCCGGGTCGGGCCAGCCGGCGAAGGCGGCGACGACTCTGAGGTGACCGCTTGAGGAGATCGGCAGAAACTCGGTCAACCCCTGGACTATTCCAAGGATGAGGGCCTCTAGTAGGGACACGGCGGAATCGGCTCCTGGCTATTGGTTTCCGTGGCGACGGTGGCGCCTGGGAAGGGCCGCCGACGAGATCCGAGGGTGTGGGGCTCGGGCGGCGAAGTCGGCTCCCAGTCAACCGGTCACCCCCTCCGGTGGCGCACTGGTGGGCAACGGAAGACGCCGGAAAGGGCTGGGCCTACCCGCTGCACTCGCTTCAGCGGCGAATCGGCGCGGAGGGGGACCCCGGCAGCTTACTCTGCTTGCGACCACGGTGCGGGCACGCTGGTTATAGCACGAGTATGGCCGGGCCGGCGCAGGCCAGAGAGTCCGAGGCCACGTCGACCGGTGACCTGCCGCCCGGTATACGCCACCACCCCGCCCTCGGCTGGTTCAGCCCGTACAAGGGTCCGAGCGGGTACTCTCCGCGCCATGGAACAGCGAAGGCTCGGCGGGTCGGGGCTGTGGGTGTCACGGACCGCCTTAGGCACGATGACCTGGGGAAAAGATGTCGAGGAGAGTGAAGCCGCCGACCAGTTGACCGCTTTTGTGGACGCCGGCGGAACCTTCATCGACACCGCCGATATCTACACGGGGGGCCAGAGCGAACGTATTGTCGGACGGCTATTGCGTACCGCCATACGTCGGGAAGATGTGATCCTCGCCACGAAGGTGGGGCATACTCCGGAGGGAAACCGGCCGTTCGACACCTCACGTCGGCACCTGCTGGCCTCCTTGGAGGCCTCCCTGCGTCGACTCCAGGTCGATCACATCGACCTGTGGCAGCTCCACGTCTACGACCCCGGCACCCCGGCCGAGGAGACCCTCGCTGCCGCCGACGCGGCGGTGGCGGCGGGAAAGGTGCGCTATATCGGTGTCGGCCACCTCACCGGCTGGCAACTCGCCACCTACGCCACCTGGCAGCGCGCCGGCCAAGCGATGGGACGCTGCCCCATCGTGTCGACGGGAGCCGAGTACTCCCTCCTCAACCGCCGTGTCGAAGCCGACCTGTTGCCGGCCGCCGACGACTGCGGCGCCAGCGCCATCGCCTGGTCTCCGCTGGGACGCGGGGTGCTGACCGCCAAATACCGCAACGGTGTCCCCAGCGATTCCCGCGCCGCACTGCCGCACATGGCACCCTACGTAGAGCCATATTTCGACGAGCGCAGTCGCGGCGTAGTGGAATCGGTGTGCACCGCCGCCGAAGGGCTGGGAGTCTCTCCGCTGGCGGTGGCGCTGAGTTGGGTCCGCGACCAGCCCAATGTGGCCGCCACGACGGTCGGCCCGCGCACCGCCTCCCAACTGGGCGACATCCTGGCCGCCGAGAACGTCGTCTTGCCGCGTGAAATCCGGGAGGCGTTGCACGACGCCTCCGCCGCCCCCCTGCACTGAGCCCACCCGAACCAGTCACGAGCATCGTGCGCACGGGAGACGGTCACGCCGCCCCCCGGCGCCTACCGCGTCCGCCGGGCGCGCTCAGCTCACCCCGGCCGGCCCCGGCCCCCGGCCGCTGGGGTGATCGATCTTCTCGCGGCGCAGCTCCCTGGCTTCGGCCATGGGAGCCGCTTCTTTGCATCTTGAGGGGGCAAGGCGCCAGCTTTGTACCGCACTCCGGATCGTCACCGCCGCCCCGGTCGCCCTCGCCGACCTGCTACGCCTGTCGACGGGGAGGCGGATGCGCGTGAGGATCGGGCCGAGGCCGCCGCGCGCTCCCGGCCACGCCCGCACCCTAAAAATCGGTCCCCGAGGAAGAGCGGACTGCCTAGCCGCACACCAGCGCCACCCCGCGCAAGCACCCACCAACCAGCACCAGAAACCAGCGGGACCCCCGCTCCAACCGCAGGCAGGAAATCAACGCCGCGACCAGCCAGTGGCCCCGCAACCACCATCGCGGTGACGCCGCGGCTGCACCGTCGCCCACGGTGGCCCCACCGCGCACGCTGAGGCACGCCCAGCCCGGTTCACTGCCCGACCGTGGTGCCGCTGTTCTCGCTAAGCTCGCTGCGAAAGCGGCATCGGCCCCGCCCGCCGGGACGCGGTGCCCCGTACCACCATCAGAAGGGATTCGCTGCTGTGCCCGAGGTGTCGCCGCATCCGTCCCCCGCGCCCGCGGCGGAGTCCGGGAGTGCCGCCGTCACGCAGGCGAGCGCCGCGCTGGCCCGTATGGGCGCCCCGGAGCACCTCGCGCGAGCGCTGGTGGCGGCATTGGGCTCTACCGCCGCCGAACAGATCACCGAGAACCCGTGGCTGCTGCTGAAACTGTCCACGGTCACGGTGGAACAGGCCGACTATTGCGCCCGCCAACTGCTGGGGGCACAGGCTTCTCCCGATGACGCTCGGCGGGGCCGAGCGCTGGTGGAGCGGGCCATACGCCAGGAGGTGCGTGCGGGCCACACCGCTGTCGAAGAGCGGCAGCTCGAACGGGCACTGCGCTCTCAGGGGGTCCGCGATCCCAAGACCGCGCTGGCAGCCTCCCAAGAGGCCGAGGAGATCGTCGCCTTCGAAACGCTCGACGGGGATGAGGACGAGTTCGCGGAGGGCGAGGCTGCCGACCTGCCCGAGCCGGAAGTGGTGCTGGCCCCAGCCGAACTTGGGGCCGCTGAGCAGCGGTTGGGTGAAGGGCTGGCGCGGCTGGCAGCCACCAGCGAGCCGATCGTCGACGCCGCCACAGCAGCCGAGATCGTCCAAGCGCGAGCCGAGCACCTGGGGCGTCACGTCGCTGCGGCGACAGCCGCTGCCGTGGTCACCGTCGCGCTGCGCGGAGTGTGCGTGTTGGAACACGGGGCCGGCTGTGACGCGGCGATCATCGACACGTTGGCCTGCTGTGCCGGTATCGCCCACGAGAGCGAGCTGGGCGCCACCGTCGCCTGCCCCACCGCCAGCGCAGCCGCCGCACTGCGGGCACGCCTAGCGGCTGCCGGGGCGGGCGGCGGCATTGACGTCGTCTCCCTCGCCGAGCTGCTCGGCTCGCCCGGCACGGGCGCGCCCGAGACGCCGGGGGCGGGCTCGCCGGCACCGGCCGCGGGCCTCGTGATCGTGACCGACGCCATGGCGCTGGACGTGCTCCGCGCCACCGAACTCGTCGACACCTGCGGCGACGGCACCCACCTGGTGCTGCTCGCCGATCCGTGCCAGGCACCGTCGGTGGGTCCGGGGCAGGTGGTCAGTGACGTGATCACCTCTCGTGCGGTGGCGGTGGCCCGGCTCCCCGAGGATGCCGCTCCCGGGCCCGTGGCCAGGCTGGCCTCGACGGTGGCGGCCGGGGAGCTCGCTGCGGTGGACGCCCCTGGCCGCGAGGTTGTGACGGTGCCGGCCCAGTCGGCTGCCGAGGCCGCGCACCGCGCCCTGCAACTGATCACCGACTCCATCCCGCGGGCCCTGGAGATCCCGGCCCACGACGTCCAGCTCATCACTGCCACTAATGGCGGCGAGGCCGGGGCCCAAGCGCTCAACACCGCCTGTAAGACCCATCTCAACCCCGGTCCGGGCGCCCACGGCGGGTTCGACGCCGGCGACCGGGTCCTGTTGACCCGCCGGGGGCCGGGGCACGCAGCGGGCGAGGTCGGCTGGCTACGGGAGATCACCGAGGCGGGAGGCGTGGTCGAACTGCGCGACGGCACGCGGGTCACGGTGGCCGACCCGGGGGGCCTGCGGCACGGGTGGGCCGTCACGGTCGCTGCCGCCCATGGCGGGAGCTGGCCCGCTGTGGTCGCCGTCTTCCCACCTGAGACCAAGGGATCGCGCCCGCAGGTCTACACCGCCTTGACCCGGCCCCAACGACACCTCTCCCTCATCGACGCCACCGGCGGGGAGTTGGCGCGCGCGGTGGGCGAGGTGGCGACGATCCCACGGCGGACCCGCCTCGTCGACGCGCTGCGGACGGCGTGAGGCTCCGGTCACCGCCGCTAGGTTCTGTGGTGCGAACGGCTGGAGTGGGGGCTGTGGAGGTGTTCTTCGTTGGCTCGTGCCTTGATCGCTGCGCGATCTCGCCGTCCCCCAAAAACAGAACCCAGCCGCAGCCGGGACGGCACCCCACACGGGCCCGCAGCCGAAGTCCCCCTTCCCGCTGCCTTTCCGCCGCGTTGGCCGCCTGCGGTGGGGCCGGGCCGCCCGCGCTGGCTGCCAGTAAACCTCTGCGCCGCGGCGCACGTCTCCCTCAGGTACCACCGGCAGGAGCGGCGTCACACGTGTCGCCCCGGCCATGAGCACGACCGGGACGGCGAGGCCGCAAGGACTCGGTTGGCGCCGGTCGTCGCCCGAGCGTTGAAGGAGCGTCGGGAGCCAATGGTGATCGCAAGACTGCGCGCACGGGCGCGGCGGGCCTGGAGTAAGGCCACAGCCCGGTTGAGCAGCGCCTCGGTGTGGGAACCGGCGGCCTATTGGCTGCTGTACGTGGTGGCCGTCACGGCTGTACTGCTGCACTGGCGCATGGGTAACCATCTGCTCGCGGTGGGGTGCGCGGTGGCCGTGCTGGTGAGTGTGCGGTTGATCATCGGTCTCCGCTCGCCCGCCTAAAGATCACGGCCGGCAAGTTCGGGGGGAGGTGCCGGTGTCGTGGCGGTGGGGCACCGGCCAGCCGATCCCGTCACCCTCACGGGCACAGCGCTTTCCCCCAGGTTCGGCTGTTCGCGCCAGTCGTTACGCTCCGAGGCGTGCCTGCGCCGGCCGAGCGCGAGTCCACGTGGCCGCCGGCGGAAACGTCGGTAGCCGCGCCCTACGTGTGGTCTCGGGGCGCCACGCCGCGCGGCGGCACATTCCAACCCGGCATGCCCGCCGGGGGTGTAGCCGCGAGGAGGGGAGGCTCTCTCCCGCAGCAGCGTCGACATCACAGGTCCGCAGCGGGCCCCGGCGAACCGTTTCTGCCGAGATGGCGGGATAGTCTCTGGATTATGCGTTCCTGGTCTGCGCCCGACATCGTCCGCCTGCCCGGCAGCGGACACCCTCTCCACATCCACGACACCGCTAGCGGCAGCCTGTACACCACCGACCCCGAGGCAACCGCGCGGATGTACATCTGCGGCATCACCCCCTATGACGCTGCCCACATGGGCCATGCTTTCACCTACCTAGTCTTTGACATGGTCAACCGGGTCTGGCGTGACGCCGGCCACGATGTCGACTACGTGCAGAACATCACCGACATCGACGATCCCCTGCTGGAGCGGGCCGCGGCCACCGGCGAAGAGTGGCGTGCGCTCGCTGAACGTGAGATCGAGGTGTTTCGTCAGGACATGGCGGCGCTGCGTATCCTGCCGCCGCGTGCCTACCTCGGTGTGGTGGAGTCGATCGAGCTCATCGTCGAGTTCATCGAGCGCCTCCGCGCCAGTGGCGCAGCCTACGAGCTCGACGGCGACATCTACTTCTCCGCCGCCGCGGCGGCACGTTTTGGCGAGGTGAGCGGCCTTGGCCGCGACACGATGCTGGAACTGTTCGGCGAACGTGGCGGTGACCCGGAGCGATGGGGCAAGAAGGACCCCATCGACTGGCTGCTGTGGCGTGCCCAACGACCGGGCGAGCCCGCCTGGGACAGCCCGTTGGGGCCCGGCCGGCCGGGCTGGCACGTCGAGTGCAGCGCCATCTCCCTGCACGAGCTGGGCATGGGGATCGACATCAACGGCGGCGGGGACGACCTCGTCTTTCCCCACCACGAGATGGGTGCGGCCGAGGTGCGCAGCGCGACGGGAACCGGGCCGCACGCCAAGAGCTACGTCCACGTTGCCATGGTCGGCTTGGACGGCGAGAAGATGTCGAAGTCGCGCGGCAACCTCGTCTTCGTCTCCGGACTACGCGCCGAGGGAGTCGACCCTATGGCGGTGCGGCTGGCCATGCTGTCCCACCACTACCGTGAGTCGTGGAGTTGGACAGCCGCGCAACTCCACGGCGCCGAGGAACGGCTGGCGCGCTGGCGGCGCGCCGCGACGACCGAGTACGGCCCTGACGCCATGCCGATGCTGAATCGGGTCCGTGCGGCCCTCGCCAACGATCTCGACACCGCCGCTGCCCTGAGCGAGATCGACGCATGGGCTGCGGCGGCGCTCGCCGGCGAGGGCGACGATGCCGCCGCTCCCGCGCTCATGCGCGACACGGCCGACACGCTGCTGGGTGTGGAGCTGCCCAAGCGGTGAGCTCTCTTTGTCCGCGGGACCGGGCGCCGGGGCGCCGCGTGAGGAGCGGCTGTTTCCCGCTCCAGCCCAGCCCGCCGTTCAACGGTCGGCTAGGCGGGGAGCGGCAGGCCGTTGGTTTGCGCAAAAATGTCACCATTCGTGGTGATTTGTTGACTCAGTGGTCCGGTGAGAACCACGCCGTACCTGAGTGAGAGACCTCGCCGGGGTCGCGTCCTCGCCGCGGTGCGGGGCGACGGTAAACGAGTCCGCTGGAAACCCGCCTAAGACCACTCCTTGTGGTGGCGGCGGTATGGCCGGGAGGGCCCCGCCCGCCAGGGCGGGGCCAACGCCGCGCCGCATGGCGACGGCTCGGGACACGTTTCCTGAACGGCGGTGGCCGCTGCGCGAGCAGACAGCTTTCCGAAAGCGGCGGGCGCGCCGGGGCCTGCTGGCCGCAGCCAGGTGGTCGGCAGCTCCGGGAGTTTCCCGTGCGGCCCCGCCAGTGCCGTCGCGTGGCAGGGCGGTGGGGTAGGCGCCGTCTCGGAGTCCCGTGCTGGCCTGCGCGGCCGAAACGCCGGCCGGGATCGGGCGCGCGGCGCCGTGGCGATGCCGTGGTCGCGCGCGGGCTCCCCGCCGCAAGGAGCGGTGCTCCTCGCCCCTCGACTGGCCCTGATGGGACGATAATGACGCTATGATTACACTCGTGGCTTCGGTGTAGTTTCCCGCTCCAGCGGCCGGCTGTGAGCCGGCAGGTAGGCGCGACTGCCAGACGATCCCGCTCTGGCAGCGTCTCCGGAGGGCCTCGTCGAAGCCGCGAGCATCCTTTCCGCGGGCCCCTCGCATGGCCGCGCTCTGCCGGACGCGGCCCATGGGTCGGCCGTCGCACGACCTCCCTGGCAACTGAGGTGGTGGTGCGGGAGTGGCGCTGGCGCCGTCACGGTGGGCCACGCCCCGCTGGCCCTTGGCAGTGCTGGGAGGTCGGGCTCTGCTCCCGAGGGGGTGCCGGTGCGAAAGGTAGTTCAGCAGGTACGCGATAGCACAGTAGGGAGGACGGCGCCCTTATCCCCTCGGCGTTTCCGTCGGCCAAAGGGCGCCAAGCGAGCGGATGACATCCCCCACGCCTCACAGCAGTCACAGCACTGCCGCCGCGCTCGTCCAGGCGTTCCTGGCCACCGGCGACACCCTGGCCGACCGGGCCGATCTGGCCGGCTTTCTGCGGCAACACCACCTCGTGACCGAGGGCTCGATCCCAATCACCCTCGCCGACTTCGACGAAGCGATCACCCTGCGCGAGGGGTTACGTGCACAGTTGTCCCATGCCGCGGGCGAAGTCCCCGATGAGGAAGCACTCGCGCGGGGTCAGCGGGTTCTCGACGGGCTGCGGGTCACCGTGCGCCTGAGCCCCGACGGCGATCCCCACCAGCCTCCCCTTGCGCCCGCTGTGGTCGACGAGGTGCGCCGCGGTCTGGCGCGTATCGCCGGGGCGTGGGCGACCCTGCTCGCCACGGGGGAGTGGCGCTCCATCGCGTATTGAGTCGGCCACGCCGCCGCCGGGGCGGCATCGGCCGACTAGCCTCGTCCGCGGCGTTTGAGGTAGCGCTCGAACTCCCGGGCGATCGCTTCGCCCGTGGCTTCGGGAAGCTCGGCGGCATCCTTCGCCTCTTCCAGACTGCGGACGTAGTCGGCGATGTCAGAGTCTTCCGAGGCGAGTTCATCGACCCCGTGCTCCCACGCCCGCGCCTCTTCGGGGAGCTCTCCCAAGGGCACGGTCAAATCGAGGATGTCCTCCACGCGCCGCAGCAGCGACAGGCTTCCCTTGGGGCAGGGCGGGTGCGCCACGTAGTGCGGCACCGCAGCCCACAGTGAGACCGTCTCCATGCCGGCGGTGGCGAAGACCTCTTGGAGCACCCCCACGATACCGGTGGGTCCCTCGTAGGAGGTGGGCTCCAGGTTCAGCTCGCGCCCCAACCTCTCGGGTGCGGCCACACTGGTGATCGGCACGGGGCGAGTATGGGGGGAGTCGGCCAGCAGGGCGCCCAGCATGACGACGCGGCCCACTCCGAGCTCGCGGGCCACGGCTAGCAGGTCGCCGGCGAATCCGCGCCAGCGCATGTTCGGCTCCGCCCCGCGCACGAGCAGGACGTCACGCCCGGCGACACGCCGCCGCGCGAGGTAGACGCGCGTCGTTGGCCATGTGATACCACGGCTTTCGCCGTTGGCGACATCGCCACGTGGCCGCGACACCTGGAAGTCGTAGTAGTCATCGGGATCGAGGGCGAGCAGTTCCTCGGCTTCCCACGCCTTCACCAGGTGGTCGATGGCCCCGCTTGCGGCCTCGCCGGCGTCGTTCCAGCCTTCGAACGCGGCCACCATGACCGGCTCGACGAGCTCAGGAACGCTGTCGAGCTCAGGCACCGGCCGCCTCCTCACTTGGCCCCCGTTGGGGCGATATCTCGGCTACACCTTCGTTTCGTGACGCGTACTTCCAGCCTTACCACGACCCACCGTCGCAGCGGTAGCACTTTCGCCGTGCGCGCAAGGTGAGCCCAACTCGGCCAGATACGCCCACCCTACGCGCTCGTGCTGAATGGCGCAGAGTTACGGCGCGGGTGTCGGCCACCCATGCGGGTGGCACCGCGCGCACCCCCAGGCGCGTCTTGCCCTCATTGCAACACCGTCGGAGCCTTCGCTGTTCCCACCGGCGCCGCGACCGGGGCGGCACTCCCGCTGTCCGGGGTGTCGGATACGGCCTATCACCCCGGTAGGCCATAGCTGGATTGAGGCCGTGCGATAGTCTCATGTGCCAGCGACCGGAAACGACAGCGCTGTCACCGGCCATGGATCCATCCGTCGACCCACAGCAGGCGAGCGCTGTTAGGCGACCCGTGTCTGTGGGTCGGCGAGCCGCCGACACTACAGTGAAGGGTTATGAGCTCTCGACTCACCTTCCGGGAAGCACTCGCTGAGCGCGTTCTCGTCGCTGACGGGGCGATGGGGACCATGCTTCAGCAACACGACCTCAGCCTTGACGATTTTCAGGGCTACGAAGGCTGTAACGAGATTCTCAACGTCACCCGCCCCGACGTGGTGCGCGCCACCCATGCCGCATTCTTCGACGTCGGCTCCGACTGCGTCGAGACCAACACATTCGGCGCGAACTTCGGGAATCTCGGCGAGTACGACATCACGGAACGCACCTACGAACTGGCGGAATCCGGCGCGCGGCTCGCCCGCGACGTCGCCGACTCCTACTCCACCCCTGACCACCCCCGCTACGTCCTCGGCTCCGTAGGCCCGGGCACCAAGCTCCCCACGCTGGGCCATGCCCCCTACCGAACGCTACGCGACTACTACGAGGAGTGCGCGCGGGGGCTCATCGACGGTGGAGCCGACGCCATTCTCGTCGAGACCTGTCAGGATCTACTTCAGACCAAGGCGGCCATCATCGGCGCCCAGCGCGCCCGCCGCGCCATGGGCTCTGACATCTTCATCATCGGGCAGGTCACCATCGAGACGACCGGCACCATGCTGGTTGGCTCGGAGATCGGTGCGGCGCTGACCGCGCTGGAGCCCCTGGAGATCGAGATGATCGGTCTCAACTGTGCGACGGGGCCCGCCGAGATGAGCGAGCACCTGCGCTACCTCGCCCAACACTCCCGCCTGCCCATCTCGTGCATGCCCAACGCCGGCCTGCCGGAACTGGGCGCCAACGGCGCGGTCTACCCCCTCCAGCCCCACGAACTGGCCGACGCCCACGACTCCTTCACCAGCGAGTTCGGCCTGTCCCTGGTGGGCGGCTGCTGTGGCACCACCCCTGAGCACCTGCGTCAGGTCGTCGAACGGGTCGGCGGACGCGAGATCAAACAGCGCCAGATCGAGACCGCCGCCGCGGCGTCGTCGGTCTACCAGAGTGTGCCCTTCCGCCAAGACGCCAGCTTCCTGGCCATCGGTGAGCGCACCAACGCCAACGGCTCCAAGAAGTTCCGCGAGGCCATGGTCGAGGAGCGCTACGACGACTGCGTCCAGATCGCCCGCGACCAGATCCGCGACGGCGCCCACCTGCTCGATCTGTGTGTCGATTACGTGGGACGCGACGGTGTGCGCGACATGACCGAGCTCGCCTCCCGGCTGGCCACGGCCTCCACGCTGCCGCTGGTGATCGACTCCACCGAGCCGGCCGTCATCGAGACCGGTCTGGAGCACATGGGGGGCCGCGCCGTCATCAACTCCGTCAACTACGAAGACGGCGACGGCCCCGAGGCGCGCATCAACCGGATCATGCCGGTGGTCAAGGAGCACGGCGCCGCCGTGGTCGCGCTGACCATCGACGAGGACGGCCAGGCCCGCACCGCCGAGTGGAAGGTGCGCGTAGCCGTCCGGCTCATCGAGGAACTGAAGAACAAGTGGGGCATGCGCGTCGAGGACATCATCGTCGACACGCTGACCTTCCCTATCGCCACCGGCCAGGACGAGACCCGGGGCGACGCCATGGAGACCATCGAAGCCATCCGCGAGGTCAAACGCCGCTACCCGGAGGTGCAGACCACGCTGGGCGTCTCCAACGTCTCCTTCGGGCTCAACGCCGCGGCTCGGATCGTGCTGAACTCGGTGTTCCTCAACGAGTGCGTCGATGCCGGTCTCGACTCGGCCATCGTCCACGCCTCCAAGATCCTGCCGATGGCACGCATCCCTGACGAGCAGCGCGAGGTCGCCCTCGACATGGTCTATGACCGCCGTCGCGAGGGCTACGATCCGCTGGAGCGGTTCCTCCAGCTCTTCGAAGGCGTCGACGCCCAGGAGCTGCGGGCCTCCCGCGCCGAGGAGATGGCCGCGCTGCCGTTGGACGAGCGGCTGCAACGCCGCATCATCGACGGCGAGATGAACGGCATGGAAGCCGATCTCGACGAGGCGCTGCAAGAGCGCTCCGCCCTGGACATCGTCAACGACACGCTGCTGGCCGGTATGAAGGTCGTGGGTGACCTGTTCGGCTCCGGCGAGATGCAGTTGCCCTTCGTGCTCAAGTCGGCCGAGGTCATGAAGTCCGCCGTGGCCTACCTTGAGCCGCACATGGAAAAGGCCGACGACGAGGGCAAGGGTCGCATCGTGCTGGCGACCGTCAAAGGCGACGTCCACGACATCGGCAAGAACCTCGTCGACATCATCCTGTCCAACAACGGCTACGACGTCGTCAACATCGGCATCAAGCAGCCCGTCTCGGCCATCCTGGACGCCGCCAAGGAGCACAAGGCCGACATCATCGGCATGTCCGGCCTGCTGGTGAAATCCACCGTGATCATGAAGGAAAACCTCGAGGAGATGAACTCCCGGGGGATCGCCGAGGACTACCCCGTGCTGCTGGGCGGTGCCGCTCTCACCCGCTCCTTTGTCGAGCAGGACCTCGCCGAGATGTTCAACGGCGAGGTGCGCTACGCCCGTGATGCGTTCGAGGGGCTGCGTCTGATGGACGCCTTCATGGCCGTCAAGCGCGGCGAGGAGGGCGCGGAGCTGCCTGAGCTGCGCCAACGCCGCGTCAAGACCAAGGCGACCCTGGACGTCACCGAACCCGAAGATATGCCCGAACGCAGTGACGTGGCCACCGACAACCCGGTGCCCACCCCGCCGTTCTGGGGCGAGCGCATCAGCAAGGGCATCCCGCTGGCCGACTACACCGCCTTCCTTGACGAGCGAGCCACCTTCATGGGCCAGTGGGGGCTCAAGGGATCGCGTGGCGACGGCCCTAGCTACGAGGAACTGGTCGAAACCGAGGGCCGCCCCCGGCTGCGGATGTGGCTGGACCGTATCCAAACCGAGGGCCTGCTGGAGGCGGCGGTGGTTTACGGCTACTATCCCTGCTACAGCGAAAAGGACGACCTGGTGGTCCTCGACGAGGACGGCAACGAGCGCACCAGGTTCACCTTTCCGCGCCAGCGCCGAGACCGCCACCTGTGCCTGGCCGACTACTTCCGCCCCAAGTCCTCCGGCGAGTTGGACGTGGTCGCCTTCCAGGTGGTCACGGTTGGCGGGGGCATCAGTGCAGCCACCCAGGAGTTGTTCGAGCAAAACGCCTACCGCGACTACCTCGAACTGCACGGTCTGTCGGTGCAGCTCACCGAGGCACTCGCGGAGTACTGGCACACGCGAATCCGCTCCGAGCTGGGCTTCGCCGGCCAAGACCCCGCCGACATCGAGGAGTTCTTCAAGCTGGGCTACCGCGGTGCCCGCTTCTCGCTGGGCTACGGCGCCTGTCCGGATTTGGAGGACCGCGCCAAGATCATGGATCTCCTCCAACCCGACCGTGTTGGGGTCACGTTGTCCGAAGAGTTCCAGCTTGTTCCCGAGCAGGCAACCGACGCGATCGTGGTCCATCACCCTGAGGCGAAATACTTCAACGTATGACCTCTATCGGCACTCCCGTCACTGATCCGCACACGTTCGACACTGCGATGCGGGCTGTCCTGTTCGACATGGACGGCACCCTGATCGACACCGAAGGCATGTGGATGGCCGCCGAGCAGGAGGTCGCCAATGCCCTCGGCGGGGTGTGGACGGCCGAAGACCAGCAGCGCAACGTGGGTGGATCGGCGCGGGCGGCTGCCCGGTACATCCTGGAGCTGACCGGTGCCCCGGTCAGCTCCGAGGAAGTCATGACGATGCTGGCTGACGCTATGCGGCGTCGGCTCACCGCCGGTCCCGGCGTCATGCCGGGCGCCAAAGAGCTGGTCGCCGAGGTGGCGGCCGCCGGGATTCCCACGGCGCTGGTCACCTCGACCCACCGTCCGATCATGGAGATCTCGGTTACCGCCATCGGGGCCGAGCACTTCCATGTGACGGTCACCGGTGACGAGGTGGAGTACAACAAGCCCCACCCCGAGCCCTACCTGACGGCGGCCCGACTGCTGGGAGTCGACCCGGCCCACTGCGTCGCCCTGGAGGACTCGCCGGCCGGTGTGGCAGCCGCGCAGGCGGCGGGGTGTACCACGGTGGCCATCCCGCATCTGGTGCCGATCGACCCGGCTCCGGGACGGGTCGTCATCGACTCGCTGGTCGGAGTCGACCTTGACTGGTTGGGCCGATCCGCGCGACACCGCGCTATGACCGGCTCGCGTGGCGGCTGACCTTCACGAAACAACGCGCGACAAGGGGGCGGCAGAAAACCCTGCCGCCCCCTTGTCGCGCGTTGAGGGGTGACCGCACTCCCTAGGGGAATCGCCCGATGGTCCAGCCGGCGGTGGAGTGGGAGAATGGGGGTATGCCAACACAACTCCCAATCGAAGGTTCGATGTTGGGCGCGGCCCTGACGATTGTCGGGCTGCTCATCTCGTGGGTGGTGTGGCGCCGTAGAGGTGCGGCTGCGGGACTGCGGGGAGTCGCGTGGTCCCTGCTGCCGTTGGCCGCGGGCCTGATGGGCCTGATGACCATTCTGTGGGGACTAGTCACTGAGATCGTGGGCTTTTTCGCGGGACTGGTGTTCAACCCGGTGGTGTGGGCCGGAGTCGCCGTTGCCGCTTTGGCCGTGGTGCTGTGGGTCGTCTCCGGGGTGATGAGAGCCCGCGGTCTGGGAACGAAGGGGCGCGGCGCCAAGAGCGCCAAGGACACCAAGGCAGCGAGCAGCGGCGGCTCCGAAGCCACCGCCGCCGGCAAAGGCGCCGATCGGTCCCAGCAGCAGCTCGGTGGGGCCAAAGCGCCCCAGCAGCAGGGCAGCGGATCGGGTGACGAGGACTTCGGCGACATCGAGGAGATTTTGCGCCGGCGGGGTATCGGCTGAGTCTCCTGGTCGCTTCCTGAAACGGCGGCGGTGCTGCGTCGGTCACGGCTCCACACGGAGCCGCCTTTTCCCGCGCTAGTGGGGCGAGACCGGCGGAATCGCCGCCGGGGCAAGACCGCCGCGGTTCCCGCCTGAAGAGTGCGGCAACGCGCCGGGACACCGCCCGCGGTGGCCCGCTGAGTACGGCTGGGCCGGCTGGCGGCGGATCAACCAGCGTCGGCGTGGCTGCCCCCGACCGCCTCCATCGCATAACACAATGCGTCCGAGGAGGTGTGCAGCGTCGCCCCCATCGAGGTGGCGGTGCGGCGAAGGATCGGTGCGGGCGCCGGAGCTGTCGTGTCGCGTGCTCTCCCTGTGGCTCAGGGGGCAGGAGGTGCCCATGGGGGAGCGGTCGCCGCATGCCGGTATCCGTCACTCCATGTCATCATTTGGTGTCGCAATAGCCAAAAGTGGGTATTCAGCTACTTTCGGTTGTCGTAGGTAGGGGTGGATCGCTAACAGCCCCAAGCACGACCTGTGGGGAGTGATGGGTCATGAACGCGCCATTGGACGCGCCCGAGAGTTCCGCCTCGGCCGCCGCGTCCCCCGGCCCGGGCAGGGAAGCGGCGAGCCAAGGCAAGTCGCTCGGGCAGATCGCGTGGCTGCGGCTCAAGCGTGACAAAGTCGCCATGACCGGCGCCGTCATCGTCGTCATGATGTGCCTGGTAGCCCTGTTCGCCCCTGTCATCGTCAAATTCTTGGGCCACCCGCCCAACGAGTGGCACCAGGAGATGATCGATCCTGTCTTGAGCACCGCCAACGAGCCCTGGGGCGGGGTCAGTGCCGAATATCTCTTCGGGGTGGAGCCCGTCAACGGGCGCGACCTGTTCAGCAGGGTGGTCTACGGTGCCCGCGTCTCCATGCTGATCGGCTTTTTGGCCACCCTCGTCTCCGTAGTCATCGGCACGTTCTTCGGGATCGTCGCCGGCTACTTCGGCGGCTGGGTCGACTCCCTCGTCAGCCGCGCTATGGATGTCTTCCTGGCGTTTCCCCTGTTGTTGTTCGCGATGGCCCTTGTCGGCGTGCTCCCCGACGCCGCCTTCGGACTTCAGGGCAACGCGCTGCGCATCGCCATCCTCGTTTTCATCATCGGTTTCTTCAATTGGCCCTACATCGGTCGCATCATCCGGGGCCAAACCATTTCCCTGCGAGAACGCGAGTTCGTCGAGGCCGCGCGCAGCCTGGGGGCCGGCCATCTCCACATCCTGGGCAAGGAACTGCTCCCCAACCTCGTCGCCCCCATCCTGGTCTATTCGACCCTGCTCATCCCCACCAACATCCTCTTCGAGTCGGCGCTGTCCTTCTTGGGGGTAGGCGTTGCCCCGCCCACCCCCACGTGGGGAGGCATGCTCTCCGACGCGGTGCGGTTCTACAACGCCGCGCCCAACTTCATGCTCGCCCCCGGCATCGCCATCTTCGTCACCGTCTTGGCCTTCAACCTCTTCGGTGACGGACTCCGCGACGCTTTGGACCCGCGCACCCACTAGTCGACCGCCCCGACGCGCCACGTTCGGGCGTGGCCCCACCCTGTCCCGTTCACGTCCCGAGCTATTGCAAACGAGAGGTACGTACCGTGAAAAGACGTTACTTAAAGCTCACCGCGCTGGGCGTCGCAGCGAGCTTGGGTCTCTGTGCCTGCGGCGGCACCGACAGCGGTGACGCCGCACAAAATGAGGCCGTCGACGGCATCGTCCGCCCCACTGACGAACAGGGCGGCACCTTGACCTTCGCCCACTCCAACGAGTTCGACTCAATGGACCCGGGCAACACCTACTACGCCGCCAACTGGAACTTCAGCCGCTTCTACGCGCGCCGGCTGGTCACCTACGCCCAACAGCCCGGCGAGGCCGGCCAGGAGTTGGTCCCCGACCTGGCCACCGACCTGGGCGAGGTCAGCGATGACGGCCTGACCTGGACCTACACCCTCAAGGAAGGGGTGAAATACCAAGACGGCAGCCCCATCGTCGCCGAGCACATCAAGTACGCCATCGCACGCAGCAACTTCGCCACCGACGTCATCAACAAGGGCCCCACCTACTTCGCCGACCTCCTCGACGAAGACGACTACGCCGGCCCCTACCAAGACTCCGACCTCGACAACTTCGAGGCCATCGAGACCCCCGACGAGCGCACCATCGTGTTCCACCTCAAGGAACCCTTCGGCGAGTTCGACTACCTGGCCACGATGCCCCAGACCGCGCCGGTGCCCCCCGACGCCGACACCGGCACGCAGTACCAGACCGAGGTCGTCTCCTCCGGGCCCTACCAGTTCGACGGCCAGTGGCAGCCCGGCTCCACCCTGACGCTGGTCCGCAACGAGCACTACGACCCCGAAACCGACCCGCTGGTGCGCAACCTGCCCGACGAGATCCAGCTCTCCTTCAAGCAAAACGCCGACGACATCGACAACCGGCTGCTCTCGGGAGACCTGCTCGTCGGAGCGGCCGGAGTCGGCGTGCAGACCGCCGCTCGAGGCCGCATCCTGCGCGACGACAACCTCAAAGCCAGATCGGACAATCCGAAGACCGCGTTCCTGTTCTACTTCGCGATCAACCCCAACGTGGCGCCTTTCGACAACAAAGCCTGCCGCGAAGCCGTCCTCTACGGCGCCGACAAGACGCAACTCCAGACCGCCTTCGGCGGACCCACCGCAGGTGACATCGCCACGAGCCTGCTGCCACCCGTCGTCCCCGGCTACGAGGAGATCGACCCCTACGGCACCCCCAACCACGAGGGCGATCCCGACAAGACCCGAGCCAAGCTCGCCGAGTGCGGCCACGAGGACGGCTTCGCCGCCAACATCGCTTACCGCTCCGACCGGCCCGCCGGACAGAAGGCCGCCGAAGCGTTGCAGGCGTCCCTGAGCGAGTACGGCATCACCACCGACCTGAAGGGCTACCCCAGCGGCACCTACACCAATGAACAGGCGGGCTCACCGGAATTCGTCCGTCAAGAGGAACTGGGCATCATGATCTACGGCTGGGGACCCGACTGGAACTCCGGGTACGGCTTCCTCTCCCAGATCGTCGACGGCGACGCCATCAAGCCTGCCGGCAATTCCAACATCTCCGAGCTCGACAACCCCGAGATCAACAAGCTGCTCGACGAGGCTGCCCAAAGCCAGGACAAGCAGCGCCGCGAGGAAATCTACGCCCGCATCGACGAGCTGGCCATGGACTCGGCCACGTTCCTGCCCTTCGCCAACCGCAAGGTCCTGCTCTACCGGCCCGAAGAACTCACCAACGTCTTCGTCAACCCCAATTACCACATGTACGACTACGTCAGCTTGGGCGTCGCCCAGAACTAGTGACCACGGGGGCGGGCTGTGCCGGGCCCGCCCCCCTCGGCCCCGTTAGCGCAAGGCAGGTGAAGGCCACGGCCGCCCGCTGTGATCACATACATTCTCCGCCGCCTCGTCGCCGGCGTCGGCCTGCTGTTGGTGGTCAGCATGGTCGTCTTCGCGATCTTCTTCCTGGTTCCGCGGGTGGCCGGCGCCGACGCCGACACCCTGGCCGCCCGCTACGTCGGCAAATCGCCCAGCCCCGAAGCCGTGGCCGCGGTCAAGGAACGCCTCAACCTGGACGACCCGATCGCCGTCCAGTACGCAGAGTTCGTCAAGGGCCTGGTGATGGGCACCGACTACGACAGCGGCACCGACGTTATCCACTGCTCGGCGCCCTGCTTCGGCTATTCCTTCAACAACAACCTCGAAGTCTGGCCCCAACTCGTCGACCGGCTGCCGGTGACCGCCTCGCTGGCCGCCGGAGCCGCCGTGATCTGGCTCGGCGCCGGGGTATCGATCGGCGTGCTTTCGGCGCTGCGCCGCGGCACCCTCATCGACCGCGCCGCCATGGTCACCGCACTGGCCGGAGTCTCGCTGCCGATCTTTTTCACCGGTTTGGTGTCGCTGGCGCTGCTGAGCTACCAGTGGCAGATCTTCCCGCCCGGCGGCAGCTACACCCCACTGCTGGACAACCCGCTGGAATGGGCCTATGGCCTGATCCTGCCATGGCTGACCCTGGCGTTTCTGTACGCGGCGATGTATGCCCGCATGACCCGCGCCGGCATGCTCGACACGATGGGCGAGGACTACATCCGCACGGCCCGCGCCAAGGGGCTGCCCGAACGCACCGTGGTTACCAAGCACGGGCTGCGCGCCGCGCTGACCCCCATCATCACGATCTTCGGCCTCGACCTAGGACTGATGCTCGGCGGGGCCGTGCTCACCGAGAGCACGTTCTCACTGCCCGGATTGGGCAAGTTCGCGGTCGACGCCATCCGCGCCAACGATTTGCCGGTGGTGCTCGGCGTCACCATGTTCACGGCGCTGTTCGTCGTGGTGGCCAACCTGCTCGTCGACCTTCTCTACGTCTGGGTGGACCCGCGCGTGCGGGCCCCCTCCTGATCCGATCCCGCCCCTTCGGGGCCTGCGAGTCCAACCGTGGAGTGACCATGACCAACGCCTCGCCCGCGCCGACGCCCCCCGTGACACCGCCTCCGGTCGTCAGCGTGCGTGACCTGCGTATCACATTCCCCACGCTGGAGGGACCGCTCACCGCCGTCGACGGACTCTCCTTCGAGCTGTCTCCCGGCGGAGCGCTGGGCATCGTCGGCGAGTCGGGCTCGGGTAAGAGCGCGGCCTCGCTGGCGCTGATGGGGCTGCACCGCGCCACCAACGCCACGGTCACCGGCGACATCACCGTCGCCGGCGTCGATGTGAGCCGCGCCGACGACGCCACCGTGCGCGCCATGCGGGGCAACGACATCGCCATGGTGTTCCAAGACCCGATGTCGGCCCTGCACCCGCAGTACACCATCGGTAATCAGATCGTCGAGGCCTACCGCACCCACCGTCGCTCGGCCAGCGCCGCCCAGGCTCGCCAGCGGGCCATCGACGTCCTCGACCGCGTGGGAATCCCGCACCCGGCCACGCGCATCAACGCCTACCCCCACGAGTTCTCCGGCGGCATGAAGCAGCGGGTACTCATCGCGATGGGCCTGGTGTGCGAACCGAAGGTGCTGCTGGCCGACGAGCCTACGACCGCCCTCGACGTCACCGTGCAGGCCCAGATTCTCGACCTGCTCGAAGACCTGCGCACTGACACGGGCATGGCCCTGATCCTGGTCAGCCACGACCTGGGGGTGGTCGCCGGCTCCACCGAGGACATCATCGTCATGCGCGAGGGCTGCGAGGTCGAAAGCGGCGATGTGCGCCAGGTCTTGAAGTCTCCCGAACACCCCTACACGCGCGACCTCCTCGACGCCGTGCCTCGTCTGGACCTTTCCCGCCAGGAACGGCTCGCCCGGCTACGCACCGAACGGAGCCGGGCCCGCGAAAGCGGCACCGGTTCCGCTCACGTCACCCCCGCACCGCACCCCTCCCCCCGCGGGCCGGTCGACGCCGAACCGCTGGTGCGCGTGGAGAACCTGCGCCGCCGCTTCCGGGTGCGCGGTGGCCTCTTCGGGCGGGCCAGCCACTTCTACGCCGTCGACGGTGTCTCGTTGCAGGTCCACCGCGGGGAGAGCCTGGGCATCGTCGGCGAGTCGGGCTCGGGCAAGAGCACCCTGTCGCGCATGATCACCCGCCTGCTCCCGCCCACGGACGGGCGGATCATCTTCGACGGCCACGACATCACCCACAGCAGCGAGCGCGCGCTGCGGCCCCTGCGCCGCGACATGCAGATCATCTTCCAGAACCCCTACTCGTCGCTGAACCCGCGCCGCACCGTCGGCGACATCGTCGGCGCCGGCCTGCGCGTTCAGGGCAACCGGGACAGCCGGGCCGTCAAACGCCAAGTCAAAGAGTTGTTGGAGCGGGTTGGTCTGGAGCCCGACCACTACGACCGTTTTCCCCACGCCTTCTCCGGCGGCCAGCGCCAGCGCATCGCGATCGCGCGGGCGCTCATCCTCAACCCCAAGCTGGTCATCTGCGACGAGCCGGTCTCGGCCCTCGACGTCTCCACTCAGGAACAGGTGCTTCGCCTCTTGGCTGAGCTCCAGGACGACCTCGACCTGACTCTGATCTTCGTCGCCCACGACCTAGCCGTGGTGCGCCAGGTCAGCGACCGGGTTGTCGTCATGCGTCAGGGCCGCGTCGTGGAGAGCGGCGACGGGGACGCCGTCTACGACACCCCCGAACACCCCTACACTCGTCAGCTTCTCGCCGCCGTTCCCGTCCTCGATCCCGAGGAAGCCCACGAGCGGCGCGTGGAGCGCCAGCGACTCCGCGAGGCCGTCGGCGACGAAGGAGTGGCGTCTTGACCCGCGCCGTGGCGGTGGTCAGTAGCCGCCACGGGTCCGGCGTGCCGCAGGCCGGGTCTGTCGGCCCGCTCCAGCCAGGCCACCGCGCTGGAACGCGCGCACCAGCTCCCCGCCCAGGTTGACCCCGGCGCCCAGCGCGAGCCCCACCGCGACCGCCTCCGACAGGCTGAGCAAGCCGGGGACGACGCCGGCGTCGTCCAGACTGAACTGCAACAGCCCCCGGTAGAGGATGCTGCCTGGCAGCAGCGGCGCAATCGAGGGCACGAGATAGGTCAGCACCGGCCGCTGTTCCCGGCGCGCCAGCCAGTGTCCGACGACTCCGACCGCCACGGCCGCTCCCGCTGTGGCCACGACCACCGGCACATCCAGGAAAGCGCGTAGTCCCGCGTGGATCAGCCAGATCAACAGCCCCAAGACCCCGATGGCCGGCAGGGCGCGACCTGGCACGGCCAGCGAGACCGCGAAGGCAACGGCGATCCCGGCGGCTCCCAGCATCACGACCGGGTTGATCTCCATACTCACGGTGGGCAGGTCGTCCAGGTTCATGCCGACGCCCAGACGCACCGCCGTGTAGGCGACCGCACCCACGCCCGACACGATCGCGCCCAGCGTGAAGAAGACTTCCAGTAACCGTGCGATCGAGGAGACGTAGCTGCCGCTGATCCCGTCCTGCAAGCTTGCCACCAGGGCACGCCCCGGCAGCAGTGCCATGATGTTCCCGGTGATGATGGCGCCGGCCGCCAGCCCCAGATCGAGCTCGGCGCTGATCCACAGCAGCGCCACCCCGATGCTGGAGGCGATCGTCGCGGCTGCCGCCATCTGGTAGAACTCCGCCACGCCCCGCTTGGCCAACACCACCGAGATCCGGTCGCCCAGCACGGTCGCCACAAACGCGGCAGCGGCGATGATGAGCTGCCCGCCGACCATGAGACTGGCGCTGGAGGCGATCAATCCGAAGGCGGTGACCAGCAACCATTTGGGGTAGGGCGGGCGGGAGCGCTTGATGTCCTGTAGCCGTGCGATGGCCCCTTCCAGCTCGACCAGGCCCAACGCCGCGTCCTGCACGAGCGCGTGCAGCTCGTTGACCCGGAAGTAGTCCAGCGCCCGGCGCCGTACCACCCGCTCGCCGGTGATGGGGGCGTGACCCTCGCCGGGGTGGCACGACAGCGTGATGGCGGTGAAGGTCACCGACACCTCGCTGCGCGGCAGCTCGAAAGCCACCGCCAGGCTCAGCATCGATTCGCTGACGACCTCCGTCCCCTCGCCGCTGGCCAGCAGCAGTTCTCCCACGCGCAGCACCAGATCGATCGCTCGGGGATCGGCCAAGGCAGCGGAGTCGTCATCGAGCAGGTCGGCGCTGAACTCCGTATCGTGGGCGACACGCCAGCTACGGAGTCGCCGCAACAGGGTCTCATCGTTGAGCGGCCCCGGCCGCTGCGGTCGCTGCACCATCGGCGGGATGTACTACCTCCTTCTGCGGTGGCCGCCGGGCAGACGGTCACGGCGACGAGCGTGGGTGGGAGAGTCGGGGCTGTGGAGCTGACGGTGCCCCCGCGGGCGGGCTTCGCCCGCGCGGGAGACGACATGGACAGTGGTGCGCGACAGATCCAAAAGCCGAGCGGATACCCCTGAGTGCTACCGAGGAGACGCTTCCTGGAGTCGCCCGGTTGGCGTGCGCCCCCCGTGTAGCGAGAGTGACGTGGGACACACCATGCAGTGCCTCGTGGAGAGAGGCCCTGTGTCGGCAACGCGGCCAGCAGGCAGTGTCATCCCGCTGCCGCCCGCGATTCCTCTCCGGGGCCACCGGCTGCACCGTCAGCCCTGGCCGCCCCGCTTCCCCGGGGCCGTGCGCTCGCCCCGGTCTGCGGTAGCGCCACGTGGCGTGGCGGGTGGGAGCACGCGGTCGGATCAGGTGGGGCCGCCGCGTGTGCCACCAGCGGGCCGCTGGCCCCACCTGATCCGACCGAGAGCCGATACTAGTCCCGGTTGTCGCCGGGGCGCACCAGTCCAGCTTCATAGGCATAGACCACCGCTTGGACCCGGTCGCGCAGATCGAGCTTGGTCAACACATTGCCGACGTGCGTCTTGACGGTGGTCTCACTCACGACCAGCCGGCCGGCGATTTCGGCATTGCTCATCCCGCGAGAAAGCAGCCGCAGCACCTCCCGCTCCCGTTCGGTGAGTTGCTCCAACCGGGGAGGGTGGGCATCGGGGCGCACCGTGGGCAACTGGTGGGCGAATCGGTCGAGGAGTCGCCGGGTGACCGTGGGCGCCACGACAGCCGCACCGTTGGAGACCACCCGGATCGAGGAGAGGAGCTCCTCGGGGGGAGCGCTTTTGAGAAGGAATCCGCTCGCGCCGCCCCGCAGGGCCTCGATGACGTACTCGTCCAGGTCGAACGTGGTCAACACCAGAACACGCACCTGCTGCTCGGCTTCAGCGGCCCAGGCCACGATTTCGCGGGTGGCCGCGATACCGTCCTTGCCCGGCATGCGGACATCCAGCAACACGATGTCGGGCAGCAACTGTTTGGTTGAAGCGAGGGCATCGTTGCCGTCACCGGACTCGCCGACCACGGTGATGTCGGGCTCTGACTCCAAGATGAGCTTGAAGCCGGCGCGCAGCAGTGGCTGGTCATCGACGAGTAGGACACGGATGGACATACGTCAATTCTTCCCGATCCACCCCACCGGCTGAGCCCTGCCGACGAGGCGCCGTCGGCGTCCGCACCGCCGCGTTCACGCCTTTCCCAGCGGGCGCCTACACAGCGGGGAGGGCCCTGGTCTCGTGCTCCACGCCGTGCGGCTGGGGTGAGCCGCGAGCACTCCTTGGCCGGCACCGCCCCGTGCGCGGGTGTGCCAGCGGCCGTGCCGGCCGCGTCCCCAGCCCTTAGCTGCACCGGGGATGCCCGCCCTGCGCTTGCTCTGGGGCGGGACGGGAAGGACCTCCTCGAGACCGCGTCCCGTCCCTTCCCGCGAGGCGCAGCGCTTACCTCGCCCCCTCCGGCAACGGCGGCGGGGTACCGCCGAACTCCGGGCAGTGGGCTTGGTAGTCGCACCAGTCGCACAGCCGGCTGCGGCGCGGCGGCCACACCCCCGAGCGTGCCGTCGCCTCGATATCGCGCCAGATCGCCAGCACATCGGCCTCGGCCGCCCGCAGCTCCTCCTCGGTCGGTTCGTACCAGCGCACCTGGCCATCGCCCAAATACATGAGCTGTAGCCGCGTCGGGACCTCGCCGAATTCCCGCCAGATCATCACGGCGTAGCAAAAGATCTGGAACTTCGCCTTGTCCTCGAAGCGTGGCGGTGGCGCCGAACCGGTCTTGTAGTCGACGACCCGGATGTGGCCGGTGGGGGCGACATCGAGCCGGTCCAGATAGCCGCGCAGCCGCAGCCCCGACTCCAAGGTGACCTCCAGGCGCATCTCGCGCTCGCGCGGCTCCAGGTACTGGGGCTGTTCCAGCTCAAAGTAGCGCCGGAGCAGCCCGCGCGCCTCATCGAGCCAAGCCGCCACCTCAGCGTCGTCGGCGAACAGTTCAGCCACCTCGGGCTGTTTCGTACGCAACCGCTCCCACTGCGGTCGCACCAGCTCCAGGGCCGAAGTCGCCGTGCGCGACTCAGCCGGCAACTCGAACAGCCGCTCTAGCACCGCGTGCACGAGCGTCCCCCGCACGGCAGCGGCGCTGGGCCGTTCCGGCAACCGGTCGATGACGCGAAACCGAAACAGCAGGGGACATTGGAGGAAATCGACCGCCCGCGACGGCGACAGCGTTGGGACCAGGGAAGGCACGCGCTGGGAACTCATGGGTCCTCACCCTACGATCTCCGCCCGTCCCCCCGGCAGCACCACCCACAGCCCGCTGCCACGGCACCCCGGTGGGGACCGCGTAGCCTTGAAGCGTGACGCACAATGGCACCCCGGAGCCCGCACAACGCCACAATGGCGCCGACCGGCATTCGACACCCACCGGCCTGCTCATGGGTCGTCCCTTTGGGATTGCCGTCCGGCTGTCCCCCTCGTGGCTGATCATCGCCGCGATCATCACCGTGCTCTACCAGCCGGTGGTCGAGCGCTCCCTCGGGCTGGGAGCACTGTCCTACCTGGTCGCGTTCTTGTTCGCGGTGCTGCTGTACGCCTCGGTGCTCATCCACGAACTCGCCCACGCGCTCGCGGCGCGCGGTTATGGCTTACCCGTGCGCGGCATCACGCTCTACATGCTCGGCGGTGTCTCTCACATCGACCGCGAACCCCAAACTCCGGGGCGCGAGTTTTGGGTCGCCTTCTCCGGGCCGTTGCTGTCACTCGTCTTGGCCGCTGTCGGCTTCGTCGGCTACCGCTTCGTCGACCCGGCCACCGTGGCGGGTGTTCTCGTGTGGCAGTTGTGGGTGGCCAACCTCCTGGTCGGGGTCTTCAACCTGCTGCCCGGGCTGCCGCTGGACGGGGGGCGGCTGCTGCGCGCCGCTGTGTGGGCTCTCACGGGCAACCCGACCACCGGCACCGTCGCCGCAGCCTGGGGCGGCCGTGCCTTAGCAGTGTGCGTCATCGCGCTGCCGCTGCTGTTGGCTTGGCTCAGTGCGACGCGCCCTGACCTGTTCCTGGTGGCCTCGGGGGTTGTGCTGGGCGGATTCATCTGGATGGGCGCCAGCAGCGCGCTGCGTTCTGCACGCTTTTGGCGGCGTCTGCCGCGGCTACGCGCCCGCGAGCTGGCCCACCGTCCGATCACCGTGCCCGCGGAAACTCCCCTCAGCGAAGCACTGCGGCGCAGCGACGAGGCCGGCGCCAGCGCCGTCGTTGTCACCGACACAGCGGGCACGGCCACCTCGATCGTCAACGACGCCGCAGCCCAGGCCGTGCCGGAGCAGCGGCGCCCGTGGGTGCCGGTGTCGAGCGTGGCGCGCGCCATCACTTCCGGGAGCGTGGTCTCGGCCGCTTTGGAGGGCGCCGACCTGTTGGAGGCACTGCGCCACCATCCGGCTCCGGACTACCTGCTGGTCGACAGCGAGCACGTGGTCGGTGTCCTGCGTGCCGCCGACGTCGAGGCGGTGTTCAACCGCAGGTGAGAGGTTGGCTGGCTGCCGTGTGCGGCAGCCAGCCAAAACTGGCTCAGCGATGTACTCCCTCGGGCCAGACGACCTTCACGGGGCATCCACGCTCATGGGCATAGGCCACGATGTCGGCCGTGCCCCCGGGACCGCGAGCGGGCTCGCCGTCCCAAACCGCATACAGCGCATCACAGTGGTCGACCATGTACTGGCCGGCGGCCAGGTGCGCCTCGGGGGTGGAGCCCACGAACGGGAGCCGGTGCACTTTTACAGCCATGGCCAGGAAGGCGTCATAGGAGGGCCAGTGCTCGGGAGGGAGGCTTTCCCGATACTGTTCGGCCGGTACTACCACCTCAAGATCCCATCCGCACCGGGCTACCGCGCGAGCGAACATGGTGTCGGCGCCGTCGGCCAGACATGTCAAGCCCACAGCCCTGCCCCCCAGACGGTTGGCTTCGCTGCGCAGTTCGCTGGTTAGCATCTGCTCTACCTGCGGTGGGGCGTCGCGATGGCCGGTGAACGCCAGGCGGTGTAAAGACACGGCATCACTCCTCAGCTCGGGTCACGCTTCCCCGAGGGCGAGTGTCTGCACGGTGGGACGGGGCGGCGCTATAGCCGCTCACACCGGGGCGGCGCTCGTCTCACCATGGCACTCCCACGGGAACCGCACGTTTCGGTTGTTCCCCCTGCGGCGGGTCACGGTGCTAGCGCACTGGTGACATGCGTGATCAACATCTCATCGAGAGTGTCACTCTCTGGTGCCTTTGTCCGGCGGTGCCTGCGGCGGAACCGGCGCACCCGGTCGACGACTCGCTCCGACCCCAACGACGTCCCGATGCGCAAGGCCGCCGTGGCGAGCCGGAAGGCTTCGTCGGCGTCCCCGGCCTCGGCGTGGGCCTGCGCCAGTTCCACCATCAGTACCGCTTGCTGCTTAGAGCTGGACGGACCTCCCTCGAACGCCTCGGCGAAGGCGCTTCGCGCGTCATTGGGGCGGCGCAGCCGCACCGCCGCCAGCGCCCGGTAGCTCGCCACCTTGGCCTCAGTGAAGGCGAACACCCACGGCCATGGCGGTTCGGCGTTATCGTGCTGGGCCACCGAACGCTCGGCTACCGCCAACTCATGGCGCGCCGCCGCGGTGTCACCCAACGTCGCGTGGCCCAGTGCGCGCACGCACGACAGCCACGCGCGGGCGGTGGGGTGGACCGCGCCGTCGGTGTCGTCGAGTCTGCGTTGCGCCTCCGCCGCCAGGGTTAATCCCGCTTGGCCCTCCTCGGCTTCGATCTCGAAAGCGGCGAGGCTGCCGAGCATGTAGACGTCGAGGAGCCCATAGCCCGCTTGGCGCGCCCGGTCGACGGCCACCCGATAGTAGGTGCGGGCCGAACCGCTGTCGGCCATGTCGGCGTGCAGCCACGCGGCGAACCCCGCCGCCTCGCTTGAAGCGGCGGCGATCTCCGAGGCGAACGGGGTGCCTCGGGCCCGCGCCAACGTCCGGCCGGACAGCTCCAGGTGCCCGAGGGCGGCCTTGGCTAGTTCGCGCGCCGGCGACGAGGCGTCCAGGCGCCGCTGTCCCCCGGTGATGGCGTGCAGGGTGGGCGCTGTGGTCTCGTCGATGTCGCTGTTGGCCGACGCAGCCGGAAGTGGCAGCGTCGCCATGGCGACGACTTTCCCGAAATCCCTCCGTCGCGTTGTACTCGCCCCCTTGTCCTGACCCGCCGCACGCGCGTCGGCGGGGCGTGCCAGCGCTCCGGGAGCGGGGCCGTTCCCCACGCTCGCGAACCGGAGGAGGTGCACCGGGATGGTTAACCGGTGGGCGATCTTGCGAACTTGGTCGATGGTCAGCGACTGCTGGCCGTTGACGACTCGGGAGACCCAGCTTTGGGAGTAACCCAAAGCGTCGGCCAACTCCGCCTGCGACCATCCGCGGGTGACCCTGATTTGTTCGACGATCGCCGCCACGTCGCACGTGGCCAATGCGGAGACCACGTCGGGGCGTGTCCAAAACTCCTGCGGGAGTGCGCTGTCACGCTGGGGCATGAGCCTAGGCTAGGGACATCACCTGCTCTTTTGACTATGTGTATGAAAGATGAAGCTATGCGCGGTCTGCATGAGACTGTTTTTCAGGCCGGTGTCTGCGGCAGGGTCAAGAGTCGAAAGTCCCTATTCCGCAGGGGTTTCCGGTGACTGAGGAGGGTCGAGATGACTGTTGACACGCCAGCTACGGGGAGCCGTTCCCTGGCCGGAAGTGGCCACCACCTTGACAGCAACGACGTTTCGTGCAGAGGGGCACTGGCCATGCTCGCCAGCCTCGACGCTCAGTTGCGCGGTTACGGTCTGGACGTCCAGTTGGATAGCGCCATAGGCGCGGTCGACGCGATGTACAGAGCCGGTGAGCAATGGCCCGGTCCCACGGTACGCAGAGTCATCCTGCGTCCGCACCGTGGCCAACTGTGGTGGTGGCTGCGGTGGCCCTCCGAGCACGCCTGCCCCCTTGAGCACCCCGGGCAGTCGACGCTGGTACCGCTAGCGCCGGCGAGCCATACCTCCGAGGCCGTTCGACGTATCGTCGCCACGCTGCGCCCCTTCCGCGGCGGACAGGCCAACCACGCCACCGTACCGACGGCGGGCTGAGTCCGCGGGCGAGCCATATGGGAGGGCCGCCCCCGGCAGAGTGGGCGCGGGGGCGGTGCCGGTGACGGGCGTTGGGGTGGCGTTCGCAGCCCGGTCGGGCCCGCGCTCTACTCGTGCGCCGGGCTCAATTGCTCCCAAGCCAGCGTTGCCGCGCCGACGATCCCGGCCGTGTTACGCAGTTCGGCGGGCACGATGGGAGAGCGCAGCCGTAACAGCGGCAAGAAGCGGTCGGCTTTACGGCTCACCCCACCGCCCACGACGATCAGATCGGGCCACAGCAGGTTCTCCAGTGTCGAGTAGTAGCGCTGTAGCCGGGTTTCAGCCCACTCCTCATACGACAGTTTCTCGTCCTCGCGGGCGCTGGCTGCCGCCCGCTTCTCCGCGTCCTGACCGTTGATCTCCAGGTGCCCGAACTCGGTGTTGGGCACGAGGTAGCCGTCGGTGAGCAGGGCCGTGCCGATGCCGGTCCCCAGGGTGGTCAACAGCACGACCCCATTGACGTCGGCTGCGGCCCCGAAGCGGTGCTCGGCCACCGCCGCGGCGTCGGCGTCGTTGACGGCGACTACGGGGCGGCCCGTCGCCTCGGCCATGAGGTGGGCAACGTCGGTCCCGATCCAGCTTTGGTCGACGTTGGCGGCGCTGCGGGCGACACCGTGCTGCATCACGGCGGGGAACGTGATGCCCAATGGGCATTCGGGAGCCACCTGGTCGGGGAAGGACGCCGCGATCTCCGTGACCGCAGTGGCCACGGCTTCGGGAGTCGAGGGGTGGGGCGTGGCGATCTTGACACGTTCGGCCGTGAACCTCCCCGCGCGCAGATCGACGGGTGCGCCTTTGATCCCGCTGCCACCGATGTCGATACCGATGCCGACCTTCGGCGCCGTCTTGTCCATGGCTGTCGTTGCCTTTCTACGTCCAAGGGGTGGGCATATCCCACCCCCTGCCCATTCAATCGCGGCCGGCCGCGGCCAGCCGCGCGCCGGGCATCGGTCTGCGCTGCTCGATTACAGCGTGGCAGGTCAGGGCCGATACGCTGAGCGACCGTCTCCGGCAGTGACTGATCGACGCGACGAAAGACGAGGACAAGTGACCGGCATTCACGGCCGCCGCGGGCCGTTGCAAGACGGCGACACCGTGCAGTTGACCGACCCCAAGGGGCGGATGCACACCATCACCCTGCGCACCGGGGCGGCGTTCCACACCCATCGGGGCAGCCTGAGCCACGACGATCTCATCGGCGCTCCCGAGGGAAGCGTCGTCACGTCTGGCTCCGGTACCGCCTACGTGGCACTGCGCCCGCTACTGGCCGATTTCACGCTGTCGATGAAGCGCGGTGCCACCATCGTCTACCCCAAGGACGCCGCGCAGATCGTGGCGCAGGCCGATATCTTTCCGGGCGCGCGGGTCATCGAGGCCGGGGCCGGCTCCGGCTCGCTGTCGTGCTGGCTGCTGCGGGCGGTCGGCGAGGAGGGCAGGGTCTTCTCCTATGAGCGTCGTGCCGATTTCGCCGAGATCGCCCGAACCAACGTCGAGCGTTATTTCGGCACGGAGCACCCCGCCTGGAGTCTCACGGTGGGCGATCTCGCCACCGACCTCGTCGAGACCGACGTCGACCGGGTCGTCTTGGACATGCTCGCGCCGTGGGAATGCCTGGACTCCGTGGCCAAGGCGCTGGTTCCCGGCGGTCTCGTCTGCGTTTACGTCGCCACCACCACGCAGGTCTCCAGCACCGTCGAAGCTATGCGCGAACACGGTTCCTTCTTCGAGCCGCATGCGTGGGAGACCATGGTGCGCAACTGGCATGTCGAGGGGCTGGCGGTGCGGCCCGACCACCGCATGATCGGCCACACCGGCTTTCTGGTGACCGCTCGCCGCCTCGCTGAGGGGGTCCGTCCCCCCGAGCGTCGCCGTCGGCCCGCCAAGGCGGCCTCCGCGCAGCAGGCGCGCGCGTCCGATACCGGCCAGTCGGCCCCCTCGGCTGGGTCGTCCCGCCCCTCCGGACAGGAGGCACCCCCCGAAGAGGCCACGTCGACGGCTGCACACGGCGGTGACGGCGACGTCCCCGCATCGGCGGGGTAGCGGTTTCACCTGGACGTCCCGGTCGCGGTGCGATTGCTGGCTGTGGCCGCCAAACACAATATTACGTTCTTATTACGCCTGCTGTCCCTACCAGCCAGATCGCGGGATTCTCAAGGTCGGAAAGTGAGTCCTTCGACACTCGGTGCCGCCTACAGGTTAGGAATAGCAGAGGGGTAGGTAGGGTTTCGAGTAGTCGTCCTCTTATAGGGAGGTGGCGGACGTGGCCGATCGCGACGACGAGCGTCAGACGGAGCGCGACCGTGAGGTTTCCGATCTCACGGCCCAGGTCTCCTATTTGGAAAAGGAACTCAGCGTAGTCCGGCGCAAGCTCGCCGATTCCCCTCGCCACGTACGGCTGCTCGAAGACAGGCTCCGGGAGGCACAGGCCAATCTGGCCGCCGCCAATGGGCAAAACGAGCGCCTCGTGGCCACGCTGAAGGAAGCCCGAGACCAGATCGTGGCGCTGAAAGAGGAGGTCGACCGGTTGGCCCAGCCGCCTTCCGGCTTCGGCGTCTTCCTCGGCAAGCGCGAAGATGACACCATCGAGATCTTCACCAATGGCCGCAAGATGCGGGTCAACGTCAGTCCCTCGATTGACGTCGACAAGCTGCGCCCCGGCCAGGAGGTCATGCTCAACGAGGCCTTCAATGTGGTCGAGGCCCAGTCTTTCGAGACCGTTGGTGAAGTCGTCATGCTCAAGGAGGTCCTTGAGGACGGCGAGCGAGCCCTCGTCATCTCCAACCATGACGAGGAAAAGATCGTTCGGATGGCCGAACCGCTGCGGGATCAGCCCGTGCGGGCGGGGGACTCCCTCCTGCTGGAATCGCGTTCGGGCTATGTCTACGAGCGCATCCCCAAGTCGGAGGTCGAGGAGCTGATCCTCGAAGAGGTCCCCGACATCGCCTACACCGACATCGGCGGCCTCGGCGGGCAGATCGAGATGATCCGTGACGCCGTCGAACTGCCCTACCTGCACAAGAACCTCTTCTACGAGCACGAGCTGCGCCCGCCCAAGGGTGTGCTGCTCTACGGTCCTCCCGGCTGTGGTAAGACGCTCATCGCCAAGGCGGTGGCCAACTCGCTGGCCACGCAGGTGGCCGAGCGCACCGGTCGCGACGTCGGCAAGAGCTTCTTCCTCAACATCAAGGGGCCGGAGCTACTCAACAAGTACGTCGGTGAGACCGAGCGCCACATCCGGCTGGTGTTCCAACGGGCCCGTGAGAAGGCCAGCGAGGGCACCCCGGTCATCGTGTTCTTCGACGAGATGGACTCCATTTTCCGCACGCGCGGCTCGGGGGTCTCCAGTGATGTCGAGAACACGATCGTGCCGCAGTTGCTCAGCGAGATCGACGGTGTCGAAGGCCTGGAGAACGTCATCGTCATAGGCGCCTCCAACCGCGAGGACATGATCGACCCCGCGATCCTGCGGCCGGGCCGGCTCGACGTCAAGATCAAGATCGAGCGTCCCGACGCCGAGGCGGCGCGCGACATCTTCGCCAAGTACATCACCCCGGACCTGCCCCTGCACGCCGATGATCTCGCCGAGCACGGGGGATCGCGACAGGCCACGGTCGACGCCATGATCCAGCGGGTCGTGGAGCGCATGTACGGCGAAACCGAGGAGAACCGGTTCCTGGAGGTCACCTACGCCAACGGGGACAAGGAAGTCCTGTACTTCAAGGACTTCAACTCCGGAGCCATGATCGAAAACATTGTCGACCGCGCCAAGAAGATGGCGATCAAGGACCTCATCGACTCCAACATCAGGGGACTGCGGGTCTCGCATCTGTTGCAGGCCTGTGTCGACGAGTTCAGCGAGAACGAGGACCTGCCCAACACCACCAACCCCGACGACTGGGCTCGCATCTCCGGCAAGAAGGGCGAGCGCATCGTCTACATCCGCACGCTGGTCTCGGGCAAGAAGGGCGCCGACTCCGGTCGCTCCATCGACACCGTGGCCAACACTGGCCAGTACCTGTAGCCCGCGCGGCGGTACAGGGCATCGGTCGCGCCGCGCCGGCCAAAGCCGGCGCGGCGCGCCGCGTTGAAGCACGTCACTAGGGTTCGACAGTGCGTGGCCGCATGTGTGCGAACTGTATTCTGGTGACACCTAATCAGCCACAATTCGCCAACGCGCGTTCGAAAGCCAGCAACCATGGATAGCCTTCTTACATGAGTGTGCGGCGGATTATGGGCATCGAGACCGAGTACGGCATCTCCGTGCCCGGCAATCCCGGTGCCAACGCGATGGTGACCTCGACCCAGGTGGTCAATGCCTACCTGGCGGCTTCGGCCGCCCGGGCACGCAAGGCTCGCTGGGACTTTGAGGAGGAGAACCCCCTGCGCGACGCGCGTGGGTTCGACCTCGCTCGTGAGGTCGCCGACCCCACCCAACTCACCGATGAAGACCTCGGACTCGCCAATGTCATATTGACCAACGGCGCGCGGCTCTACGTCGATCACGCCCACCCCGAGTACTCCGCGCCCGAGGTCACCAACCCGCTGGACGCCGTGCTGTGGGACAAGGCCGGTGAGCGCGTCATGGCCGATGCCTGCCAGCGCGCCTCGACCATTCCCGGTGTCGAGCCCATCCAGCTCTACAAGAACAACACCGACAACAAGGGCGCCTCCTATGGCTGTCATGAGAACTACCTCATGCGCCGGGCGACCCCTTTCGCCGACATCGTCCGTCATCTGATCCCGTTCTTTGTCTCACGCCAGGTCATCTGCGGGGCCGGCCGGGTCGGTATCGGGGCCGACGGCCGCGACAGTGGCTTCCAGATCAGTCAGCGTGCCGACTTCTTCGAGGTTGAGGTGGGGCTGGAGACCACGCTCAAGCGGCCCATCATCAACACCCGAGACGAGCCGCACGCCGACCCCGACCGGTATCGGCGGCTCCACGTGATCATTGGCGACGCCAACATGAGCGAGGTCGCCACCTATCTCAAGCTCGGTACCACCTCGCTGGTGCTGTCGATGATCGAGGACGGTTTCATCAACGCCGACCTGGCGTTGGAGACGCCGGTGGCCGACCTCAGAGCCATCTCCCACGATCCGTCGCTGACCCACACCGTTCGGCTGCGCGACGGGCGCCGGATGACCGCACTGCAACTCCAGCACGAGTACCTCGACCAGGCCCGCAAGTACGCCGAGGACCGTCTCGGCGCCGACATCGACCCCGATACCGCTGACGTGCTCGACCGCTGGGAAAGCACGCTCACCCGGCTCGACGAAGACCCCATGCAGCTCGCCACGGAACTGGACTGGGTGGCCAAGCTCCAGATCCTGGAGGGCTACCGCAGCCGTGACGGCATCGACTGGGGCCACCACCGGCTCCAGTTGGTCGACCTCCAGTACTCCGACGTACGCCAGGACAAGGGGCTGTACAACCGGGTCGCAGCGCGCGGCCGGATGAAGCGTATGGTCGCCGAAGAGGATGTGCAGCGGGCTATCGTCGAACCGCCCACCGACACCCGTGCCTACTTCCGCGGGCGCTGCCTCGCCAAGTATGCCGATGCGGTGGCAGCGGCCTCATGGGACTCGGTGATCTTCGACCTTCCCGGGCACGACTCGCTACAGCGCGTCCCCACCCTGGAGCCGCTGCGGGGCACCAAGGACCACGTGGAGTCCCTCCTGGAGCGTTCACCGACCGCGGTCGATCTGGTTGCCGTGCTGACGGGACAACGCAATTAGCAAGCGTGCGGCGGGCGGCTCGCTCACCAGTTGTGTATCGAGCCGTCCCGCAGCCGGTTCACCGGCAGGTATCTCGGCTCGTAGGGATAGCGGGCTGCGGCCGTCCCCTCGACCGCTCTCCCCAAGCCGGGGGCGTCGCCGGGTTGGGGAGAGCGGCCCTCGTTGACGGTGTAGCCCACTGTGAACACCTCCTGCCAAGGCTCCAGGTGACCCGTGTACTCCTTGGATTCCGACGTTGGGGATGGCCATGTCCAGGTGGAGCGCAGCCGCGAACGAGATGGGGGAGAGGTCGCCGGCGCCGTGCGAGCCCGAGCACGCCCCGTACAGGTGCGTGCGGTCGAAAGGCCGACTCCGCCGCGTTCTTCCACCTCGACCACCGGTTTCATTCAGGTGCTGTTCGACGTCGCGGGCCACGCCGGCGCGGGCGAGGTGGCTCGGCGCGCCCGCCCCGACATGGATCGCATCCGCAGACTCGCTACTTCCGACCACCTCCGGCCCCGCTCACCTGTTCGCCGAGCACCGCAGTGTCGTCGAAGCGATCGCCGCCGGCGATCTGGCCACTGGTGAGGCCGTCCCCCGGAGGGCACCTGCGTGCCGTTCTCGACACCGTCGAGACCGTCCGTGCCCGCTGCCCCGACTGACTATCGCGGTGGCCCTAGACCAACAGTCCGATGCCAAGGGTTAGCGTCGCGGCGAACAGCGAGGCCGCGCCGAGGTAGACCAGCCACAACAGCGCATTGGGGCGTTTCGCGCGCGGCGAGGCCACGGACAGGAAGAAACCCAGCGGCATGAGGATCGGTGGGGCCACCAGCATCAACCTCACCACCGTGCTCCACGGCTCGCCCAATCCGGCCAGGGCCACATAGGGCACCGTGACCAAGGCGAAGAGTACGAGTACACCGGCATGGGCGTGTCCGGCGGTGAACATGCTGCGCCGCATGGGGTTGTCGAGGTAACCCGGTGTGGCCCGGGTGAGGAAGTACAGCAGCGAGTAGCCGCCCCACACGACGAGGGGAACCGTGATGAGCAAAATGCCGACCGTACTCTGCGCTGTCGTGGACATGACGACCTCCAATTGGATAGTTTCACTCGCCAATATTAGAGAGTTTTACTATCCAGTCAATTTGTCGTCGTTTATCACCTCGTGCCCAGTGCGCTCGGAACTGGACGGCCGGTGTGGTTCCAGGCAGGCGGAGGCGTAGGGAGCAGTGAGCGTTTGCTCCGCGCCGCAGGCCCGCAAGCCCTCGGCCGCGGCCGAGGGCTTGCGGGCCGAGTCGGCCGTTGACGCTGGGGCGCCGAATCGATGCGCCGGCGCGGCCAGGCCGCGAAACCGCCGGCGGCCTCGTCACGGCGGGCGGGACGCACCACCGTGATGACCGGCGCGGCCATGTCGGTAGCGCAAGCGGTCCCGGCGAAGCCCTTGCCGAACGCGGCTGTGGTGTCCGGCCAGAGCGGAGGGGCAGCCGGTGCGGCCCCGCCCGGTTTGGCCGCCGACTGTAGGTCAACCACGACAGCAGACGGGGCAACGGGGCCCTCACGAGGGCAGGGGCCACGCCCAGCCGGTGGCGCGCGCCGGGCGGGGCCAGCCAGTACCTGGGCCACAGTCACTCGATCGCGGGGAGCATCCCCAGTTCGCTGTCCCAGCGTGCGAGCCGGTCCAAGCCGGTCGCGGTCCTTGGTGGTCCCCACCTCAAGATGTCAGGGCGCTGGGCGAGGTCGCGCCGCTCCAGCGCCGCCGTCGCACCGGCAGGCCAGGGCGGCACTGCCCGCATGAGCGGGGCGGCTCCGCCCTGGGGCGCCCTCGGGCAAGGGCGCCGGCGCAGGACGTGCAAGCGCGGCCGCCCCGCTGGACCGCCGTCTCCGCCGCCGATCCACCAGTGCGCCGCCGTCGGGATCGTGGCGTGGTCCCAGCGGCTCCAGGAACGTTCCTCGGACGCGCCCTACATCCGCCCACGGATGCACGCCGGGCCCGCCGCACCGCCACGAGACGGTCGCCGCCGGGACCGGCGGCCGCTCCCCGCTGCGCGCAGCCCTTCCTGTGGGCTCGGCGGTTCGGCACTGGGCAGCCACCGCCGCGACCGCCCTCAGCCGGCTCCTCCGATCACAGGGCCGCCCGGGTCGATAGCCGTCGCGCGGCGGTGTGTGGCGCCCCCCGCCGAGACGTTCGGCTCGGCGACGCGCTCTCAAACGTTGATGCGTCCACCGACCTCGTCCACCGAGTCGGCGTCCTCGTCATCGAACCACAGGCCACCTTCGCCGAGGTAGCGGAAATGCAGGTCGGTGCCTGCCGGCACGGTCACAACCGCGCTACGCATGCCGTTGCTGCGCGTCACGAGCGGATGGGCGGTGGGGTCCCACTCATTGAAGCTGCCCACCACCGACACGGGCCCGGCCGGCTCCCCCAACGGCAGCGTGAACGTCACCCTGCAACGGCCGTCCTTTCCCGGTTTCCCGCGCTTGATCATGAATGATTCCCCCTGAGTCACATTCGGCATGACCGCCGGGACGTGGAGCACCCTGGTCGAGCCCCGACCCCCGTCTGAGCCCAAGTTTCGCCTACCGGCCACGCTGATCCAGGTAAAGACACGCGAATCCGGCACCCTCCCTCCGTGGGATGTCGGCTTCCCGCCGCTGTGCCTGCTCATAACCCCCTTACCCGTCGGTGCGGCGCCCGTCGCCGCGACACCGCCCGCTCCGGAGACGGCCCGGCGTGGCCGGCGTTCGCGCAGTGAGCGCGACTTCTTCCGCAATAGCCTGCACATGTCGGTGAGGTGAGCCATCCTGGAGAAAAGGGGAAGGAGTTGTGGTCTGTGAGCGACACCGGCGATGTGTGGAGCGCCATCGATTTCGAGACGGCCAATTCCCACCCGGGCAGCGTGTGCTCGGTGGGGCTGGTGCGGATCTGCGGCGGCGAGATCGTCGCCCGCAGCACTACCGTTGTGCGCCCGCCGCGGCCGGTCGACTGGTTCGCTCGGTTCAACATCGAGTTTCACGGCATCACCCCAGCACACGTTGCTGACGCTCCCGAGTGGCCGGAGGTTTTCGACCACATCCTCGACTTCGCCGCCGGCGCTCCGCTGGTGGCGCACAACGCCACCTTCGACATGGGGGTGATCCGCTCGGCCTGCGCCCAGGCGGGACTTTCATGGCCAGAGCTGCCCTACACGTGCAGCCTGGCCACGGCGCGCCGTGTCTGGCGCGACCTGCCCGACTACAAGCTGCCCACCGTATGCGCGCGTATCGGTCACGAGCTGCTACGTCACCACAGTGCCGACGCCGACGCCGAGGCCGCCGCCCAGATCATGCTCGCCGCGCTGGCCGAGCACGGCGTCTCCTCGCTACCCGAACTCGCCGCGCGCACTGGTGCTTTGCTGCGGACGCTGCCCGCCGGAACCGCCTCCGCCGCGCCCGGGCCGGCAGCGGTGGCTCCCAGCGACCGTTTCGCACGGTGGCGCGAGGAGAGCCGTGCCCCGCTGCCCGCCCCCGATCCCGGCGCCGACCCCTCCGGACCGCTGTATGGGCGCACCGTCTGTGTCTCCGGTGAACTGCGGGAGCTGTCCAAACTTGAGGCGTGGCAGCGCATCGCTGCCGCCGGTGGCCACCCCGCCAAGAACGTCACCCGCCGCACCGATGTCCTCGTCATCGGTGCGGCCACCGCGGCCAAGACCGAAAAGCAGCGCCGCGCCGAGACCTATGCGGCCAAGGGGCAAGACATCGCGATCGTCACCGAGGCCACGTTTCTCGCCGATCTCCTCGCCTCGCCCAGCCGCCTGCCTCACCGGTGACGCCTGTCCGGGCGCCGTCCCCGACTGGGCCACGGCGCCCCAGGTCGCGCATACTTGCCTCCCCGCCGGGCAGCAGTGCAGGTATGTCCGACATCACGTTGCGCAGTTCCGCATTCGGCGACCACGACACCATCCCGGCGGCCTACTCGCACCAGGCCGGCGACACCTCGCCGCCGCTGGAGTGGTCCGGCGTCCCCGACGGCACCGCTGAACTCGTGCTGACCTGTGAAGATCCTGATGCGCCCGTGGGGACGTTCGTCCACTGGCTGCTGGCCGGTATCCCCGCCCAAACCAGCGGTCTCGGCCCCGGCGAGCGGCCCGAAGGGGCGACGGAGGGCACCAACGACTACGGTTTCCAAGGCTACGGCGGCCCCCAGCCGCCGGTGGGCGACCCGCCGCACCGCTACTTCTTCCACGTTTACGCCTGCCAACACCCGCTCGACCTGCAATCGGGCTACTCTAGCGACCAGTTGCGCAGCCAGCTCCGTGACAACGCGGTCGCCAGCGGCACTTTGGTCGGCCATTTCGCCCGCTAGCCCCGCCGCTCCCGCACAGCACAGCGGGCCTCGTCGCTTCTGTCACGTGGGGAACCGAACATCCCCTTCACACGTTTCGGACGTGTGTACGGGTTCCCTCCTGGGTAACTCGGCAGAACAAGCGTCGCAAAGACGGTTCAGCAGGGGGCCGATGGGCCAATATAAGGGGCGAGGGCCCCGATAGTGTCCCGACGGTGCCCGACACGGAGGTTGCAAATGGCGACGAAGGACAGTGGCGGTCAGAAGCACACCAGCCGGCGCGAAAACGAATCCGAAGAGGTCGAAGCCAGCACTGACGCCCAGGAGCGCAACGAGAAGCTCACCGAGGACGTCGACGACATCCTCGACGAGATCGACGACGTGCTGGAAACCAACAGCGAGGACTTCGTGCGGCAGTTCGTGCAAAAGGGTGGACAGTAGCCGCACGGCCCCTCTGGTAGGCCGCTGACCGCTCCGGCGCCGTGGTGCTCACGCACCACGGCGGTCCGGTTGCGCTCACGGCCCCGGCCGGTAGTGGCGACGTCGCGCCGCCGCGATTTTTCGTCGTGTCGGCGTTGACGTGGCCCTTGGCCGGTGCTCTCTCCCGGCAGCGGGTGCCGCCCGCAGTTCGCCCACAGCGAGATAGGAGGCTGCGGCCCCACACTGGCCACCGTCCTCAGTAGGGTCACAACCACGAGTCGACAACCGGCCCGACAACAAAGACCATCGCGCCGTGCTCACCCCTCGGCTCGGGTGCGGCGCTACCGAAGGGAGTCGCGTGTCTGAAGCGTTCGAGGGCGGCGGACGGCTGCCCGCAGCGTTCATGAACCCCGGTACATCGTCGTTTGTCGACTTCCTCCGTGCGACGAGTCCGGAGTTGCTTCCAGGCGGGCGCGAACTGCCCGAGGGCGGTTCCTCCTCTCATCTCACCCCGGAAGCCACCACGATCGTGGCCCTCACCTTCGCCGGTGGTGTGGTGCTGGCCGGCGACCGCCGTGCCACCTCTGGCAACGTCATCGCCAACCGCGACGTCGACAAGCTCTTCCGTGCCGACGAGTACAGTGCCGTCGCCATCGCCGGTGCGGCCGGCATCGGCATCGAGCTCGCCAAGCTGTTCCAGGTGGAGTTGGAGCACTACGAGAAGCGGGAGAGCCGGCCGCTGTCGCTGGAGGGCAAGGCCAACCGGCTGGCCGCTATGGTCCGCAGCAACCTCGGCATGGCCATGCAGGGCTTCGTCGTGGTTCCGCTGCTCGTCGGCTACGACGAGGCCAGCGGGGAGGGGCGGATCTTCAGCTACGACGCCGTCGGTGGGCAGTACGAGGAGATGCGCCACCACTCCATCGGCTCGGGCTCGGTCTATGCCCGCGGTGCGTTGAAGAAGCTCTACCGCGAAGGTCTCACCGAGGATGACGCCGTTCTCGTGGCGTTGCAGGCACTCTACGACGCCGCTGACGACGATTCCGCCACGGGCGGCCCCGACGTGCACCGCAAGATCTACCCCTTGGTCGATGTCATCAACGACGACGGGTACCGCCGGCTCCCCGCTGCGGAAGTCGCTCAGGTCGCCGAGTCGGTGGTCCAGGAGCGTGCCGAGCGTCCCGACGGTCCCGCCGCCCCGTTGCGCTGACCCCTCCCGCCCCGCCCGTTGGTCGGTGGCCCTTCCCACCAGGGCACCGGCCCGACCAGTAAAGGAAAAGATCCGCGGTGTCGATGCCGTTCTACGTCTCGCCCGAACAGGTCATGAAGGACAAGGCGGACTACGCGCGCAAAGGAATCGCGCGTGGCCGCAGCGCCGTCGTGCTCCAGTACGACCAGGGCATCCTGTTCGTGGCCGACAACATGTCCCGCACCCTGCACAAGATCAGCGAACTCTACGACCGCATCGCCTTCGCCGCGGTGGGCCGCTACAACGAGTTCGAGAACCTGCGGCTGGCCGGGGTCCGCTACGCCGACTCCCACGGTTACGCCTTCGACCGTCGCGACGTCACCGGCCGCATGCTCGCCAACGCCTACGCCCAGACCCTGGGCACCGTCTTCACCGAGAGCAGCAAGCCGTGGGAGGTCGAGATCGTTGTCGCCGAGGTGGGCGACAGCTCCGACAGCGACCAGATCTACCGCGTCACCTTCGACGGCTCCGTGGTCGACGAGCGCAACTTCGTGGCGATGGGCGGCTCGGCCGATCAGGTCGCCACCGCTTTGAAGGAGCGCTACACCAAGGGCTCCTCGCTGTCCCAAGCCATGTCCGCGGCTATGCATGCCCTCGCTCACGAGAACGGGGAGCGCCGTGAGCTGGAACAAGGCAGCCTCGAAGTCGCCGTGCTCGATCGCGCCCGGGAGCACCGCAAGTTTCGTCGAGTGCAGGGTCAGCGGCTCACCCGCCTCATCGAGGAGGCGCGTCCGGCCGGCGGCCACGCCACATCCTCCACCGCCAGCGACAGTAGTGACAGCAGCGACAGCGGCCAGGGGGGAGGCGACAGCGCCGATTCCTGACAGCGGCGTGCCGACGCCGCCGCATGGGTGCCGGCCGGGCTTCCCGGCCGGCACCCATGCGGTCCGGTCCCTGGCTCCAACTCCGGGGCGCCCTCATGGCTAGCGAGTCGGGCAGCGCATTAATGTGATGACAGGAGCGCCGTACGGATCACCTGCGGCGTCGTGGGACGGGAGTCAAGGCGCATGGAACGTCGCATCTTTGGCCTGGAGAACGAATACGGCGTCACCTGTACGTTCCGGGGGCAGCGCAGGCTGAGCCCCGACGAGGTGGCGCGCTACCTGTTCCGCCGTGTGGTGTCGTGGGGGCGCAGCAGCAACGTCTTCCTGCGCAACGGCGCACGGCTCTACCTCGACGTGGGCAGTCACCCCGAGTACGCCACCCCCGAGTGCGACAGCCTGCTCGACCTCGTCGCTCACGACAAGGCCGGCGAGCGCATCCTGGAGGGGCTCCAGGTCGACGCTGAGCAGCGCCTCCACGAAGAGGGCATCGCCGGCGAGATCTACCTGTTCAAAAACAACACCGACTCGGCCGGTAACTCCTACGGTTGCCACGAGAACTACCTGGTGGGGCGCCACGGCGAGTTCGGGCGGCTGGCCGACATCCTCATCCCCTTCCTGGTGACGCGCCAGCTCATCTGTGGAGCGGGCAAGGTGTTGCAGACACCGCGTGGCGCGCTGTTTTGCGTGAGCCAGCGCGCAGAACACATCTGGGAAGGGGTCTCCTCGGCCACCACCCGGTCGCGCCCCATCATCAACACGCGCGACGAGCCCCACGCCGACGCTGAGCGGTTCCGGCGCCTCCACGTGATAGTAGGCGACTCCAACATGAGCGAGGTGACGACTCTCCTCAAGCTCGCCTCGACCGACCTGGTGCTGCGCATGGTCGAGGACGGCGTGGTGATGCGTGACTACACCCTGGAAAACCCCATCCGGGCCATAAGGGAGGTCAGCCACGACATGACCGGCCGGCGCAAGGTCCGTCTGGCCAACGGTCGCGAAGCGAGCGCGCTGGAGATCCAGCGCGAGTACCTGGAGAAGGTGCAGTCTTTTGTCGATCGCCGCGGCACCGACGCCATCGGCAAGCGGGTCCTGGAATTGTGGCAGCGCACCCTGGAAGCCATCGAGACGGGCAACCTCTCGTTGGTCGAGCGCGAGATCGACTGGGTAGCCAAATACCAGCTTCTGGAGCGCTACCGCGACAAGCACGGGCTGTCGCTCTCGTCGCCGCGCGTGGCCCAACTCGACCTCACCTACCACGACATCCACCGCGAGCGGGGGCTGTTCTACCTGATGCAGAGCCGAGGTCAGTTGGAGCGCGTCATCACCGACCTGAAGAGCTTCGAAGCCAAGTCGGTGCCGCCGCAGAGTACGCGGGCCCGACTCCGCGGCGAGTTCATCCGCAAGGCCCAGGAGCGGCGCCGCGACTTCACCGTCGACTGGGTCCACCTCAAACTCAATGACCAGGCACAACGTACAGTGTTGTGTAAAGATCCGTTTAAGGCGGTCGACGAGCGCGTCGAAAAGCTCATCGCTGGAATGTAAGACCGCCTGCCCGGCCCCGCCTGCCCGTTCCGGCGCGGGGCCGGGGGCGTCTTCCCGCATTCTTACTCTTTCTTTACCCGGCGGGTGCACTATGACGGTTCCGATACAGTGTCTGGGACTTCCGTCGGATTCTAGAGGTAGTGAGATATGCGTCCACGTGCAACCGCGCTCCTCGCGGTGCCGTTCTCAGCTTTGCTCCTGGCCACCACGGGATGCGGGGCGATACCCGAGGACTGGCGGACGCCCGCCTTCATGCAATCCGACGAGCGCGAGCTCGACGACAGGTTGCCCACGGTCAACGGTGAGGTCGGCGACCCCCCCGAGGTTTCCTTCCCCGACATTGTTCCCCCCGAGGAACAGATCTCTGGCGTGATCGAGAAGGGGGAGAACAAGGGCGGCGAACTCGTCCGCTCCGACGACATCCTCCTCGCCGACATCGTCGGCTACAAATGGACGGCCAAGGGCGAGACCGAGCAGGACCAGTCCACCTACGAGACCGGCACGCCGGTGCTGTTGCAGATGGGACAGCTCAGCGAGGAGATCACGCAGGCCCTCATCGACCAGCCGGTGGGCAGTCGCGTCGCCTACGTCTTCCCCTCCACCGGTTCCTCCCAGTCGGCCAGCCCCTCGCCTGAGCCGGGGGCCTCGGTGTCGATCGTCGACATCCACGAGCGCTACGGCAAGGGCGACGTCGTGCCGGGCAAGCAGAGCACCAACGGTGGCGATGGGCTGCCCACCGTGACCGACACCGGTCACGACATGCCCGAGATCGAGATCCCCGAGAGCGACCCGCCCGAGGAGCTGGAGACCGTCACCCTCATCGAGGGCGACGGCCCCGAGGTCACCGAAGGCCAACAGTTGGTCACCCAGTACACCGGCGTCACCTGGAACGACGGTGAGGTCTTCGATGCCACCTGGCAGCGCGGCGGCGCACCGTCGAGCTTCCCTATCGGGGTGGGCCAAGTCATCCCCGGCTGGGACCAGGGACTGGTCGGCGCGAACGTCGGTAGCCGCGTCATGCTGGTGATCCCGCCGGATCTCGCCTACGGCGAAGCCGACGAGTCCTCGCAGGCTTCCGGACAGCCCACCGGCACCTTGGTCTTCGTCGTCGACATCCTCGGCGCCGTCGACTCCCAGCCCGAGCAGACGGCCCCGCCCTCGCCCAGCGCCCCCGCGACACCCTCCACCGACCCCTCCGAGGGGCAGGACCAGCAGGAGTAGCCCCGACAGCCGGCTGATCGGGATACGGGCGGCTCACCCTATGGCTTCGGCCGTGGGGTGAGCCGCTTTCCGTGATTTCCTCGATCGCTGCGCAATCTCGACAGCCTGGGGCGGGCTGCGGCCAACGGAAGACGAGATCTCCCCGACGCCAGCTATGGGCGGGAACGCACCTCGGCCTGCCACCTTGGGGCGTGGCCCGAGCGTCAGTCGGGCCACGCCCCAAGGAAACGGGGCGGGCGCCGCCTGCGCCCTGATGTGGCTAGGGCCGTGCACTGTCGTTGACCAGCCGCGCGGCATGACGTCCGGCCGCCGCGCTGGCCAGGAAGGCGGCGGAATCCTCCTCCAGCGAGCGCCCCATACTCGACAGTCGCACCGGGAGCCGGCGCAGCGCCGTCATCGCACCGTCAAGATCGACCTCCACCAGCCGGTGGCGCTGTCCCAAGGCGGCAGCGTCGGCACGCACGCGCTCCCCGATCTCCCCGGCCAGGTCGGGCACAGCGACGTCGGCCGGGGCCAGCGCCACCCGGCCGTAGGCGGTCAGGCTGTGGTGCGACACGCCTTGGTGGCGCTCGCGCGGATCGGCCGCGCTCACCCGCAGCGCAGCCACGGCCCGTCCGTCCAACACGGCGGCGGCGTTGAGCGCCTCGCCCGCGGCAACACCGGAGAAGCCCCACGCGGTGCCCGTGCCGAGATTGCCCGGCCCTTGGGCGACGACAGCCAACTCCGCGTCGAGCACGTGGCGCGCTGCCAACAGCCCATTGTGCACGGTCACGGCCTCCACATCGCCGCCGAAAGCCTGCCCCACCGTCACCGTCGCCGTCAGCAGCCCTGCCGCGCGTAGCACGGCCGTGGTGCGGGAGAACCACGCCGGCAGCGCCCCGCCGTCGAGCATCACATAGACCACCCGCACCGCGGGACGCTCCAGCCGCGCCCCGGCGATCACCGCCGGCAGCGCCGAATGCAGATCGGCGGTGACCACTGGCATGCCGGCCACGTCGGCGGCGTCGCGCAGTACCGCGTGATGGGGCGACGCCGGTTCGTCGACGCCCAGCACGGTGGTCTGGGACGGGGTGTAGCGGGCCTTCATCAGGTGTCCAGGGCCGGTGGGATCGGGCGGCGGCCGGTCGGGGACTGCCACGACCATGGCGTAGCCGCCCGTGCCCAACCCCAGTTCCAGGGCCGTGGTGTTGAGCAGGACCCGCTCGCCGACCTCGGGGCGGCCCACCAGCTCGGTATAGGCTAGCGCCGGACATGGCACGTGTGCGTCCTCTTCGCGCACCGCAACCTCCAGCTCAACCACACCCGGCCACTGATCGTTCGTTGCGATCACTTCACCGTCGCGCCATCGGATCACGTTGGCACGGTACCGTTTGCGCTGGAGGCGATGCGGGAAGTGGCGTGTAACGCGGGGGAAGGGCGTGTCGATGTCGCGGCGCAAGACCGAACGGCAACTCAATCTGGTGATCTGTCTGCTGGCTACTCGGCGTTTCCTGACTGCCCAGGAGATTCGGGCCACCGTCTCCGGCTACGAGGAAGCCGACAGCGACGCCGCCTTCAAACGCATGTTCGAGCGCGATAAGAAGGAGCTGCGCGCCACCGGCATCCCGATCCAGACCGGTGCGGTCGACGTGTGGGGCGACGAGGAGGGCTACCGTATCTCCCGCGCCGACTACGAGCTGCCTCCCATCGAACTCAAGCCCGACGAAGCGGCGGTGCTGGGACTAGCCGCGCGCGCCTGGCGCAACGCCGCGCTCGGTGAGGCCGCCGCCAACGCGATGGTCAAGCTGCGCGCTGCCGGCATCTCCGTCGACGGCGACACCGGCCCCATCATCGCTCCCGTCGTGGGCACCACCGAACCCGCGTTCCTGCCCATCTGGCAGGCGGTGCGCGACCGCAGGCCGGTCACCTTCGACTACCGCACCCCAGGCAAAGGCGTCCGGCGACGCAAAGTGGAGCCGTGGGGTGTGGTCAACCGCCGCGGCCACTGGTATCTCGCCGGCCACGACCGCGACGTCGTCCAACGCCGGGTCTTTCGGCTGGGACGCATCGTGGGCCCGGTGACGATCCTCGGCACCGGACCCGAGGTCACCATCCCCGACGACGTCGACGTGCGCTCCATCGTCAGCGGTCACCACGGCGACCCCGAAGCGGTCGCCCTCCTGCGGGTGCGTCCCGACTCCGCCCACCAGTTGCGCCGTGCCGCGCGCCGGATCGTTCCCGGCGAGCACTCCACCAACGCCCCCGGATGGGACCGTGTCGAGTACCCCTACACCGACCTTGCCCGCCTCGTGGCCGACGTCGCCGAGTTCGGCGATCGGGTCATCATCGACGCCCCTGCCGAGGCCCGTACGGCTCTCGCCGACCACCTCAGCGCTGTGACCGAGCGGGAGATCCCTTCTCCGGGGGAGCCCGCGGTCCCCGCCGTGGCGCCCGAGGACCAGCCGCGGCGGGGGGTGCGTTCGGCCGAACAGTTGCGCCGGTTGCTCATGTTGGTTCCCTACGCGCTCCACCGCGACGTGCGCGTCGCGGAGGTGGCCGACATGTTCGACCTCACCGAAAAGCAGGTCCGCAGCGACTTGAGCCTGCTGTGGATGTGTGGCCTGCCCGGCTACACTCCCGGTGACCTGATCGAGGTCGACCTGGAAGCCGCCCAGACCACCGGCGAGATCATCATCGGCAACGCCGAAACCATCGCCACACCGCTGCGGCTCACCGCCGACGAGGCGGCCAGCCTGATCGTCGGCGTGGAGCTGCTGCGCGAGCTACAGGCCGGAACCGGCGGCGACGATGTCCTCAAACGGGTGGCCGATAAGCTGCGCACGGCCGCTGACACCGCGGTCGAGCGGCTTGCCGACGTGGTGCGGGTGGGGGTGGATCTCAGCGACGAGGTCCGCGCTGTTCAACGGCGCGTCCAAGATGCCCTGGAAGCCGGCCAGTTGCTGCACCTGCGTTACCTGTCGGGCTATGTCGACGAGGTCACTGAGCGCGACGTTGACCCGATGCGGCTGATCACTCAGGACGGTCTGCCGTTCCTGGAAGGCTGGTGCCGGCTGCGCGGGGATGTGCGCCTGTTTCGGCTCGACCGGATTCTGGACCTCACGGTGCTGCCCGTGGCCGCTGAGGTGCCCGAGCACGCGCGCGGGCGCGACCTCACCGGCGGTGTCCTCCAGTTCACCGCAGAGGATGCGCTGGTCACCCTGGAACTGAGCCCCGCGGCGCGTTGGGTCATCGAGGAATACGTGTGTGTCGACGTCAGCGAACTCTCCGATGGGGGAGTGCGGGCCACGCTGCGCACGCCTGCTCCCTCATGGGCGCGGCGGCTGGTGCTGCGGTTGGGGCCCACCGCCCGTATCCTCGCCCCCACCGATCTGGCCGAACGGGTACGCGCCGACGCCCAACGCGCCCTCGCCGCCTATAGGGCCGCAGCCTCCCATGATTGAGGGGCTCCCAGCGGGGCGGAAATGCTTCCGTTTCGGGGGTAGCCCCGCCTGGTTTACTCCGGCTCCACTGGTTTTTCACGCGCATCCGAGTAAGCTTGCAGCGTGCTCGCTATTTTCGGTCTCCTCGCTGTCGCCGCTGCTGGGTTACTCGTCATAGGGGCCCTTGTATTTCGGCTCCTGCTGGGGGTACGACAGTTGCAAGCGCACGTGTCGCGGACCAGAGCGGAGTTGGCACCCCGCTACCGCGTGCTACGTGAGCTAGAGTAAGCGGGCACGGGTTGGACGTCCGGGTACACCGTCGCATAGCGGGACACGCCCTCAACGGTACGAGGGGGCTCCTGCGGAGAGGATTCAGCCATGAGTTTCGGTCCCAGAGAGATGCTCATTCTCCTCCTGATCGCGCTGCTACTGTTCGGGGCCAGCCGGCTGCCGCAACTGGCGCGTTCGCTGGGCCGTAGCGCCCGGATCCTCAAGTCCGAGGCCAAGGGACTCGCCGACGAGGACTCCGACGACACCAAGAGCGAGGACAAGCCGGCCCCCAAGGACGACACCCCTCACCAAAGCAGTCACCAGGCTTCGGCCGAGGAGAGCGGTCACACCGCACAGCCGCGCCAGCAGGGCTACCCGCAGCTTCCGGCGGGCCAGCGCATCGTCGACACCGACAGTGAGCCCAGCCGCCACGCTCACGGCGGCTGAGACCTCGGTAGACGTCCCGGCGGCAGCCGACGCGGCGGCCCCGGGGAACTTATGTGCGCGGTAGCTTTGGGGTGCCGCATCGACGGTAAACACTTCGTCTTCGGGTCATAGAGGGTAAGGCGACATGCGGTTGTGGCGAAGCCGGCGAGAGGCGAACCCGGAGGGGCGCATGTCGCTGGGAGACCATCTGCGCGAACTGCGCGGCCGGGTGTTCAAAGCGCTCATCTTCATCGCGCTGGGCATGGTGGTGGGCGCCTTGGTCTTCGACCCGGTTTGGGCATTCCTGGAGCGCCCTTACTGCGCGCTGCCCGCCGAGGTACGCGGCGGTACCTCCGAGGACTGCGGTCTGATCTTCACGGGCATCTTCGACGCTTTCTTCCTGCGGTTCAAGGTCGCCGTCATCATCGGCCTGCTGGTTTCCTGCCCGTTCTGGCTGTATCAACTCTGGGCGTTCATCGTCCCGGCCCTTCAGCGGCGCGAGAGCCGTTATACTTACATATTCGTGGGGGCGGCGGTCCCGCTCTTCATCGGCGGCGCCGCCCTGGCCTACTTCGTGACCCAAAAGGGCATGGAGATCATGTTCGGGTTCTCGCCCGACAACGCCATGCCGATGATCACCATCGACAACTACCTCGGCTACATCATCATGATGTTGCTGGTGTTTGGCACAGCGTTCGTGCTGCCCCTCGTCGTGGTGCTGCTCAACTTCTTGGGTATCCTCTCCCACCAGGTCATCGCCAAGTGGCGGCGCCTCATCATCTTCCTCGCGTTCGTCTTCGCCGCTGTCGCCACTCCCGGCGGTGAGCCCTTCACGATGCTCGCTTTGGCCGTGCCTGTGGTGGTGCTGTTCGAGATCGCCGAACTTATCGCCTTCCTCAACGACCGCCGCAAGCGCAACGCCGACCCCCTCGCCGAGCTCGACGACGACGAGATCTCCCCCTTGGAGGAGGACGACGAGGCAGCGCAGACCTCGTCCAAGCGTTAGTGTCGCCTCTGAAACATGCCGTCTGTGTACGGCTAGCTACGCATCCAGGTGACGAAGAAAGAGGGGACCGCCATGAGTGATGAGCACGCCGGTGAGGGTGCCGCCCGCCGCGATCTGCCGCCCGAGGCGCAGGGCAACGAGAAGTGGCACGACACCACCGATGCGGTGTGGCTGCGCTCTTCGCTTTCGCGCGAGGACTCTGACGCCATCGTCGAGGTCGCCAAGTTCGACGACGGCTACCGCGCGGTGCGCGACGGTAAGAACCCCGAAAAGGGCATCTTGTTCTTCACGCCCGCCGAGTGGGAGGCGTTCGTTCTCGGGGCCAAGGACGGCGAGTTCGACATCCCCGAGGAGTACCTCACCCCAGAGGAAATCGCCATGCAGCGCGGAGAAGTGCCGGTCCACGCCGTGCCCTCGCCCACCAACAATCGTGAGGCCGAAGAAGCCGAGTAAGTCCGCAGGGCCGCGTGCTCGTCGGTGCTAGGCGGTCCCGGCGGCGATACGCGCCACGGTGCGGCGTGCCGCCGGGACCCGCCGGAGTCTCTCCCGCGGCGATGCGCGGCCCACAGCCCAGGCCGCGGTGAGCCGGCGACACGGGCCACGCTCTGCGGCCGGAAGCGACTGCGGAGCGTGGTGGTGGAGCGACGCGCTGCGGTGACGAGTCCACTCGACTTTACACACACCATAGGCTTGGTCGATATGAGTACTCACGCCGCGCGCTATGCCCAATTCCGCCGGCGCCAGGGCGTTTCCAGTGCCGCCATCGAGGACTTCCAGCACCTCTACGGCTTCGAGTTCGACGATTTCCAGATTCGGGCGTGCAAGGCTTTGGAGTCTGGGCACGGTGTACTCGTCGCGGCGCCCACCGGATCGGGTAAGACCGTCGTTGGAGAGTTCGCGATCCACCTGGCGCTGCGCGACGGCGGCAAATGCTTCTACACCACGCCCATCAAGGCGCTGTCGAACCAGAAGTACACCGACCTCGTGCGCCGCTACGGCTCCGACAGTGTTGGTCTGCTCACCGGCGACAACAGCGTCAACGGCGAAGCCCCGATCGTGGTCATGACCACCGAGGTGCTGCGCAACATGCTCTACGCCGGCTCCCATACGCTGGCGGGCCTTTCCTATGTGGTCATGGACGAGGTGCACTACCTCGCCGACCGCTTCCGGGGCGCGGTGTGGGAGGAAGTCATCATCCACCTGCCCGACTCGGTGCGTACGGTGGCGCTGTCGGCCACGGTGAGCAACGCTGAGGAGTTCGGGCAGTGGCTGTTGCAGGTGCGCGGTGACACCACGGTCATCGTCGACGAGAAGCGGCCGGTGCCGCTATGGCAGCACGTCATGGCCGGCAAGCGCCTCCATGACCTCTTCGTCACGGTCGACGCCGACGAGGAGGGCGACGGCGACACCGAGCCCTCGGGCAGTAAACGCACCCGCAAGCGCGACCGAAACTCCGGCCAGCGCGCCACTGGCGGACGTGAGATCGTCGTCAACGGCGAGCGCATGCGCGTTAATCCTCGGCTCATTCGACTGGCCCAAGAGGAGGGCCGGCTCACCCAGCTCGCCCACCGGCGGCGCCATCCCCAGACGCGCGCCCGCGGCGGCACGCCTCGCCCCCGCGCCAAGTTTCCGCCGCCCAGCAGGGTGCAGATCGTCGACGAACTCGACAACGAGGGCCTGCTGCCGGCCATCACGTTCATCTTCAGTCGCGCCGGCTGCGACGCCGCCGTGCGCCAGTGCGTGGTGTCGGGGCTGACCCTCACCACCGACGAAGAGGCCGAGGAGATCCGCGCCTACGCCGAGCGCCAGTGCGCCGACATCCCCGCCGCCGACCTGGCCGTGTTGGGCTATCAAGAGTGGCTGCTGGCGCTGCAACGGGGGATCGCCGCCCACCACGCGGGCCTGCTGCCCACCTTCAAGGAGATCGTCGAGACCCTGTTCGCCCGCGGCCTCATCCGCGCGGTCTTCGCCACCGAGACCCTGGCTTTGGGCATCAACATGCCGGCGCGCACCGTGGTCATCGAGAAGCTCGACAAGTGGAACGGTGAGACCCACGCCAGCCTGACGCCGGGAGAATACACCCAGCTCACGGGGCGGGCCGGCCGGCGCGGGATCGACGTGGAGGGCCACGCCGTGGTGGTCTGGCAGCCCGGCACCGACCCTGAGGCGGTCGCGGGGTTGGCCAGCACCCGCACCTACCCTCTCAACTCCAGCTTCCAACCGTCCTACAACATGGCGGTCAACCTTGTGGGCCAGGTCGGGCGCGAGCGCAGCCGCACCATGTTGGAATCCTCGTTCGCCCAGTTCCAGGCCGACCGTGCCGTCGTCGGCCTGACCCGCCAGCTCCACAAACACGAGGAGGCCCTCGACGGCTATGCCCAGGCGGCCCAGTGCCATCTGGGCGACTTCATGGAGTACGCGCAGCTACGCCGCTCGCTCAGTGACCGCGAGGCCGAGCTGTCCAAAACCCGTAAGGACCGCCGCCGCAGCGAAGCCCTACGCAGCTTGGAGAATCTGCGCCCCGGCGACATCATCGAGGTCCCCACCGGCCGTCACGCCGGTTTCGCCGTCGTGCTCGACCCAGGAACCCGCGGCGATGTTCCGGCACCGCTGGTACTGACCGTCAACCGGCAGGCCAAGCGGGTCAACGCCAACGACTTCCCGGCACCGGTGGAGCCGGCGGGCCGCGTCCGCATCCCGAAGAACTTCTCGGCCCGTTCCGCTCAGTCGCGACGCGACCTTGCCGCCACGTTGCGCAACAAGCTAGCCGACCTGCGCACCGAGCCGCCGCCCAAGGGCAGGGAGGCCACCGCGGGCGAAGATCCCGAGATCGCGCGGTTGCGCCGTGAGCTGCGCGCCCACCCCTGCCACGGCTGTGACGAGCGCGAGGACCACGCGCGGTGGGCCGAGCGCTACTTCCGTCTCCACAAGGAAACCGAGGGGCTGCGCCGCAAGGTGGAGGGCCGCTCTCATGTCATCGCCCGTACGTTCGACCGGGTGTGTGGCGTGCTCGAGCAGCTTGGCTACCTCGACGGCGACACGGTCACCGACGAGGGGGTGCGCCTGGCCAAGATCTACTCCGAGTTGGATCTGCTGGCCGCCGAGTGCCTGCGCCGTGGGGTGTGGGAGGGGCTTTCTCCGGTGGAGCTGGCCGCGTGCGTGTCGTCGCTGGTGTATGAGTCGCGCCGCACCGACGACGCCTTCCCCCGCGTCCCGCGGGGAGCCACCGAGGAGGCGTTGACCGAGATGGTGCGGATGTGGGGCGATCTCCACGAGACCGAGCGTGACCACCGCGTGTCGTTCCTGCGCGAGCCCGATCTGGGATTCGTGTGGCTCACCTACCGGTGGGCCAAGGGCGACCAGCTCGACCACATCCTCTACGACGCCGAGATGCCCGCCGGGGACTTCGTGCGCGCCACGAAGCAGCTCATCGACATGCTCAGCCAGATCATGGGGGCCGCTCCCGAGGGCGGCACCGTCCGCAGTAACGCCCGGGCCGCCATCGACGCTATCCGCCGCGGGGTGGTCGCTTACTCCTCGGTGGGGTGAGCCTGGCGCGGATGGCGTCGGCCGCGCGTCTGCTCCGAGAGCGCCGCCCTTGCCCTTTCGCGCCAGGCACGCGGGGCCGCGCGCTCACCCTGCGGTCGGGCAGCGGTGGGGGTGGCGCCCCCAGTACAGGCGGGGAGGGGCGCGCGTCCCATCGCACCCACATATGGATCTACTGAATCTACAACGTAAAGGTGGTGGGGAGGTCTGTCGACCATAACCCACCTTGGCAGCCGGCGGGGCGGTGGCCGTTCAGCGCTGACCGGGGATCGCCGTGCTATGGCGCACGACCAAGCTTGTGGCCAAGTCCAGGCGGAGGTTGGCGGGGCGTTCGCCACGGCTGAGGCTGAGCGCCATGCGGGTGGCCTCTTCGGCCATCTCGGTCAGCGGTTGGCGCACCGTGGTCAGTGGTGGTCCCACCCAGCGTGCCAAGGGCAGGTCGTCATAGCCCACGACGCTGAGATCCTCAGGCACCCGTACGTCGTGCTCGCGAGCCGCTTCGTAGAGCCCGAGCGCTTGCAGGTCGCTGCCGGCGAAGATCGCTGTGGGCGGGTCGTCCAGGTTCAGCAGCTCACTCCCGTTGCGGTGGCCTCCTTCGACGTGGAAGTCCCCGGTACGGATCAATCCGGGGTCGATGGGCAGCCCGGCGGTGTCCAGCGCGGCGCGGTAGCCGTCCACGCGCGCGCGGCTGCACAGGATGTTCTCGGGGCCGCCGATCACGGCGATGCGTCGGTGCCCGAGGTCGATGAGGTGGCGGGTGGCGACCAGACCGCCGTTCCAGTTAGCCGATCCCACCGAGGGCACGTTCTCGCCGGGGTCGCCGAGGGGGTCGACGACGACGAAGGGGATACCGCGGGCGGCCAGACGCGCTTGCTGTGTGGCGTCCAGGTCCGACAGCACCAAGATCACGGCCGTGGTGCGCCGTGCCAGGACCGAGTCCAGCCAGGACTCTTGGGGGCGCTGCGCGCCGGCCGACCCTGAGAGTACGACGCTGAGTCCCTCAGCGCGTGCCACCCGCTCCACCCCGCGGATTACCTCGATGGACCAGGCACTGTCGAGTTCGTGGAAGACCAGGTCGATTGTTGCCGGCTGGCTGCTGCCCGGTCCGCGGCGGCGTCGGTAGCCGTGTCTGCGGATCAGCTCCTCGACTCGGGAGCGCGTCTCGGGTGCGACGTCGGCACGTCCGTTCAACACTTTGGACACGGTTGGTACGGAGACGCTGGCGGCCTTCGCAATTTTCGAGATAGTGATCGGCTCAGTGTCGGCCGTGTCTTCAGGGAGACCGTAGTGGCCCGGAGTCGATTTCGCAGTCACGCTGCCTCATTGTAGCCGGTAAGAGCGCGAAGCACAGTAGAGATAGTGATCTGCACCTCATGTCCAGCGGTAGACCTGGGTGCTGTGTTTCGAGGGTTGTGCGGTAATTTGATCCCAAAGTTTTCGGCTTTATATCCGATAGTTTCGAAAGGTTGGGGTGGCTGTGACGGCTGCGCGGCGCACCGCTGCCGGCCCTGCCGCCGCGGCATGGCCGCGGGCCACCAGTCCTCCTCAGCTCCGCGATCCAACGCGCCGACCCGAAAGAGGACCACGCATGACGCTCTCGGCCGACAGCGAGCCCGAGCCGGCGCCCCGGCCGGGCCACGCGACCCAGGCCGGTACCGCTCCCTGGCGCGACTCGAACCTGCCCACAGCGCAACGGGTCGAGTCCCTTCTCCGGCATATGACACTGGAGGAGAAAGTCGCCCAGCTCTACGGGGTATGGGTCGGGGCGAGTGAATCGGGAGAGGAGGTCGCTCCTCATCAGCACGACATGGCTGAGGAACCCCCCGACTGGGAGCAGCTCATCCCCCATGGGCTGGGCCAGCTCACCCGCCCCTTCGGCACCGCGCCGGTCGATCCGCTCATGGGAGCCCGGGCGCTCGCGCGTTCCCAGGAGCGGATCATGGCTGCCGGCCGCTTTGCCATCCCGGCGCTGGCCCACGAGGAGTGCCTCTCCGGCTTCACCGCGTGGACCGCTACGATCTTTCCCACTCCGCTGGCCTGGGGAGCTACGTTCGATCCCGAGTTGGTCGAGCAGATGGCCGAGCGCATCGGCACCGGCATGCGCGATGTCGGCATCCACCAAGGGTTGGCTCCCGTCCTCGACGTCACCCGCGACCCCCGTTGGGGCCGCACCGAGGAGACCATCGGTGAAGATCCCTATCTGGTGGGCACGATCGGCACCGCCTACGTGCGGGGGCTACAGTCCACCGGCGTCATCGCGACCCTCAAGCACTTCGTCGGCTACTCGGCCTCGCGCGCCGGCCGCAATCTGGCGCCTGTCTCGGTGGGACCGCGCGAGATGGCCGACGTGTTGCTGCCGCCTTTCGAGATGGCGCTGCGCCTGGGGGGCGCCGACTCGGTGATGCATGCCTACAACGACAACGACGGGCTCCCCGCCGCGGCGGATACCTCGCTGCTGACCGGGCTGTTGCGCGACCAGTGGGAGTTCACCGGCACGGTGGTGGCCGACTACTTCGGCGTCGCGTTCCTGCGTCTCCTGCACGGCGTGGCCGAGACGTCCGGCGAGGCGGCGGCGATGGCTTTGGCCGCCGGGGTCGACGTCGAACTTCCCACCGTTCACTGTTTCGGGCAGCCGTTGCTTGACGCGATTCGCAGCGGCGAGGTCGCCGAATCCCTGATCGATCGCTCCGTTCGGCGGGTCCTGGCCCAAAAGTGTGAACTGGGCCTGCTGGACGCGGATTACACCCCCCAGCCGCCGGCGCTGGCCGGCCCCCACGATCCGGCTGTGACGGCGGAGGGGGGCGAGCTGGACCCGCCACAGAACCGGGGACTCGCCCGTCGCGTGGCTGAGGAGTCGGTCGTGCTGCTCGACAACAGTGCCGCTACGTTGCCGCTCTCCTCGGGCGCTCGACTGGCCGTGGTGGGCCCCAGCGCCGACAACGCCATGGCCATGCTCGGCTGTTATTCCTTTCCCAGCCACGTGGGGGCCCAGCACCCCGACGTGGCGATGGGGGTCGAGGTGCCCACTGTGCTCGCGGCGCTGCGCCAGGAGATGGCCGAAAGCGCCATCGAGTACCACCACGGCTGCGAGGTCGACGGCACCGACGTGTCGGACATCCCCGCGGCGGTCGAGGCCGCCCGCGCCGCCGATGTGTGCGTCGCCGTCCTGGGCGATCGCGCGGGACTGTTTGGGCGAGGCACCTCGGGGGAGGGGTGCGACGCTGAGGATCTGCGGCTGCCCGGGGTCCAAGAGCAACTGCTCGACGCGCTCGTGGCGTCGGGCACGCCGGTGGTGCTGGTGCTGCTCACCGGCCGTCCCTATGCGCTGGGCAACTTCTCCGGCCGGCTCGCGGCGGTCGTGCAGGCGTTCTTCCCTGGGGAGGAGGGAGCCGCAGCGGTCGCCGGTGTGCTCTCGGGGCGGGTGTGCCCGTCAGGGCGGCTGCCGGTGAGCATGCCGCGCCGTCCCGGGGGGCAGCCTTCGACCTACCTCGCGGCACCGCTGGGGCGTGCCAGCGAGGTCAGCTCGGTTGATCCCACCCCCCTCTACCCCTTCGGCCATGGTCTGTCCTACACGCACTTTTCCTGGGAGGCCCCGACCATAGCCGGTCAGGCGCCGGTTGCGCAGGCTCCTGTCACCATTGCCACCGATGGTGAGATCACGGTGGGGTGCAGTGTGCGCAATGCCGGGGAGGTCACCGGCACCGAGGTGGTGCAGCTCTATCTGAGTGACCCGGTGGCTCGGGTCGCCAGGCCGGAACATCTCCTGATCGGCTACGCCCGGGTCGATCTCGCCCCAGGGCAGTCGCGCCGCGTGGAGTTTCGGGTGCCGGCCGACCTGGCGGGCTACACCGACCCGGCGGGGCGCCGCATTGTGGAGCCGGGGGAGTTGGAGCTGAGGTTGGCCGCCTCCAGCGCTGATGTGCGCTACCGGCTGCCCGTTCACCTGACCGGCCAGCCGCGTGTCCTCGACCACCACCGCTCCTTGACGAGTCAGGCTCGGCTCGACTGAGAGAGCGCTTCCCCCACGGGGTCGCCCCCGGGAAACCGGGGGCGACTCACCGAAACCTGGGATTGTCCTATTTACGCCGCTTACGGCTGTATAGATGGCCCTTCGTTCGCATCGTGAGATAAAGTTGCCTCCGTCACCATATAGTTGGACGGCCAAGTATCTGCTGTTCGGTGGTGAGCTGGAGTGGCTACAGCCACCCAGGTGTGACGATGGTTGGGGGCCCGGATGCGAGTCGAACGCGCTCTTCCCACTCCGGAGGCCGCCGAGCTCTTGGAGCTCGCCGGCGACATCGCCGCCAAAGAGGTGGCGCCGCGAGCCACCCCCGACGAGGAGACCGAGACCTTCCCCAACGACCTGTTCGCGCTGCTTGGGCGCTCTGGACTGTTGGGCTTGCCCTATCCGGTCGACTATGGCGGTGGCGGTCAGCCCTACGAGGTCTACCTCCAGGTAGTCGAAGAGCTAGCGCGCGCCTGGCTGGCCGTTGGGCTGGGGGTGAGCGTACACACGCTCTCCTGCTTCGCACTGGCCGACTACGGCAGTCCCGAGCAGCGGGCGGCGCTCCTGCCCGGCATGCTCGGCGGGGAGCAACTGGGCGCCTACTGCCTCTCCGAGCCGCAGTCCGGCTCTGACGCCGCCGCCATGCGCACGCGCGCCGAGCCCGAGGGCCAGGGTTACCGCATCAACGGCGCCAAGTCGTGGATCACCCATGCCGGGGTCGCCGACTTCTACACGCTCTTCGCCCGTACCGGAGCTCCCGACTCCGGTACGCACGGCATCAGTTGTTTCCACGTGCCCGCTGCCACGGTCGGCCTCAGCGTCGACGCACCCGAACGCAAGATGGGCATGTGGTCCTCGCCCACCGCCGTCGTTCACTTCGATGACCTCTGGCTCGCCCCGCAGGCGCGCATCGGTGAGGAGGGACGGGGCTTTGCCATTGCACTTGCCGCGCTCGACTCCGGGCGGCTCGGTATCGCCGCGTGCGCGGTCGGTATCGCTCAGGCCGCTTTGGACCTCGCGGCCAGCCACGCCCGCCACCGCGTCCAGTTCGGCCACCCCATCGCCGACTTTCAGGGCGTGTCCTTCCTCCTCGCCGACATGGCCACCCAGATCGAAGCCGCTCGCCAGCTCTACCTCACCGCCGCGCGCCGTCGCGACGCCGGCCGCTCGTTCACGCCTCAAGCAGCCATGGCCAAGCTCTTCGCCACCGACACCGCGATGCGCGTGACCACCGACGCCGTGCAGATCCTCGGCGGGTACGGCTACACCCGGGACTTTCCGGCCGAACGACTGATGCGCGAGGCCAAGGCACTCCAGATCGTGGAGGGCACTAACCAGATACAGCGGGTAATTATCGGTAGGTATGTGGCTCGGGAGGCATAACCCTTCCCCTGGCCAGTTTCGGTCATCATGGGTCCCGATGGGTTAATTCGGGCACATACCGTAACCTGACTGTTCCGTCAAATAGGGAAACAGATTCATAACAGACGACATTACGTTCTGTTCTGGCATGTATCTCGCTTGATATCACGGCTCCGTCGCAGTTATGTGATGTACGACTATGTGATGTACGACGCATAACCACCGGTGCGGGTGACAGCACGATGCAGAGGTTCCGACAGCGACCACGAAGCTGAGGAGAGACACGGTGGCGCAGGTCCGATTGGCTGGAGTCAGCAAGGTCTACCCCGATGGGACGCCCGCGGTGCAGTCCCTGGACCTCGATATCGCCGAAGGCGAGTTCCTCGTTCTCGTGGGACCCTCCGGCTGCGGCAAGACCACGGCGTTGCGCATGATCGCCGGCCTGGAGGAGATCAGCAGCGGTGCGCTCGTCATCGGCGAGCGCACCGTCAACCGCGTCCCCGCACGCGACCGCGACGTCGCCATGGTCTTCCAGAGCTACGCGCTCTACCCCCACCTGTCGGTACGCGACAACATCGGTTTTGGCCTGCAACTGCGCAGGATGCCCAAGGCCGAGATCGCCAGGCGCGTGGAACAGACCGCCGCCACCCTCAGTCTCACCGACCATCTCGACCGTCGGCCCCGCAACCTCTCCGGCGGTCAGCGCCAGCGGGTGGCGATGGGGCGCGCGATCGTGCGTCAGCCCCAGGCGTTCCTCATGGACGAGCCGCTGTCCAACCTCGACGCCAAGCTGCGCGTACAGATGCGCGCCGAGATCTCCCGCATCCAACGCGCCTTGGGCGTGACCACCGTCTACGTCACCCACGACCAGATCGAGGCGATGACCCTGGGCGACCGGGTCGCGGTCATGAAACGCGGCGTACTCCAGCAGGTCGCGCCACCCCAAGAGCTCTACGAGCGCCCCGCCAACCTGTTCGTCGCCGGCTTTATCGGCTCTCCCGCCATGAACCTGGTCTCCGGCCGGCTCGAACTCGACGGCGACGCCGCCACACTCACCCTGGGCAGCCAGATCGTGAGCCTGCCCCCCGGGCTGTTGAGTCAGCGGCCGGCCCTGCGCGACTACGCCGGCCGCGACGTCGCGGTGGGGATTCGCCCCGAGGCGCTGCAAGACGCCGACCTCGCACCCGACACCGAGGGCGCCGTGCTGACCTCGGTCACCGATCTTGTCGAGGCGCTGGGCTCGGAGCTGCTCGTTCACTTCCGCATCGACGCCACCCCAGTAAGCACCGACGACACCAAGGAACTGGCTCGGGACACCGGAGTCGACCAACTCGACGGAGCCACGCCAGGCACCGCCATGATCGCCCGGTTCAGCCCCCGCTCGCGCGCCACCGAAGGCGCTCAGCTCCGCGTGTGGCTCGACACTGGGCTGCTGTACTTCTTCGATCCCGAGACCGGAGTGGCAATCAGGGGCGACAGCACCGATGCCGTGCGCCACGAGAAAGAGGAGATCCATGGCTGAGCGAAAGCGAAACAGCAGCGCCCTCCCCTCCAGCCTGGCACTGCTGGCCGCCAGCGTGCTACTGGCCACCGCCTGCGCCCCCGGCGGGGGCGCAGGCGGGGACGGCACCACCGCGGAGGGCGGCGAGCTCGACGGGGTCGAGCTGCTGGTGGCGGCCAAGTGGACGGGAGTGGAACAGCGAAACTTCGAACAGGTCCTCGACGCTTTTGAAGAAAAGACCGGAGCCACGGTCACCTACGACTCCACCGGCGAGGACACCGGTGCCTACCTCGGTCCCCGCATCGAGGGCGGCGATCCGCCCGACGTGGCCGTCCTGCCCCAACCCGGTCTGGTAGCCGAGTACGTCGACCAAGGCGCCCTCTACCCCTTGCAGGGCGAGGCGGCCCAGGCGCTTGAGGACAACTACGGCGACTACTGGCAGCGGCTCGGCGGCGTGGCGGGGGACTCCTACGGCATCATGATCAAAGCCGCCCACAAGTCGATCGTGTGGTACCGTCCCGAAGCCTTCGAGCAGGCTGGCGTGACCGCGCCCACCGACTGGGACGAGATGGTCACCACCACCGCCGCCACCCTCTCCGACGCCGGGAGCGCCCCCTTCGCGATGTGCGGCGCCTCGGGCTGGACCCTGACCGACTGGTTTGAAAACGTCTACCTCTCCCAAGCCGGCCCCGACGCCTACGACCAGCTCATCGCCCATGAGATCCCCTGGACCGACGACAGCGTGGTCACCGCCTTGCAGACCCTCAACGAGATCTGGGACGCCCCGGAGCTGATGCTGGACGGCACCGACGGTGCGGTCAACACCGGTTTTCCCGACTGCGTTAGCCGGGTCTTCGGTCAGCAGGAGGCCGCCATGGTCTACGAGGGCGACTTCGCCTCTGCCAACATCGTGGAGTCCGGCGCCGAGGTGGGCGCCAGCGCTCAGGCCTTCCCCTTCCCGGCCGTGGGCGACGAGCCGCCGGTCGTGGTCGGCGGCGACATCGCCGTGGCCATGAGTGAGCAGGAGGGAACACAGCAACTGCTGGCCTACCTCGCCTCACCCGAAGCCGGCACCACCTGGGCCGAGCTGGGCGGCTACCTCTCGGCCAACAGCAACGTCCCGGCTGAGGCCTACGCCGACGAATTCACCCGTCAACTCGCCCAAACGATTCTCGACGCCGGCGACAACGTCCGCTACGACCTCTCCGACCAGGTTCCCAGCGCCTTCGGCGCCACGGCCGGTTCCGGGATGTGGGCCATCCTCCAGGACCACCTGCGCGATCCCGGCGATCCCGAGGCCACCGCCGAGAAGCTGGAGCAGGCCGCCACGGAAGCCGGACAGTGACACGCGAGAAAGCTGGGTCTCTTCGATGGCCAACACGGATACAGCGGCGCAGCAGGACGTGACCACACCCGCCGGAACACCCACAGCCCAGCGGGCGGGCCGGCTCGGCCCGCCCGCCTGGTTCGCGCTGGTGTTCCTCTTACCGGCACTGGTCTTTCTCGGCGCCTACATGGTCTATCCGATCCTGTTCTCCGTCTACCGCAGTCTTTGGGACGCCTCGGGGACGGAGTTCGTGGGGTTGGCCAACTACGTGGAGATGTTCACCGACCCAAGCACCTTCGTGGCGTTGCGCAACAACGTCATCTGGGTGGTGGTCGCCCCCACGGTCGTCACCGTCGCCGGCCTGGTCTTCGCTGTGCTCACCGAGCGGATGCGCTGGGCCACGGCGTTCAAGATCGTGGTGTTCATGCCCATGGCCATCTCGTTTCTGGCCTCGGGGGTGATCTTCCGGCTCGTCTACGAGCAGGACCCCGACCGGGGGGTGGCCAACGCCGTGCTCACCACCGTCCACGACACGTTCGTGCCCTCGGCCGCCTTCCCCACGGCCCGCCCGCGCGAGGGTGTCGGTCTCACCGAGGAGCCCAACGGTGCGGTCGCGCTCTCAGAGCAGGTCAGCCCAGGGGACGGGCCGCTGCTACTGCCGATGGTAGGGGTGGCCGACGACGAGCTTCCCGCCGGCGCCACCACCGCTGAGCTGCCCCAAAGCACCGCCCAAGGCATCTCCGGGGTGGTCTGGTTGGACTTCACCCGAGGCGGAACCGGCAGGAACGGCGTCATCGACACCACCGAGTCCGGCATGCCGGGGATGCGGGTCCAGGCGGTGCGCGACGACGAGGTCGTGGCCAGTGTGCGCACCGACGACAACGGTACGTTCACCTTCGCAGGCCTCCAGGAGGGCAGCTACACGGTGCAACTCGCTGCGGCCAACTTCACCGAGCCCTACCAGGGCGTCACATGGCTGGGGCCGACCTTGGTCACTCCGGCGATCATTGGCGCCTACCTGTGGGTGTGGGCGGGGTTCGCGATGGTGCTCGTGGCGGCCGGGCTGTCGTCGATCCCCCGTGAGGCGCTGGAGGCGGCGCGCGTGGACGGCGCCACCGAGTGGCAGGTGTTTCGCCGTGTCACGGTGCCGCTGCTGTCGCCCGTGCTGCTCGTGGTCTTCGTGACCTTGATGATCTACGTACTCAAGATCTTCGACCTCGTCTTCATCATCGCGCCGGGATCGGTCCAGGCCGACGCCAACGTACTCGCGTTGGAGATGTGGCGCGTCTCCTTTGGCGGCGGCAATGACCAGGGGATGGGCAGCGCGCTAGCCGTGTTCCTCCTGGTCCTAGTCGTTCCGGCCATGATTTTCCAGGTCCGGCGCTTCCGACGGGAGAACTAGTGAGCACACGCGAGGAAGCGGCTCCCGTACAGTCGCACAGCCCTTCGGCCAAGACGACTCCGGCCGCTATGGGCGAGGGCGCGCCCCCGCGGTCGGTGGCGGCCCGCATCGTCGGCCGGATCGGTTCTGGCCTGATGCAGTTCGCGTTGATCGTGATCGGCGTGTTCTGGCTCGTCCCAACACTGGGGCTGTTCATCGCCAGCTTGCGCTCACCGGCCGACAACAGTGCCAGTGGCTGGTGGACGGTGTTCACTCAGCCCTCGCAGTTGACCCTGCGCAACTATGCTCAACTGTTGAGTAACGATTCTTTCGTTGCCTCGTTTTGGAACACGATCGCCATCACGGTGCCCTCGACCGTGATCATCGTGGTCATCGCCTCGCTGGCCGCCTACGCCCTGGCGTGGTTGGAGTTTCCCGGCCGGGATTGGCTGTTCCTGGCAGTGGTGGCGATGCTGGTCGTGCCGTTGCAGATCGCGTTGATCCCCATCGCGCGGCTGTACGGCTCGCTGGGCATCTTCGGCTCGATCACCGGTGTGGTGCTGTTCCACGTCGGCTACGGCCTGCCGTTTGCGATCTTTTTGCTCCGCAACTTCTTCGCCGCCATCCCGCGCGACCTGCTAGAAGCCGCCCGGATGGACGGAGGGCGCGAGTTCACCGTCTTCCGCCGCGTCATCTTGCCGCTGGGCGGCCCCGCCATCGCCTCGTTGACGATCTTCCAGTTCCTGTGGGTGTGGAACGATCTGCTCGTAGCGCTGGTGTTCGCCGGCGCCGATACGCAGCCCATGACCAAGGCGTTGCAGTCGCAGATGCGCCAATTCGGGGCCAACATCGACGTGTTGGCCTCAGGGGCGTTTCTGTCGCTGGTCATCCCGCTTTTGGTGTTCTTTGCCTTCCAGCGTTACTTTGTCCAAGGTCTCACCGCGGGCGCCGTGAAGTAGGCCGGCGCCCGCGTCCCGCCCGGCCCGCCGACGTGTGCCATCCGGGAGGGGCACATACGCGGGGACCGGCGCCGTTCAACAGCGGAATCGGTCCCCGCGCCATGGCTGCCGGTGCCGGCGAGCCGAGCCGGCCGTGGGCTCGCTGGGCTCAGGACAGGCCGATGGCCATGCCGGTGGAGCTGTCGAAGAAGTGCACGTGCCGGGTGTCCACCGCAAGCTGGACGGTCTGGCCGGGCCGGACATTGCTGCGCGGGTTGACCCGAGCGGTGAACACCGAACGGTTCTCACCCGACAGCGGCAGTGCGGCGTCTTCCTCATCGTCGGAATCGCTGCTGGCGGTGCCCGTGGCGTCGTGGTCCACCGGCGGGGTGTCGACGCTGAAGATCACGTTGATCTCGGTGCCCAACTCCTCGGTGACGTCGGCGACGACCTCCAAAGTGCCGTTGGTGTGAGAGGCCAGCGCGGCGTCGTCGAAGTCGGAGGGGCGGATGCCGACGATGACGTCGCGGCCGAAGTAGTCGCGCAGTTGCGGACGTTGGTTCAGCGTCTCGGTCGGGATCGGCAGCACCGTGTTGGCGAAGGACAGCTTGCCGGCGTCGCCGTCAGCGTCCACACGCGCGGTCGCGAAATTCATGGCGGGCGAGCCCATGAAGCCCGCCACGAACAGGTTGACCGGGCGATCGAAGAGGTTCTTCGGCGTGTCGACCTGCTGTAGCTTGCCGTCGCGCATGACGGCCACGCGGTCGCCCAGCGTCATCGCCTCGGTCTGGTCGTGGGTGACGTAGACCGTGGTCACGCCCAGGCGATCGTGGAGCTGGTTCAGCGAGGCGCGCATCTGCACGCGCAGCTTGGCGTCGAGGTTGGACAGCGGCTCGTCCATGAGGAACGCCTGGGGCTGACGCACGATCGCGCGCCCCATCGCCACCCGCTGGCGCTGCCCACCCGAGAGAGCGGCCGGCTTGCGCTTGAGGTAGGGCTCTAGGCCGAGCATGGCCGCGGCCTCCTTGACGCGCTCTGCGATCTCGGGCTTGGACATCTTGCGCAGCTTCAGCCCGAAGGCGAGGTTCTGCTCGACCGTCATGTGGGGGTAGAGCGCGTAGTTCTGGAACACCATGGCGATGTCGCGGTTCTTGGGCGGCAGGTCGTTGACGACCTTCTCGCCGATGGTGAGCTTGCCGTCGGTGATCTCTTCCAGACCGGCGATCATCCGCAGCGCCGTGGACTTCCCGCACCCGGAGGGGCCGACGAGCACCATGAACTCGCCGTCGGCGATCTCCAGGTCGAGATGGTTCACCGCCTTGACTCCGCCCGAGTAAACCTTGTCGACGCCCTCAAGGGCAATTTTCGCCATGGATCAACAGCTCCCGTTCTGGGTGGGGCCCAGTCGCCGAAGGGCACCGTGGCGCCGTACTGCGGCTGGTGCCACGCGCATCGGCCACGGTGCCTCTTGTGTTCCAGTTTGATCGGATTGGATCGATCGTCTGCGGTAGTTACTGATCGCTTCGTATCGATCCATGGCCAATATCGAACATCATTACTGACCGTTTGTCGAGTGTTTGGGGGGAAACTCGGTCTTTTGTCTCACAATTTGAGACAATTTGGCTGGTTGGCGGTGAAATGGGTCGTGGGAGTGATCAATCGCGTGATCAAAAGCGTCCGGTGTCGATCCAGCGGTGCGCCCGCCCGAAGTTGGCCGGCTTCGGCCACGCATCCCCATCCCCCTCGTGGCCCCGGTTCGCGTGTCCCACCGCCGCCACGACGACCACGACAGAGCGGTTTTCGCAGCTTCGGCCTTGAGTGGCATCGCGATCACAGGTGCGTTAGCCTGGCACGCGACTACCGAGCCCATAGTTCCCGATGTCTCCCACCGTTGCGCCGAAGTGGTCCGGCGAAGGGCACCGACACGAGGTGACGATCGGGGTGGGCGATCAGGAGTCTCGGTAGGCTACCGACCGTCCAGCACTGGACGGACCGGCTGAGCGGTCCGGTCATTGGCGTGCCCGATGCCGCACCAGGCGCCAGGTGTGGCGAAAGGTTCGGTAAGGGCCGGAGCACCGCGGCCGGGCGGGGGGTTGGACCCGGATAAGGCCCGAACATCCAGTAGACAACGGTCTCCGCGCTTGTTGCCGACGAGACGGATCCGGTCCGAAGGGTGATCGGGCCTTTTCCGCGTCCCCCCAGTACGCACACGGTCCGCCGAGGGGGCGACACCTCTTCGCCCCTCGGCCTCTCGCTCCAGCTCACGGAGGTGCCCGCCGGGCCACCCCTCCCTGCCTACGGCCCAGCCCGCGGTTGCACTAGTCTCGAACCGTCGCCTGTTCTCCGCCGAAGGAAAGCGAGCCGCGCGTGGTCACTGCGGACACCTCATCTCCGGCGCGGTCCCAGCCCCCGCAGCCCGACGTCGACCGTACCCACGGCCGTCCGCGGCTCCTTATCCTGCTGCGCGCCGCCACGGCCGCCGCCTCCGGCCTGGCTCAACTGCTCGCCCTGCCACCCTACGAGCTATGGGCGCTGGCGCCGTTCAGCGCCGCCCTGCTCGCCGGCGCCGTCGCTGGGACCCGGCTGCGCCGTGCCGCGTGGCTGGGCCTGCTCAGTGGTGCCGCCCTCATGTTTCCGCTGGTCGTCTGGCAAGACGTCTTCGGTGTAGATGTCTGGCTCGTCATCGCCGCGGCCGAAACCCTGTACTACATCCCCATGGCCATGGGCATAGCCCTGGTGATGCGGCTGCCCGGCTGGGTGGCGTGGGTTCCCGCGCTGTGGGTCGCCCAGGAGTTCGTCCGTGCCCGCTTCCCGCTGGGGGGATTCCCCTGGGGCAAACTCGCCTTCAGCCAGCCCGAAACCCCCTTCACCGGCTACGCGGCGTGGGGCTCCTCCCCGCTCGTGACGTTCATGGTGGCTTTGACCGGAACGGTGCTGTTGTGGGGGGCGACGCGGCTGCGCTCTCCCCACCGTCCCGGCGGGGCGCGCGCCGTAGCGCTACCGGCGAGTGTGGCCGTGGCCGGCGTCGTCGCGATTCTCGCTGTGGGAACGGTGGCGCCGCGGGTGGCCGCGCCCACGCCCGACCACCAGGTCACGGTCGCGCTCGTCCAAGGCGACGTCCCCCGGGTGGCCCAGATGAGCATCCTGGGGCGGCGGATGCAGGTGCTGCGCAATCACGTCGACGGGGTCCACGAGCTCGCCCGTCAGGTGCGCGCGGGCCAGGTCGAGCAGCCCGACCTGGTGATCCTGCCCGAGAACTCCAGCGACATCGACGCCTACGCCGAACCGCGGGCCGCCGAGATGATCCAACAGGCCGCCGAGGATATCGACGCGCCGCTGCTGTTCGGCATCGGCCGCTACAGCCAGGACGGCGCCACTCGGCAGATCCGCAGTGTGGTCTGGACCCCCCAAGAGGGACCCACCGACTACTACGTTAAGCGTTACCTGGTGCCCTTCGGGGAGTACATCCCCTTCCGGGAGTTGGCTACCAGCGTTGTTTCGCGGCTGGAACAGATCGGCAGCGACGCCGTTCCCGGCACCGAGCCCGGGGCGCTGCCCATGGGCGAGACCACCGTGGCCACCGCCATCTGCTTCGATGTCGCCTTCGACCGACCCTTGCGGGAGTCGGTGGTCGAAGGGGGCCAGATCTTGGCGGTACCGACCAACAACGCCAACTACAACTTCACCGGCCAGCCCGAGCAGCAGCTCGCCATCACCCGCCTGCGCGCCGTGGAGCACGGCCGCCCCGCGGTCGTGGCCGCCACCAGCGGCCTCAGCGCCATCGTGCGCCCGGACGGCTCGGTCACTTACCGCTCGCCCGAGGCCGAGCCGGCGGTCCACGTCGCCACCGTCACGGCGATGTCGGGACTGACGCCGGCCACCCGCCTGGGCAGCGTCCCCGAGGTGCTGTTGACCCTGATCGCAGCGGGAGCGGTCGTAGCGGCCGGCGTAGGCGAACGCCGTTCGCCACGCGCCGCCGGCCCTCCCCCCTCCGCTCCGGACACCTCCACCGCCCCGCCGCACTCCTGAGGCCGTCCTCGCAGCTCGGTGCCCTCCACGCGGTGGCCGCCTGCCGTGCGCTCGCCTGCACAGCCGTGCCGGGCGCCCGGTTGGGCGTTACGAGGCCAGGTGGGCGCGCACCCCCGCCAATACGGCCTCCAGACCTTCACTGAATCGCCGCGCGTGGTCGGGCTCGATCTCGCCCAGCGCGGCGACGTGCGGGTAGCGGCCGTCTAAGACCTGGGGCGCTTCGGGGGTGGCGGCGCTCTCGGCACGGGCCTGGTGGATGACCGCGCCGGTGACATAGGAGTCCAGTACCGCCGCGGCGTGAGCGACAGCCGCCCCGGACAGGCCGGCTTCTTGGAAGGCGGCGTAGTGGGCCTCCAGGGAGCGCAGCGCCGCTGTGGTGTCAGGGCGGCGGTTGATCAGCAACGCCAGCGCGCCGGAGTGCCGCAGCAGCGCCGCCCGGTAGTCGTGGGCCCACACGCGCAGCCGCTCGTCCCAGGGCAGCTCACCTTCCTGCGCCGCCTCCTCCGCCGCGTCGCTGGTGGCCTCGTCGTCCTCGGGGGAGGAGCGCGAACGGGTGACGTCGGTCATGTGCTCGACGATGGCATCGAAGAGCTGTTCCTTGCCCAGAGGGAAGTGGTGGTAGATGGCCATGGCCTCGACCTGGAGCGCGTCGCCGAGGCGGCGCATGGTCAGGCGGCTCAACCCCTGACCATCGATGATGCGCAGGGCTTCGGTGACAATGCGTTCGGTGCTCAGACCGGCGTTGTTACGACTCACCCCACCTATCCTAGACTTACTTTGTAAAGGTGGTGGATGACACGCCTCTTTCCGTCGGCGGTACCAAAATACGCGACGACTGCGACAACGGCCACCGAGCCCACAGAGGCGTGCGCTATTGTGTGGGGGGCGCGAGAGCCAAGCGACACGCCGCAGAAATGTGGTGCGGGTCCGTGGTGACCGCCGTCTGGTAGCGGGAAGGCTGGACGGGCGCCCCGCCAACCTGAACGCGGCGACATCCCCGCCGGCGCTTTAGCCGGAGGCAAGGAAGGCACAAGGGAGCGAGCATGGGGCTGATCGGTCGGAAGGCGAGCGCCGAGGCGCTGCGTCAGCACGCCGCTGACGAGGAGACGGCCCGGCGGCTGCCGGAGTTGCTTGAAGCCGCCCGGCAGGCGGAGCATGCATTCCACGAGGCCCAGCGCGACGACCCCGAGGCCGACACTCCAGAGGTGCGCCGTCTCAGCGCGGCCCTCGACACCGCTCTCACCGACGCGATGCGCGCCGCCTACGCCAAGCAACGGGCACTCATCGGTCCCCGCGGCTACGATGACCGGATCTACCGGCGCAAGCGTTCAGCGCGCCCCGAGGTCAAGGAGGTGACCTCGCTAGCGGAGTCGCTGCTGACCCTGCGCGAGCGCCACCGCCTGCACGGTCCCGGCGGGGTGCTGCGCGAGCCCGTCGCCTAACCCTGCCCAGCGCGCTCGGCGACCGCGCCACGTACGGGTGGATACTGCGGTCGCCGCTGGCCACAGCGGTGAACGGTGCCGCGCGCACGCGCTCGCTGGCCAGGCCAGGGAGGAGATCGCATGCACGATTTCATCCGGATCGACGCAGAGTCGAAAGTCCCCCCCTATGAGCAGATCCGTGCCGCGGTCGCCCATGCCGCCGCCAGCGGAGAGTTGCCTGTGGGCTATCGGCTCCCTACCGTGCGCGCCTTGGCTAAGCAGCTCTCAGTCGCGGTGAACACGGCGGCCCGCGCCTACCGGGAACTGGAGCAGGGCGGTGTGGTCGAGACGCGGGGGCGCTCGGGAACGTTCGTCGCTGCCGGCGGCGACAGCCAGCGGGCCGAGGCGTTGGCTGCTGCCCGTAACTACGCTGAGGTCATCGCGCGCCTTGGCCTCGACCGCACCGAGGCCTTGGAAATCGTTACCGCGGTCCTGCACCGCCCGTAGGAGAGGCCTAGGAGGGGTGCGAGTGCGACCTCAGTTGCCCGCGCCGCGCACGACGAGCAGGTAGAAGGCGATCAGCCCCACCCAGCTCATCAGAATGCCCCACGATCCCACCGTCACAGCGGCCACGATGGTGACGGGGATGGCCACCCCCAGCGTCACGATCCCCATCACCAGTCGCAGCGTGGTGGGGCTGACGCCTTTGCCCGGATGCGGCGCGCCGGCGGCCGGGTGCTGGGCCAGATGGGCGCCGATACGCTCATCGATGGTCGCCTCCAGGCGCTGCGCCAGGGATGCGGCGATCGCGTCGTCGTAGTCGGGGCCCAGCTCACGGCCGGCCCGCAGGGAGGAGGCGATCTCGTTCTTGGGGTCGTGTTCCGAAGCCATGGTGTCGAGTATGACGCGCTCGCCCGGTGCATGGGTCGGGTCAGCCACGCATTGGGGGATATTTCAGGGACAGGGGGAGTTTTCTCGGGGACGGTGCGAGGGGACGCGGCCGCCGGAGGCCGCGCCGCGTGGCTGGTTCGGGTGGTCCCAGGGGAGCGGTGGCCAGGCGGGGCAAGGCAGTTCGATCCGGGTGGCAGCCGCGGCCCGGTAGGGCCGGTGGCGGGCTCGGGGTTCGCCGACCCGGCCCTCCAGCAATGACACGCGACCGATCCCGCCCCGGCAGCGTCTCCCGTGCCTGACCTGAGGGAGGTGCGACGGTCTCCTTACTCGCCCCGTGGTCCACAACGGCGACATGCGGCCAGGGGCGCGACCTCCCCTGGCCGCATGAATTGTTTCCCGCCGTCGGGCGAGCGGTGGCCCGGCCCATGGCGGGTCCGTGCCACCGCGGGTGAGCTAGCTGGCGAAGTCGAGTAGTTGCTGGGCCCGGCTGGGGTGGCGCAGCTTCGACAGCGACTGCTTCTCAAGCTGTCGGATACGCTCGCGCGTGAGTCCCAGGTGCTTGCCGATCTCGTCGAGCGTGCGGGGACGGCCGTCCATCAGGCCAAAGCGCAGCGACATTATGGTCGCCTCGCGTGGCTCCAGATCATCGAGCGCGCTACGGAGCTGGTCAGCCATGAGCTGGCGGTCCACCACCTCGGAAGCTTCAGAGGCGTCGATGTCTTCGATCAGGTCACCGATGCGGGTCTCGCCGTCTTCACCGATGGTGGAGTCGAGACTGATGGGCTGGCGGGTGACCCGCAGCAGTTCCTCGATCTGAGCCGGAGTCTTGTCGAGCTCGTGGGCCAACTCCTCGGGGGTGGGCTCACGTCCCAGCGCCTGGTGCATATCGCGTTCGAGCCGGCTCACCTTGCTCAGCAGCTCCAGCACGTGCACGGGTAGCCGAATGGTACGGGCCGAGTCGGCGAAACCGCGCTGTATGGCCTGCCGAATCCACCACATCGCGTAGGTGGAGAACTTGTAGCCCTTGGCGTAGTCGAACTTTTCGACCGCTCGGATCAGCCCCAGATTGCCCTCTTGCACGACATCGAGGAGGGACATGCCGCGGTCGCTGTACTTCTTGGCGACCGACACCACCAGCCGTAGGTTGGCCTCCAGCATGTGGGACTTGGCCTGGCGGCCGTCCTCAGCCACCCATTCGAGCTCTTCGCGTTCGGTATCGCTCAGCTCCACGGGTTCGGGCCCCGCCTCGCTTTCGCTGCGTCCGAGCTTGTGCTCGGCGTAGAGGCCCGCCTCGATGCGCTTGGCGAGGTCGACTTCCTGCTCGGCGGTGAGCAGTTGCCGCCGTCCAATGGCCTTGAGGTAGGTGTGGACCGAGTCACCCATAGCGGGGGACTGGTCATCCAGGTCGGCTTCTGGTGCTTCGGGCTCTGAGACCGTGGGGGTTTGGCGCTGCACGGCGGCGCCGGGCGTGCCGTTTTCATCGGTCTCAGCCTCGGCGTCGGGGTCGCTGTCTGCGGCGAGGGCCTCCTCAAGTGCGTCGTCATCGGCATCGACCGCCTCGATCACGGCACCGTCACCGTCACCGCTGTTGGCGAGTCGAACTCCGGCGTCGGCCAGTTCCCGCAGGATCGAGCGTCCGTCGGCCGGGCTGATACCAGCCGCGGAGAACGCGGTACGAAGCTCCGCGAGGGACAGATGCCCCTGGGAGCGCCCCCGCGTGAGCAGCTCGTGGAGAGCCGTGGACGCGGCGTTGCCGCCTTCCATCTCCGTGGCTGTAGGAGAACTGGCTAGGGCAGTGCGCGACATGAGGGCACCTCCCTCCCTTCCAAGACGTAAGGCACGCGGCGGCCGGGAATCCGCCGTCTTGGCGCGCCATTATGTCCAACGTGTCAGAGAGTCAAATGTTCCCGATCTCGATTGCGCATCGACATGAGTGGCATACATCACGCCCTCAATGGTTTCAGGATGGTCGCAGGTGCAGGTAGAGATGGCCATTGTCGCGCACTACCGGCGTGGGTGGGGTGCTGTGTGCCTGGCGTGGATGGATACTGGCTCGTACTTCGCATCGCCATTCCCCCAATATCCGGACATCCGTGATGTTCCGTAGACGCATACGGCGCGTCGCGAGTTCCCGAGCGCGTATCCTGTCGCGGTCGTCCGGAGGCTAGTCTGTATCCTCTTCCCGTACTCAAGACATCTCAATCGCTTGGTGTGTCCTTAATGTCGGTCCGGCGTAGCGCTGCCAGGTCGGGCTTGTCCACGGCCAGCATGGGGAGCTTCGTGCGTACGTCGATCTCGTGAGGGGCCGCATAGCTGGGCAGACGGGTACGCACCCAGTCGCGTAGCTGCTCCAGTGGGGGAGGCGCGTCAGGCTCGGCCGGAACCACCACGGCGGTGACACGCTCGCCCCACTCGGGGTCAGGGCGGCCTACCACCACGACCTCGGCTATCGATTCCAGTTGGCTTAGCACGGCCGCGACCTCACTGGCCACCACCTTGTGGCCGCCCGTGTTGATCACGTCGTCCATCCGGCCACGTACGCACAGTGCGCCCTGTTCGTCAAAGGCCCCCAGGTCGTTGGTGCGCACCCAGCTCCGTCCCGTGGCGTCGGTCACCACGGTCTGGCGGGTTAGTTCGGGGCGCAGCCGGTAGCCGCGCAGCAGCATTGGACCGGCCAACCGGATGCGCCCATCGGCCTCCAGTTCGACCGTCACCCCCTCCAGCGGCACCCCGTCATAGACGCACCCGCCGCACGTTTCGCTCATACCGTAGGTCACCACCACCCGGCCGCCCGCCTCGCGCGCGGCCCTGAGCAGCTCCGGTGCGGGGGGCGCTCCCCCCAGCAGGATCGTCGGGAACACCGACAGGTCCGCTTCGGCGGCCAGCAGCCGCCGAAGCTGGGTCGGTACCAGCGACACGTAGGGCCGGTGTTCGCGTCCTGCGTTGAGCACCGAGGCGACGTCGAAACGCCGGTGTAGCGGCGTCGTGCCACAGACCAGCGCGCGTACCAGCACTTGCAGTCCGGAGATGTGGCCGGTGGGCAGGGTGCACAGCCAGGTGTCCCCGGGGCCCGCGCCGATGCGGTCGAGCGAGGCGCGGGCCGAGCGCAGCAGCGCCGTAGCAGAGAGCTCGACCCCCTTGGGGGCTCCCGTGGAGCCAGAAGTGGCCACGATCACGGCGGTGTCCTCGGCGACACGCACCCCGTCGGCTCGGGCGGTGAGGCCCTCGACAGTGCGCACAGCGGTGGGGCGCAGTGTCTCCAGCAGGGTACGTAGCGCCGGGGCAGGGGTGGCCTCCGGCACCGGCAGTACAGCCGGGCCGGTGCCCTGAACAGCTTCGGCGAGCAGGTCGGTGAGGTGAGCGGTATCGAGGCCGATGACCGCGTGCAGCGGGCGGTTCGCCATGGTCGCCCATGCTACGGGGCGCGCGGCCGACGTCCGTGCCACCCATTGTGGCACCCGGCGGCGCGCGTGTAGCGCCTTAACGGGCTAGGGTTGGAAAATCGGATCTTCAGGGCGCTTTCGAGTGATCCCACTGCCGGCCGGCCACAGGTACCGCCGGCATGGAGCGGTCCCGGGGCGCCCTTTCGCAATGTCGCGTAAGGAGAGTGGCGTGAGCAGCGTGATCGATTGGCAGCCGTCGGGGAGCTACACCGACATCACCTACGAGACCGCGGAGGGGATCGCCAAGATCACGATCAACCGGCCGGAGCGGCGCAACGCCTTCCGCCCGCAGACGCTGTTTGAGTTGCAGGAAGCGTTCAATCTGGCTCGTGACGACTCCAACGTTGGTGTCATCATCCTCACCGGCGCTGGAGAGCAGGCGTTTTGCTCGGGCGGTGACCAGAAGATCCGCGGCGATGACGGCTACATGGGCGACGACGAGGTGGCCCAGCGCGGTATCGGTCGGCTGAACGTGCTCGACCTGCAAGTGCAGATCCGGCGCCTGCCCAAGCCGGTGATCGCGATGGTCGCAGGGTACGCGATCGGCGGCGGCCACGTGCTGCACGTCTGCTGCGACCTCACGATCGCCGCCGACAATGCGCGGTTCGGTCAGACGGGACCCAAGGTCGGCTCCTTTGACGGCGGTTATGGCTCCTGGCTGCTGGCCCAGACCGTCGGCCTGAAGAAGGCCCGCGAGATCTGGTATCTGTGCCGCCAGTACAGTGCCGAGGAAGCCGAGCGCATGGGGCTGGTCAACGCTGTGGTGCCGCTGGAGCGCCTCGAAGAGGAGACCGTGACCTGGGCGCGCGAGATGCTGGAGAAGTCGCCGCTGGCGCTGCGCATGGTCAAGGGCGCCATCAACGCCGTCAGCGACGGTGCGGCCGGGATGCAGCAGTTCGCGGGGGACGCCACGATGCTCTACTACATGAGCGAGGAGGCCCAAGAGGGCCGTGACGCCTTTAAGGAGAAGCGGGCTCCCGCCTTCGACCGGTTCCCCCGCCGCCCCTGAGGGAACTCTCCCGCGCGGGGCGCCATAGGTGCAGCTCTCGTTGGCGGCAACGGCGGCAATGCCTGTGAAACGAAAGCCGCCTGGGCGTCCCCGCCCAGGCGAGCGGCCGCATGGGACGGCTCCTCGCCTCAAAGCAGCGGGCGCAACGGTGACAGGATCGCTTCGCTGAGCTTGGCGATCAGCGGACGGCGGCGCCATTCCTCCTCGGTCAGCGGCCAGGCGTTGGTGCAGTCGTTGGCGAACACCGCTTCGAGGTGGCTGGCGACGCCGTCGTCGAAGATCTCCACGTTGATCTCGTAGTTGCCGGTCAGACTCAGCCGGTCGACATTGGCGGTGCCGATCGTGCTCCAATGGCCGTCGATCGTGGCGGTCTTGGCGTGGATCATGGCGTCTTGGAACAGCCACAGGGTGACGCCACCACGCAGCAGGGTCGAGTAGCAGCCGCGGGAGAGCCAGTCGGCCACCACATGGTTGGAGGCGTAGGGCACCAGCACCCGCACATCCACGCCACGGCGGGCTGCCGCGATGAGTGCGTTCAGGATCTCCCGGTCGGGGATGAAATAGGCCTGCGTGATGTAGATGTGTTCCTTGGCCCGGTCGATCGCCTCCAAGAACATCCCCCGGATGGGGTAGATGAGCTGTTCGGGCACGTTGCGGTGAGCCCGGATGGCGGCGTTCCAGTGCGTGGTGCCCACATCGTCGAGCGCGGGCTGGTGCGCGCTGCGGTTCATGTTCCAAAAGTCGCAGAAGGCGTTCTCCAGCTCCCACACCGAGGGGCCCACCATGCGCAGGTGGGTGTCGCGCCACTCAGTGGCATACACCGCCCCCACGTTGTAGCCGCCCACGAAGCCGATCTCCCCGTCGACGGTGAGGATCTTGCGGTGGTCGCGCCCGGACTTGCGCACGTTCAGCAGCAAGATCCCCGGCCGGAACACCGGATAGCGCAAGACGTGCACCGAGGGTGGGAACTGGAAGAATTTCTGAGGCACGACGAGGTTGGCGAACCCGTCGTAGATCACGAAGATCTCCACGCCCCGGTCGGCCGCGTCGATCAGCGCGCGTTTCAGCCGCCAGCCCAGCGCGTCGCCTTTGAAGATGAACGACTCGAACAGGATGCGGTGCCGCGCGGACTCGATGGCGGCGAGCATGTCCTCGTAGACGTCCTCGCCGTAGGTGTAGACCGTGACTGTGGTCGCCCCGACCGGTATCTCTTTGGGAGGCGTTCGGGGAAAGCTCGCCCGGTGTGGGCGCACACGCCGACGCCACATGTTGATGCCGATGAGACCGGCGATAACCGCCACTTGAGCCGCGATCACACCGAACAGGACGCGCTTGATCACGGTCGTGACGGTGGAGCGTCGCGCCATCTCCGCCGTCTTTCCGTCCTCTTCCGTTGCACTGTTTCCCGCAGCCAGCTTAGTCCACGGTCCCGGCGGCCTCTGGCCACAGGTCGCCACAGTGGGCCGGAATCTTTTGTTGGGTGGGGCCGGGCAGCGCCGTCGGTTATGGACATGCCCCACCTACTGGCGAGCGCCGATGATCCGGCTGCTCCTCAGCAGGTGCGTGGCGCCGCGCCCTGCCCGGCCTCGGCGAATGGGCAGCGTCGTTAGCTGCGCTGTGCCGGCTGTTCCGCCACTCCGACGCCGGCGAAGTTCACCAGATCGGTCATTGTGAATTCCCCGGGTTGGGCGGCGTCGAAAACGGGACGCCAGGCGGGGGCGTTGCACAGGTAGGACGAAGGGTCATCGTGCAACAGTCCGGCGAAGACCTCGGCGACGATGCGTCCCCCCACCGGTCCGAGCCTGCTCTTGGGTTCGGCCTCGCGCAGGATGTAGTACCACAGGGGCGCCGGGTCGGGCAGATCGTCGGCCACCAGCGGGCGCACGCCCAGGGTCCGCGCCACGTCTTGCCCGGAGGGCAGGCCAAGGCGCGCGCCACGCAGCAGGTTGCGTTTGGCCAGGTTGCTGATTCCCTTGGCCTGGTCGGGCGGCAGGTCGAGCAGGGGCGGAGCCAGGAAACGGTCGATCTTGCGGTTGAATTGCAGTTGGTCGCTCCCTTCCGAAGTCGGGAAAAAACGAGCCCAGTCGATTTGCCATCCCTCTGGCAAGGGACGGAAACCTCCCAGGTGGGCGTGGGGGAACTGCTGCGCTGGCTGCTCGGTGAAGATCGGCTTGGACCCCACCCTGCTGTTGAGGGTGTAACTGGAGCGCACGGTGGAGTGGCCGAACCGGTAGGCGGCCACGGAGAACTCGACGGGCATGAAGGGGGCCTCGCGCCAGTGGAAGAAGCCCAGCCGTACCTGGTCGGCGGGTTCTCCGCCGGGGACGAGGGGCTCGCGCACCACCACGTCGGCCACGATGTCGGGGTCGACGATGCGCGGCAGGAAGTCGTGGAGCACCACCCACTGGTAGTGCCAGCGCACGAGCCGCTGTGCGGCGGTGAAGACGTCCTCGTCGGCGTGGATGTGCTCCTGGTTGCCCGGCAGGCTGAGCCAGTCCACCGTCTGGTTGTGCAAGGCCAGCATGGTCAGTTGGACATGGCTGATGATGAGGTTCTCGTCGTTGCGCGGGTCCCCGATCAGCGCAAGGCCTTGCTCGTCGCGCGGGAGGTCGAGGGTGCCGTCGCGGCTGGCGATGCGGAACCGCTCGCCGCCGCTGTCGCGGGCGTAGAGGTAGGGCTGGTCGGCGGGGCCGCGGCCGTAGAGGCAGTCCAGGTCAAAGCGCGGGCTGCGGAAGTTGACGAGCGCGTCGGGGTCGTTGTGCCGCTGGAAGCTCGACGTCGGGTCAAATGTCAGATCGTGGTCGATGAACTGGCCCAGGAATGTGTAGCCCGCCGGCACGGAACGGTCCTCGTGTTCGCCGCCTTCGGGGTTGGGTTCGGCTACCTCGCGGGCGAGACGGTCGATCAGTTGCAAGTCAGGCAGGAAAGGCTCCAGATTCCGGAACATCCGACCGAATCGGCCGCTGAATATCGGTGAGCTCGGTAGGCGCTGCAACCCGCGCATCGCGAAACCGTGCTCGCCGATTGCCACATCGGGTTCTTGGAGTGCGGCGGCCTGCGCCGAGGTGTCGACTGGACTCTCCTTAGCGGCCTGAGCTGGAACTGAGACTTTCGGCTCGGTACTGGTCTGGGTGTCGGACATGAGATCCCCCTCGTGAGACACAACGATCGGTGCGCCACCATAGCGGGCGCGCCAACGTTCCACTTTTCTGTGGAAAAACAGCCATAACCGGCATTCCCGATGTTCCTTGTCAAGAAAACCCATCGATGGCCAAGGGGGATCTACGGCGTGCAAAAATGTTCTCAATAAAAAATTATGATTTTCTGTTTTTTATTATTTCTTTGTCTTATTCTGCCGTGTTTTTTGTGATGAAAATAAATGGAAAAAGGTGGTTCCGCTGGTGGTCTCCGAACTTTTCTGGCGAGAGTGGTCCCCCTAGGGCGAAAAAGCGCGCGTTCCTCGGCGTCGCGCCCCTCGTTTTCTCGTGGCGCACCCCGAAGCGACGATGCGTATCCTCGACGTGCGGCGGTGGGGAGCTCCGAGATTCCCCGACGCCCAAGCGAGGGAGAGCGCGGCCTCTGGCTGGTCGATTCGGCCGGGCTGCCAGCGGCATACGGTTGGACGGAGCGACGTGGCTCGGAAATCACCACACGGCGGCGAACCCCCAGAGGGGCGGGCGTTCGCGATTCCAATGCGCACCCGGTTTCGTGGCGTCACCTCTCGCGAGGGGTTCCTGGTGCGCGGCGCCTCAGGCTGGGGAGAGTTCTCCCCCTTCCCCGAGTACGGTCCGCGCGAGTGCGCGCGCTGGTGGGCGGCCTGTTACGAGGCCGCCGAGATCGGATGGCCACCCCCCGTGCGCGATCGCGTGCCCGTCAACGTCACCGTTCCCGCTGTCGGCCCCGACGAGGCGGCACGTATCGCCGCCGAGGGGGAGTGTGGTACCGCCAAGGTCAAGGTGGCCGAGAAGGGCCAGGAGCCCACTGAGGACATCGCCCGCGTGGCTGCGGTACGCGCGGCCATGGGCTCCGGCGGGCGCGTGCGGATCGACGCCAACGGCGGATGGGACGTCGACACGGCCCTGCGGATGCTGCGCGCGCTGCGCCGCTTCGATGTGGAATACGTCGAACAGCCCTGTGCCAGCCTTGAGGAGTTGGCTCAGGTGCGCCGCCGCCAAGACGTTCCCGTGGCCGCCGACGAGTCCATCCGCCGCGCCAAAGACCCGATGGCGGTGCGCGCCGCCGAGGCGGCCGACATTGTGGTACTGAAAGTACAGCCGCTGGGCGGGGTACGTGCAGCCTTGGAGGTGGCCCATGCGTGCGGACTGCCCGTCGTGGTCTCCAGCGCCGTAGAGACCTCGGTGGGCTTGGCCGCCGGCGTGGCGCTGGCCGCGGCCCTGCCCGAGCTTCCCTACGCCTGCGGACTGGCGACCATGGGGTTGCTCACCGCTGACGTGTGCGCCGAGCCGCTGGTTGCGGTGGATGGCGCGCTGGCCGTGCGCCGTCCCGCCGTCGATCCCGAGCATCTGGCCCGTGTCGAGATCGACGCGGCCGGCTGGCGAGAGCGGGCCTTAGCCGCCCAGCACGCCTGGGACCTGGGGTGAGCTGGTGCCCGGTGAGGTCGCCGCGGCCACCTCACGGCGATCGTGACCCGTTTCGCGTCTGCGAACCGGACGAACCCCGGGATATCCGGCGTTGTAGCGAGAAGATGGCGTAACCTCACATGACTGCGCCGTCACTGGTGCGGCGGCGTGTCACGCCCCGCCGCGGGATCGGCCGCCCGTACCGGGACAATCGAAACAGTAGGGGCACGGACTCCCACGATCACGAGCGCACGAACGAAAGAAGTTGTTGTGAACCCTTCTGCCGCCCTGGCGCATGTCCTCGTTGACGAACTGGCTCGCTGCGGGCTGGACGAGGCCGTTATCGCGCCAGGGTCGCGCTCGACCCCACTCGCGCTCGCGTTGGTCGCCCACCCCCACATCCGGGTCCATGTGCGCATCGACGAACGATCGGCGGCGTTTTTGGCTCTGGGCCTGGCGCGTGGTGCCCGCCACCCGGTGGCCCTGGTATGCACCTCGGGCACGGCCGCAGCCAACTTCCACCCCGCTGTGGTCGAGGCCGACCACAGCTCCGTGCCGCTACTGGTGCTCACCGCCGACCGTCCACCGGAGCTGCGCGGCACCGGCGCGAACCAGGCCATTGACCAGATCGGCCTGTACGGTTCATCGGTGCGCCTATTCACCGAGGTGGGGACGCCCGATCCGCAGCCAGGTATGAACGCCTACTGGCGTTCGCTGGCCTGTCGTGCCTGGAATGTGGCCCACGGGGGCGACCGTCCTGGCCCCGTCCACCTCAACCTCGCCTTCCGCGACCCGCTCGTGCCCGAGGGCAGCGACAGCGGCGCCTCCCCCGCCTGGCCTGAACCGCTGGAGGGGCGTCCCGAGGGCCGCGGCTGGATCGCCCCCGCCCGAGCCGCCGCCGAACCCGCGCCGTTCGTCCTACCCAACGTGGAGCGCGGGGTCATCGTCTGCGGCGACGGCGACTACGACCCGATCCCCTACCTGGCGTTGGCGATGGCCACCGGCTGGCCGCTGCTGGCCGAACCCACCTCCAACGCCCGCCGCGCCGAGGCGATCTCCACCTACCGGCAATTGCTGGCCATCCCGGACTTCACCGCCGCCCACGTTCCCGATCTCGTGGTCAGCGTGGGCCGGCCGGGCCTGTCCCGGCAGATGCTGGCCTACCTACGGTCGGCTCGACGCCACGTCGTCGTGGGAGACCCCTACTCGTTTGCCGACCCGGTGCGCACGGCCACCGACATCGTCCCCGCCGTCGCCGCCCATCCCGAGGCCACCCCCGACACCGCTTGGGCCCGTTCGTGGCACGAGGCTGAGGCCGTTGCCCGCACCGTCACCGACGGCCTCCTCGACGCCGAGGAGGGGCTGACCGAGTTGCGCCTGGCCCGTGACCTCACCGACCATGTCCCCAACGGGTCCCTGCTCTTCGCCGGCTCCAGCATGCCCATCCGCGACATCGATGCCACGATGCCTGCGCGCTGCGGCGCCCGCATCCTCGGCAATCGAGGGGTCAGCGGCATCGACGGCACGGTTTCCAGCGCGGTGGGCGCCGCGCTGGCCCACCAGCAGCGCGGCGGTGGCCCCGCCTATGCGCTCCTCGGTGACCTGGCCATGCTGCACGACCAAAACGGCGTACTCCTCGGCTCTGGCGAGCCACGCCCTGACCTGGCGATCGTGGTCGTCAACAACGACGGCGGCGGTATCTTCTCCGGCCTGGAGCAGGCCGGGCACCCCGACTTCGAGCAACTCTTCGGTACCCCCCACGGGGTGTCCATGGAGCGCATCGCCGCTGTGACCGACACCGCCTACACCCGCTTGGAGTGGGCCACGGATCTGCCCAAGGCGCTGTCGGGCGAAGGGCTGCGCATCATCGAGGTGCGTACCGACCGGGGGGAGTCGGCGGCGCTGCGCCAGCGCCTGCACGAGGACGTCGCTCAGGCGCTGCGCTGAGTCGGCCCGAGCCCTACCTGCGGGGCGCCCCTCGCCACGGGGGCGAGTGGCGCGCCTCGCGCGTTGTTGGAGACGATGGGGCGGTTGGCCTGTGGCGGTGGCCGCGCCGCCCCTACGCCCCAAAGGCCCGTCCGCGCGCTGTTGGGAAAATGGAGTACGCAGATACCTATGACACCTGTGCTGCATCTGACGTCGGTTTCCACCTGGCTGGCCGGTGGTGATATCGAGCCCGACTCGCTGCGCACCGAGGGCTTCGTTCACACCTGTCCCGACGAGTCCACGATGCTGGCCGTGGCCAACGCCTTCTACCGCACCCACAGTGAGTCCCAGATCGTCCTCGTCGTCGACACCGAGCGCCTTGAGTCGCCGGTGCGGTGGGAAGACCCGGTTCCCGCGCCACCGCCCGGCGTCGCCGACGGGGTGCGCTTCCCCCACATCTACGGTCCCCTCACCCGAGAGGCCGTCGTGGGGATTCGCTACGCTCGGCGCGACCCCGAGGGCGCGTTCGTCGCCTTCGAGCAGCGGGGCGCCACCGCTGAAGCCCTTGACCTGCTGCCCCACCCGGAGGGGGGCTGGTACCGCCAAACCTGGCGTTCGTCCGTGACCGTGCTGCCTGAGGGCTATCCCGGCCCGCGCCCCACAGCCACCGGTATCCACTTCCTGCTGACGCCGGGTGAGGAGTCGTGCTGGCACCGGGTGCGCTCTGAAGAGATGTGGGTCTTCAACCGTGGTGGGCCACTGCTGCTGCGGTTGGGGGGCGGCGGAGCCCACCCCGAGCCGGCCGAGAGTTTCACGTTGGGGCCCGACGTGACGGCCGGCCACCACCCTCAGGTGCTCGTGCCCGCCGGAACCTGGCAAAGCGCTGTCCCCATGGCGGGGGAGACCTTGGTGAGCTGCTTCGTCTCGCCGGGGTTTGACTTCGCCGACTTCGAGGCCGCGCCGGGGGACTCCGGCTGACTCCGGTCGGCTCCCTGCACCCAGGCGAGCAGCGAGCCGGCCGATCCGGCCCGCACGGTGTGCTCGCGCCGAGGCGCAGCGGGCTTGGGCGCGGCGGTCACCCTCGTGCCCAAGGACAGCAGCGCGTTCCTCGTCCCCGCCGGCCCCGCCGGCGGGCCACAGGTTCCCCCGGAAACGCTCCTGGCCCACTCCGCCGATGCCACCTCGCACCTTAGCGCCCGCCGGGGTGCGAGGTGGCGCTACCGCGGCGCCGGGTCAGGGCAGTTGCGTGAAGACCGCGATCACCGTGTAGAGCAGGAGGGCGAACAGCGCTGCGGGGATCAGGAAGGTGATCCAGCGTAGCCACGGGCGGGTGCCCCTGGTCAGCGGTACCGAGGGCCAGCGCCACCCGCTGAGGACGACAGCCGCGGCCAACAGTCCGGCCCCCAGCGCACCGATCACCAGGGGCGTGGAGCCCCAGTTGCCGATGCGTAGCACGATCAGCCACAGGGTGGTGCTGGCGAGCAGGTAACCGAGCAGTCCCAGCCGGTCGGTGGCCAGCACCGAAAGCCGGGCGCGGCCCCGCAGCGCGAAGGCGATGCTCAGCAGCGGAAAGAGCAGTGCCCCACCCGCGGTCCCCAGCGCCGCCGAGATCGGGCTGCCCGAGCTCAGCTCGGGAAATATCTCCACCTCGGTCTCGATCAGCCGGGTTCCCAGGGCCTCCACCGGCACGGCCGCGCTGTTGGCCATGACCACCACACCGCGGTCACCGCTGCGGCCGAAGAACGTTCTGGTCCCGCTCGAGGCCCCGTTGTGCCAGGTCATCGTGTTGCCTTCGGCGGTGGTCGATGCGGCCCACCCCAGCCCTGTCTCGGTGGACTCCCCGGCCGGTTCTCTGGGCTCACGGGCCAGCGCGGCCGCCGCAGCGATGGGGGAGTCCTCCTCGGTGCTGGCGCGCAGGAACGCGGCGAGGTCGCCGGCCGTGCTCCACGAGCCCGCGCCGACCGGCAGGTAGTCGGGGGCTCGCCATGCTGCGGTGGGCACGTTGGGTTCGGCGTGGGGCAGCGCGGCCCCCGGCGGCAGGCCGGCCTCGTCGGTGGCGCGCAACGTCGTGTGCTCCATGCCCACCGGTTCCAGTACCCGTTGGCGCACCGCCGTGGCGTAGTCGGTGCCTAGCACCTGCTCTAGTGACTGGCCCAGCACCGCGTAGCCCAGGTTGGAGTAGGCATAGGACGCGCCCGGGGCGTCCAGCAGCGGCATCGCGGCCATGTCCTCGATGGGGGAGTCGAAAGCTGCATAGGCTTGCCCACCGAGGACCTCGTTGGTCGCCGTCTGCGCCAGGACGTAGGGATCGGCGAAGGCCAGGCGCGGGATACCCGAGTGGTGGGTGGCGATCTGCTCCAGGGTGATGTCGGCGGCCCGCTCGTCGCTGAACTCGGTCTCGGGCCAGATTTCGCCGAGCGTGGTCTCCAGCTCCACCTCGCCCGACTCCACCATCTCGGCCAGCAGTGTGGCTGTGACGGTTTTCATGATGGAGCCCGTCTCGAAGGGGGTGGCCACCTCGACGGGGGTCGAGCCGTCGGTGGTGCCCAGCGCCGCCTGGCGTGTGGTCTCGCCCTCGATCACGGCCACCGATACGCCTACGGCCGTGTCGTCGGGGAGTAATTCGCTCACCTGGGCGGCGAGTTCCTCGTCGCCGGCGGTGTGCTCGGCCGCCGGTTCGGTTGTGGGCAGCAGTAACAGCGCCACCACGGTGGCGGCCAGGGCCGCTGCGCCCGCGGCGATCCACACGGTGCCGGGTGGGCGGACGAGGAGGGGACTCTCGGACACGGTTACTCCTGGGTCAGTGTCGAGCGGCGAACAGGATGGTGAGAAGGGGGACGACGCGCGAAGGCGGAACGCGGTAGCGGCCCCGCCCCGACATTTGCAGCCATCCGGCGGCCACGAGCCGGCGCAAGTGGTGGTAAAGCTGTCCGGTCGTGCCAAGTGCGGGGTCGTCTCTGAGTTCTGCCGATCCCCGCGTCCCGGTCAGGACGCGTTGTAGCAGCAGCAGGCGGACGGGGTGGCCCAGCGCGTCTATCGTGTCGGACAGTTCCGACCAGTCCCAGTCGACGATGTCGCTGGCGTGCGCCCCTTGTTGCCATTCGTACTTCTCCTCCTCGCTGAGGTTGACGAATCCGGTGAACAGCACTCCGCCTTGGTCGGCCTCGGCCAGGCGCTTGAGTTCGTTGAGAGCCCAGAACCTGTCCTCGGTCGGTTCGGGAGCCGTCGGCGTGTCGCCGGGGGGCTGGGCCGGGGCTTCCAGGTGAGCGACGCGCTCCTCCAGTTCGCGGAGGCGCCGCACCAGGTCATCGACTGAGGATTCCACCATAGCGATAATACTACGCTAATACGTATATACGTAAAAACAGCATAGCAAAGCCTTGACTTTATATATCGCTTTACGATATATATCGAATATGGCATTACGGGAGCAGAGCTACCTGATCCTGTTGGCCCTCACCGACGGGCCACTGCACGGCTACGCAATCGTGACGGCGGTGCGCTGCATCTCCGACGACCGGGTCCGCCTCGCCGCCGGAACCCTCTACGGTGCCCTGGACCGGCTGGGCCATGACGGGCTGGTCACTGTCTCCGGTGAGGAGGTCATCAACGGTCGCCACCGCCGCTATTACCAGCTCACCGAGGCCGGCCACGGGGTGCTGGCCGAGGAGACCGAACGGCTGGAGCGCCTGGCCCAGACCGCGCGCGCCCGGCTGCGCGCGCCACGGCCACAGCCGGGGATGGGGGCGGCGTGAGCATGGATCACTACGAACGGCAGCTCCGGCGGGCGCTGCGCGGCTATCCGCCGCACGACCGCCAACGCCACGGTGAGGAGATCATCGCCACCGCACTCGACCTGCGCGACCCCGCGGCCGAGGAGCCCAGCCGCGGCGAGTGGTGGGCGCTGCTCTTTGCCGGCCTGCGCGCCCGGCTACGCGAGCGGCCCTCGCTGCTGTGGTGGCTGGCCTACCGCTCCTTCGGGGCCCGCCTCCCGTTCCGGTATCGGATGTGGGCCCGCGACGAGGCGCTGGGACGGTGGTTCCCACTGCGCCAAGGGCTCGCCGTCATCGGTTGCAGCATGCTGCTGCTCTCCCCGCTGGCGGTGCTGGTGCTCTACAGCCCCGTTGGCTCCCAGGTACTCCAAAGCGGCGACCCCCTGCCGCACGCGCTGGCGGAGCTCGGTCAGTATCAGGTCCCCATCGAGCTGACCAACGTGCTGGAAGCGCTGGGGTTCGTGGCCGTGTTCTTCTCGGTGCAGTTGGCCGGCGCCGGCCGACGCCGCCGCGAGACGCTGCGCAAGCACGAGTTCCACCCCGACGGCACCCCCTTCGCCTGGGGCGGTGGGGCAGCGGGGCCCACGCAGCCGACGCCACGGTGAGATCCCCGCCGTTGCTCTGCCCCGTCCCCGCAGGGCAGCGGCTTGCCGCCGCGCCTACCCCCGATCGGTCAACGCTTCGCGCATCACCCGGAACTTGGTCTCGGCCTCGGCCAACTCGGTCGCGGGCTCGGAACCGGCGACGATGCCGCAGCCGGCGAACAACCGCGCCCGCGCTCCCATGATCTCGGCGCTGCGGATGGCGATGCCCCATTCGCCGTTGCCGCGGGCGTCGATCCAGCCCACCGGCCCGGCGTAGCGGCCTCGGTCCATCCCTTCCAGTTCGGCGATCAACTCCATGGCCGCCGTTGTGGGGGTGCCCCCCACCGCCGCGGTGGGATGCAGGGCCGCCACCACCTCCAGCGTGGCCACGCCGGAGCCTACGGTGGCGCGTACCGGCGAGGCGAGGTGCTGTACGTTGGCCAGCCGCAGCAGTTCGGGATGCTCGGCGGTGTCGATAGCCGAGCACAGCGGGCTCAACGTCGCGCGCAGCGACTCGATGGCATAGCGGTGTTCCTCGCTCTCCTTGGCCGAGGAGAACAGCTCTTCGGCCAGCCGAGCGTCCTCGCTCTCGGTGCGGCCCCGGGGGCGCGTACCGGCGAGCACCAGCGCGGTGACATGCTCGCCCTCTCGGCGCACCAGCAGCTCCGGGGTGGCGCCCACCATGCCCGCCACCGAGAACGTGTAACAGTCGGGGTAGTCGCGTGTCAGCCGCGCCAGCAGCCTACGTACGTCGATCGGTTCGCGCGCTTGGGCGAGGGCGTCGCGGGCCAGCACGACCTTATCGAGCTCGCCGTCTTTGATGCGCGCTACGGCTCGGGCCACGGCCGTTTGCCATTCATCGGAGCTCAACGTGCCCGCCGACCACCTAAGCTCCTCCACCGGCCGCCAGGGAGTGACCCGCGCCAGGAGCTCTTGAGGGTGAGAGCCGGGACGGTCGCAGATCGTGGTCAGCCAGGTGCGCCCCTGGCGACGGCCCACCACCACACGCGGCACGACCAGAACCGATCCACTGGAGCGCGGGTCGAACGTGAACGACCCAAAAGCCACGGGGCCCGTCCCGGGCAGCTCCACGGCGTCGTCGACCTCGGCGGAGCCGAACAAGCGCCCCAGCCGGTGAGCCGCCGAGTCGAAGCGCACCGCACCCCGCACGGCGTCCTCGGGCGCAAGCTCGACGCGGGCGGCCTCGCCCCAGGCCACGATCCCCTCGCCGTGGCGTAGCCACCCCAGCGGCGCTGTCTCGGGCACGTGGTCGAGCAGGTCACGCTCGTCGGCCAACGCGACAGTACGGACACTGAGGTTGGCTGACATTTCGGCGACACTCACAAAGGGAGAGTCTACGGCGCTGACGTGGCCGTTTCTCCGTGTCTTCGGCCTCCCGCCCGCCGGGGCGCCTCTCACAGCAGCGACAGTTGGGTGCCGGTCGAGGATGGCGGGGACGAGGTGCTCCCCGAGCCGCGGTGGCCGCGCTTGGCCTCGCGGTCGACGATGCCGTAGGCCCGCGCCAGCGCGCGCACGCGCTCGGTGACGCGCCGCTGGTAGGCCCGTGGGGCATACGAGCTCCCCCGGTACAGCTCCGTATAGCGCGGGACCAATTCCGGGTAGTGCTCGCCTAGCCAGGCCATGTACCACTCCCGCGCGCCCGGGCGCAGATGCAACACGATCGGGGTGATGCTGGTCGCCCCGGTCTCGGCGATGGCCCGCACGGTGGCCTCCAGTTGGCGCGGGGAATCGCTGAGATAGGGCAGGATCGGCGCCATGAGCACGCCGCACCCCAGGCCGGCCTCGTTGAACGCGGCACTGATGCGCAGCCGGGCCCCCGGCCGGGCCGCGCCCGGCTCGAACGCGCCGGACAGTTCGTCGTCGACGAACGGTACCGACACGCTCACGCCCACCTCGACCTTCTCGGCGGCTGCCCCGATCAGCTCCAGGTCGCGCAAGATCAACGGCCCGCGCGTGAGGATGGAAAAGGGGTGACCGAAGTCGCGGAGCGCGGCGATGATGCCGGGCATCAGCCGATAGCGCCCCTCGGCGCGTTGGTAACAGTCGACGTTGGTGCCCATCGCGATGTGGGCTCCCGCGTTGCGGGAACGCCACCGCGGCCGTGCCAGTTCGGCCCGCACCACCTCGGCGGCGTTGACCTTGACGACGACGCGGCTGTTGAAATCCTCGCCGGCGTCCAAGTCGAGGTAGGTGTGGCTGCGTCGCGCGAAACACCCGACACATCCGTGGCTACAGCCGCGGTAGGGGTTGATCGTCAGTCGGAACGGCACCTGTGAGGTCGGAGACACCTCGTTGACGATCGACCGGGCCCGCACCTCGTAGAAGGTCATCCCCCGGAACTCGGGCGTGGCGAAGGTGCGCGGGCGGGCTCCCTGCTCCAGCAGCGCGGGGGTGGCCTCGGCCTGGTCCTCAGCGGTCGCGGCGAGGCTGTCCCAGCGCATCGCTGTCTCCTCCCGGGCGGTGGTGCATTCTCACCTCACCAGTGTAGAACGTACGTTCGATTTTGGGTTTTTCTGGTCCGCGCTGAGCGCGTTGCGGCGTCGGCGCAGCTCTACGGCGTTTAAAGTGTCCTTGGTCCAGACATCACGAAACGGTTGCGAGGAGATGACTCGATGGGATGGTTCACCCGGTCGGCGGGCGCGGTCGTCGCTTTGCCGCTGTTGACCTCGTGCACTGCCGTGTCGGCCGGGTCCCACCCCGAGCCCGCGCACAACCCCGCCCCTTCCGTTGCAGCAGACGCCTCCCGGCAGGCTGATGGCTCCCAGCGGCGGACCACCGCCCTGCCCCGCCCCGGTGCCACGCCCTCCGGCTCCCTTCCACAGCGCCTGCCTGCCACGTGCCAGGCGGACCCTGCTGAGACAGCCCACCCCAAACGGCAGTTGCGCGGGGTGTGGATCGCGACCGTGCGCAATATCGATTGGCCCTCTGAGCCCGGCTTGAGCGTCGCCACGCAAAAAGACGAGCTGCGCGCGCAACTCGACCGCGCCAAGAACCTCGGCCTCAACGCCGTGTTCTTCCACGTGCGTCCCACCGCCGACGCCCTGTATGAGTCCGAGCTGGAGCCCTGGGCGCGCTACCTCACCGGCACCCAGGGTAAAGACCCTGGTTACGATCCATTGTCTTTCGCTATTGACGAGGCTCACGCGCGCGGTCTGGAGCTGCACGCCTGGTTCAACCCCTACCGCGTCGGGTGGCAAGACCCCGACTTGGCCAACCTCACCGAGGATCATCCCGCCCGCCGCAACCCCGACTGGCTCATCACCCATGACAGTCAGGGCTGGCTCGACCCGGGCAACCCCGACGTGCGCGCATGGGTGAACGACGTCGTCCTCGACGTCGTCGAGCGCTATGACATCGACGGCGTCCACTTCGACGACTACTTTTACCCCTACCCGGCCCAGGGGGAGAAGTTCGACGACGACGCCAGCTTCGCCGCCCACGGCAGCGGTTTTGACAGCCGAGCCGACTGGCGTCGCCATAACGTCAACACCCTGCTGGCCGAGCTGCACGAAGGGATCAACGCCGCCAAGCCATGGGTGCGTTTCGGGGTGTCTCCGTTTGGGATCTGGCGCAACAGCCGTTCCGACGCCTCGGGCTCCGACACTCGGGGGTTACAGTCCTACAGCGCTCTCTACGCCGATACGCGCGCCTGGATTCAAGAGGGCTCGCTCGACTACGTCGTCCCGCAGTTGTACTGGTACCGCGGCTTCGAGCTCGCTGACTACGAGACGCTGGTGCCGTGGTGGGCTGACGAGGTCGCCGGCACCTCCGTTGACCTCTACATCGGCCAGGCCGCCTACAAGGTCGGCGATGACCACTGGGAAGGCGACGACGCCCTAACGCGCCAGCTCGACTTCAACACCGGCTACCCAGAGGTCACAGGCGACATCTACTTCTCCTCCAAAAGCCTGGGCGGGCGCGCTGAGGCGGCGATGCGCCATCTGCGTGCCAAGCACTACGACCGCCCGGCGCTGCCGCCCAAGGCCGACGGCGAGACAGCCGGCGTCGCGGCCGTCGCCGACCTTAGCGCCCAGCGCACCAGCCCCAGCGAGGTCCGTCTCACGTGGACGGCTGAGGAGTCGGCTCGAATGTTTGCCATCTACCGTGTCACTGGAGACGCTGCGGCGGACCCCTGCGCGCTCGCCGACGCCGCCCACCTGGTCGACGTGGTCGGTGCCCAGGGCGGCGGTGAGCAGACCTACCTGCACACAGGTGTTGAAGAACCCGCCGACGACGCCCGCTACTACGTGACCGCGTTGGACGCCTACCGCACCGAAAGCCCGCCCGGATCGGGGAGCCAGGTCAGCGTCGGCTGACACCCTCCGGCCTCCCTGAGGCGCCAGCGGGGAGGAAATCGGCTCAGGAGTGAATTCTTCGCCCCCGCGCGGGATAGAACCAGGTGTGAGGGGGCAGATCTGAGACACACGCCATAGCTGAGAGAAGCCCCCCGCAGGCCGAGGAGGGTGCAATGGCTCTGAGAGAGAACGAGCGGCGGATTCTGGCCCAAATCGAGCACCACCTCACCGAGGACGACCCGGAGTTGGCTGGGCACCTTACCTCGTTTGGGGCCGACGATCCGGCATTCATGCGGGCAGCCATGGGGGCGGGGTGGAAACCGTGGGCGGTGTGCGCGGCGATTGGGGCTGCGGTGATCGGGCTGCTCATCGTGCTGTTCCTGACAACCTCGACCCAGGCTGTGCAGGACTCCGCGCCCCAGCAGAGCGGGGACGTTGAGGTGACGGCCCCCAACACCCAGCCACAAGCGCCATAGCCCTGGCGGAGCGGGCACCACCGCTAGGGGTGGCCGCGCCGGCGTGGCCACCCGCTCCGCGGCTGGACAGGGTTAAAGAGCGTCGAGGAACGACTTGGCCAGTGGCGCGGCCACCGAACCGCCACCGCCGCCACCTTCGACCATGACGGCGAACGCCAGATCGGCTCCGCCCTGGAAACCCACGAACCAGGCATGGGTATCCAACTCCTCCCCTTCTTGGGGGGTGCCGAACTCCGCCGAGCCGGTCTTGCCGTAGACCTCTCCGGTGAACCCGGCTTCGCTGGCGGTGCCGTCAGTGACCACAGCCCGCATCATCGACCGGAGGGCCTCAGCATGATCGACCGGGCGCGGCTGCGGCTGGTCGGGTACGGCTGGATCGGTCACCAGCACCGGTGAACGCCACGAGCCGTCAGCGACCGCGGCTGCCACGGTGGCCATCTGCAACGGCGAGGTCAAAATCTTGCCCTGACCGATGCTGGCTGCGGCCAGCATCGTGTTGTTCTCTGGCGGCGGGAACGACGGATCGGTACTCGACAGGCCGATGTCGAGCCCGGCGTTCATCCCGAACTGCTCGGCAGCGGCGGTCAGCAGTTCACTGTCGAGCCGCTCGGTCACCTCCTTGACCAGCGCGGTGTTGCACGACGTGGCGAATGCCTCGGTGACGGTCTGCTCCCCGTAGGCGGCGTCGTGGGCGTTTTTGAACGGCCACCCTCCGATGTCGGCGGTCTTGGGGCAGTCCATCGTGTCGTTCATCGTCAGCCCGTTGTCGAGCAGCGCACTGTAACTGACGATCTTGAACGTGGAACCGGGCGGGTACTGGCCGTCAAGGACGCGGTGGTAGCCGCCGGGGATGGTGGCCGCGGCCAGGATCTCGCCGGTCGAGGGGCGCACAGCCACGAACGCGGCGGGCTTGTCCTGCCCGACGATGGCCTGAGCGGCGGCACGCTGCACGGCAGGGGCGAGGCTGGTCGCAACGTCCTCGCCGTCGGCGCCCTCGATGGTGCCCACGACCGTGGGCTCGTCTGCGGTGGCGTCATCGGCCTCGCCATCGGAGACCACCTGGATCGAGGTGTCGGGAACCCCCGCCAAGCGCTGCTCGTAGGCCTGCTGTAGCCCGCCTTTGCCCGTGGGGTCGCCCACTTGGTAAGCCGAGCCGAGTTGCTGGAGATCCTCTTCGGTCACCGTGCCCACCGATCCGGTGAGGATCTTCACCGAGCCGGCGGCGTCCTCGGTGTCGAGCCGGGAACCGTCGGCCGCCAGGATGTGGCCCCGCTCGTTTCGCTCGCTGACGCGGGTCAGCGTCTGCCCCTCGCTCAGCTCTGGGTGGATGACACGGGGGGAGAACTCCACGCGCCAGGCGCCGTCGACTAGCCGCAGCGGGAGTTCGCCAGCGTAGCCCCACTCGCCGGCGTCGGCCAGGGTATGGGTGACGGTGAAGGTCGCCGTGGCCCGATCGCCGTCTTCGCTGACCGTGTCCACGCTGGCGGTCGTCGTCTCCACCGACAGTTCCGCAGCGATGCGCTCGTGGGCCGCCACGACGTCGCCGCCAGTGGCCACCTCGCCCATCGCTGCGTAGTCACCGGAGCTCCACGCCTCGATGTAGGCCGCGGCTGTTTCCGCTGGGGCGGGTCGGGAGAGTACGTACCAGGAGACGCCCGCCCCCACCAGCGCCAGGACGGTCACTCCCGCGATGCCGCTGAGAATCCAGCCCAGGCGCGAGCGTCGTCGTGAGCGTCGTCGTGAGGGCGGTGCCGTCGCTGAGTGTCGTGGCCCCTCGGCCGGGGGGCGCATGTCCGGTCGGCGGGGGTCGGGGCTGGGATCGTATTCGGGGGATCTGCTGTCGTCCACGCCCTCGCGTCCTTCCGTTGGTGGGGGAAGCCCAATAGCTGGCTGGGAGTGCGTTACCTGAGGAGGGGAGGTCGGACCTGGTCAGCGGAGGGGAGCGCTGGAGTCCGACATGACAACGCCCCGTTCCCTTCCGCGGGGTCGGGAACGGGGCAGCACGCCAGATGTGGCCGATGTGGCGGTCGCCTCTCGGCGCGTGGCACAACGTGGCTCCATGACCGCCGACGTCTCACGCACGTGAGCACCGGACGCGGTATTCCACGAAGGCAATAGGTGAGGCCCGGGGGACACTTGCTACCACACCGGCCACGAGCGACTTTAACGTATATCGGCCGGAGCGTGTTCCGAGTGCTCGCGGGAAACCCACGGTTACCTGAGTCACATTGCGGCTGCGTCGGTGCCTGCCGGCCCCGCCGCAGCCGGGCCCCGGCCCGTGCCCGGGCTCCTCCCAGGCCACCCCTGGCACGGGCACCCCCTGAGGCGATCACCGTCGGGACCGCCTTGGCCCGACCCCCGCAACGGCAGCGGCACCTCTCAGGCGCGGTGCTGAGACGAGACACCGTCGCTGGCGCGCAGCAGTTCGGCTTTGACCGAAGCGGCGAACCGGCCAACTCGTTCCTGCCCCGACAGTTGCTGGATGGCTGCCATGACCGCGTCGGTGGCCGCGCGGCGGGCGCGTGCCTCGCCGGCGCGTCCATCCCAGGGCGACAGGTCGACCGGTGCCCCAAAACGCACCCCGATACGCCGCAGCCTGGGCAGGCGACGTTCAGCCGGCATGATGCGCGAGGTTCCCGACACCGCTACCGGCACCACGGGGACTTTGGCGCTTAGCGCCAGCCAGGCCAGTCCCGTCTGTCCCCGGTAGAGCCGACCGTCGGGCGAGCGGGTGCCTTCGGGGAAGATGCCAAAGGCCGCGCCCCGCTGGAGAGCCTCCAGACTGTGGTCCATAGCCTGGCGCGCGTTCTGGCCCGGGCTGCGCTCAACCGAGAGCTGACCAATGCCGCGCAGCGCGCGAGTGAAGACGCGCTGCGCGAGGTTTCCTTCGGCGAACAGTTCCTGTTTGGCGATGAAGCTCACCTGCCGCGGAACGGCCACGCCGATGAACAGCGGATCGATGTTGGACAGGTGATTCGAGGCCAGGATCACCGGCCCGTGGAGGGGAATGTGTTCCACCCCTTCCACCCGCATCGGCCACAGCGTTCGCGTGACCGGCGCAATGACCGTCTTGGCGGCCCCGTACAGTGACACGGTGCGCCTCTCCTCATACGAAGAGGCCAGGGGGGAGTTCGAGCGCATGCCCGTCAATCTAAACCAGGCGGGAGAAGCAGGGGACAATCGCGCCGGGCAACGACGGCACGGCCGAGTACGGCAACGGTCCGGTTTCGGGAGCTAACCCAGCGACGAATATCCAGGTGAGGACGGTGTCTTCCCGGCCAGGGAGAGCGGGCCACCCCGTTCCGGCCGTCGAAGGCGGGGCGCCGCAGCGGGTTCAGAGCCGCGTTCGAGCCCCATGGCGCGCGGTCTTGTCGGTAGGGCAGGCACGGCACTGGGGTGGCGGTCGTAGTGCGGGTGGGGGCTTGCGGTCTATGGTAGAAGCGCTAGTAGTTTGGTCTAGACCTTTAGGGCGGGCCGGCGGTCATCACCACCACGGCACCCGTCAGGCCGGGTCAACAAGCGCACACCAAAGGGGGCGAAGCAGTGACGCACCTGGTCGACCTCAGCCACCAGATCGTGGCCGGCATGACGACCTACCCGGGACTGCCCGGGCCGGTCATCGAGGATCACCTCTCCTTTGAGGACTCCCACCGGAGCTACGCTCCCGGGACCGAGTTCCACATCGGCCGTATCTCGATGGTCGCCAACACCGGCACCTACCTCGACACGCCGGCTCACCGCTACCGCGACGGTTCCGATCTGGCCGACCTGGAGCTGGCCAAGATCGCCGGCGTGCCGGGGATCGTCGTCGATCCCACCGAGCGCGCCGTGGGGCCAGAGGTCTTTGAAGGCGTCGACGTGGCCGGGCGGGCAGTGCTCATCCGCACCGAATGGGACCGGTACTGGCGCACTGAGCAGTACGGCTCCCCGGAGCACCCCTTCCTCACCGAAGCCGGCGCTAAGGCGCTGGAGGAAGCCGGCGCCGCACTCGTCGGCATCGACTCGGTCAACATCGACGACACCGCCATCCAAGGAGGCCCCCGCCCCGCCCACTCCACGCTGCTGGCCGCCGGCATCCCCATCGTCGAGCACCTGTGCCTGCTGCACCAGCTCCCCACGACCGGCTTCGAGTTCTACGCCGTCCCGGTGAAAGTACGCGGTCTGGGCACCTTCCCCGTGCGCGCCTTCGCCACCGTGGCCGACTAGGGCCGCACTGGCCGGGTCCTGACCGTCGCGGGCGGTTGCGGACCCGGCAGCCGGGCCGGGCAATCGCCCAGCAGTCCCGCCCTGCTCACAGATCGGCGTCGATCTCCTCCCGGGCACGGTGGTGTTCGCGCTGGGCCCGGCGCTGCTGTTCCAGGGTGGCCGTGCGCGCGTCCTCGGCCACTGCCGTGCGTATCGACGACGACAGCGCCCGCAGTTCCATGTTGATGCGCGGATAGTCCACGAGCCGCGGTAGGGCGCCTAGGCGTGGGGTGCGCCGCTCCCGCAGCGCCGAACTGAGCTCCCTAAAGGCCACGTCCAGTCGCTGTAGGGCGATCTGGGAAGCCGTAGGCGGGTTGTCCAACGCCAGTGTCGAAAGCGCCAGGTACCCGGTGCGCTGTGTGGCGATCACCACCGGCCACAAGGGCTGTGTGGTGTTGGCGCGCGGCACATCGCCGATAGCGCTGTCATAGACGCCGCGCAGGCTCAACAGATCGGCGCGCAGATCCCGTCGCAGTTGGTAACGCCGCTCCGGGCTGGTCCGCACGTCCGGGTCGAGAAGTTCGGTGAGGACAGTGCGCGTGTCGTCCAACACCGCCAGAATCCGGTTGGGCAGCCGCGCGCCCGAGGCCCCGCGCCACAGCACCAGTGCGCCCACCATGCCGATCAGTGACCCCAGCAGCGTGTCGATCACGCGTTGTTGAGCGAGTTCCCCGATCGGGGAAGGCGCCGCGGTATGCACGATCAACAGGGCCATGGGGGTCAGCATGACGCTGGCGTAGAGGAAGTTGCGGCCGATGAGCAACTGCGCCAGCCCTTGGAACACCGCGGTCCCCACGATCACCGCGGGCAGTGTCGGCTCCAGCATGAGCACCGCCGCACCGATGAACACGCCCAGGATCGTGCCGAGCGCGCGTTGCGCCGAACGGTTCACCGTCAAGACGACGTTGCCGCCCTGCAACACCACAGCGGTCGTGATCGAGATCCAATAGAAGCGATCCAGCCCTAGCAAGAGACCGATCACTCCGGCCGCTGCCACGGTGATCCCCATCCGCAGCGCCGTCGGCAAGATCAGCGACTCCCGGCTCCACGCCGAGCGCAGCGAGGTCAGCAGGGAGGGGTGACGGGTGTCGTACAGCCGTAGCCCGCGTTCGTCGTCGGTGTGCTCGCGTTTGCGGGCCACCTGCGCGGTCCGGCTGAGGCGGTTGTAGAGTCGGGCCTCCAGCGAGCGCGGTCGCAGCCCCTTACGGGCCCCTTCCAGCTCCGCTGGATCAGGGCTCGACGCGGGTTTGCCCACCGCCTCGGCCACCGCCTCAGCGAATGCCGGAACCTCCTCAGGCAGCGGCTCGGTACGCGACAGCGACACGTCGGTGGCGGCGAGGTGGATGTCGGAGACCCAGCGCAGCAGCGCCCGCAGCCGTGCCGCCGCCGGCGAGTCGCGGTGCCCGCGCGTTTGGGCCAGCAACACCAGCCGCCACGCCTCAGCTACGGCCACTGACGCCTCGTGCTGCACATGATCCAACCGAGGGGTGCCGATGGCGCGCAGCAACTGTGCAAGCTGGCGAAACGCCACGGCCACCGCCCGGTTCTCCGGGTGTCGGCCACGAAACGGCGCTTCGGCCATCGAGACCACCCACCCTATGGCGGCCCCCATCGCCCCCAGCGCGGCGTGCACCGGCACTTGGGCGAGCCCGCCCGGGGCGATCGTGGAGATCGCACACACCAGCACGAGGAAGAACGGCCCCGGCCGATCGACGCGCAGCGCTTGGCACAGCCACGTGGCCGCCCCCGCCACCACACCGATCATCACCGCCGCGGTCCACAGCGTTACCGACGCCAGCGAACCCAGCGTCACGCTGGCGACAAAGCCCGCGCCGACAGTCCCGAGCGCGATAGCGCGGTGGGCGTAGGGGGTGTGCTTCTCGTAGAGCACCGTCATCGACCCCAGCGCCGCCAGCGCGCCGTTGCGCGGATCGAAGAGCACGCTCGCCAGCGCGAACGAGAGGCCCATCGCCAGCGTGGCCTTAATGCCGGTGGACCATTCCCAGCCCCCCGAGGCCAATCCAAACATCGCCGCCAAGCTCACCCGCGGGTGGGGCCGCTCGGCCACGGTCGCCCGCATGCGCGCCGGGGCTCGCCATTCGTGATCGCCGGTTACCGGTTCCTCGCTACCGCTGTCACCGGTGTCTCCTTGATCAACCACAGCCCCAATGTTAAAAGTCCAGCTACGCCCGATTCCTCCCGGGCAGTCCGCGATCACCGTCGTCGTGCTCACGTGGGTGTGTGGCCCACCTGGCAGCTACCGCCGGTATTCAACCGTTCGCTTCGCCTTCCAAAGCGGCCCGTAGCCGCGCGACCTCGGCCAACGCCTCGTCGAGTTGGGCCTCGGCCCGCTCGGCCCGGTGCCGCGCCTGATCCCGACCGTCCTCCACGGCCGCGATCCGTTCGGCGTTGGCCGCCTTGGCCTCAGCGAGATCGCGCGCCGCGCTTTCGCGTTGGCTGCGCAGCGCCTCGTCGAAGCGGGCGCGCTCGGCCTCCACGTCGGCCCGGGCCCGCTGCAACTCGGCGGTGAACCGCTCGTGCTGTGCCTGGAGGTCGGCCGCGATCCGGTCGCGTTCCTCCGCCAGATCCGAGGCCCGCGATTGGGCGCGTTCGGCGGCGAGCTCGGCCCGCTCACCGCGGCGAGTGGCCTCTTCGCGCGCCCGGGTCTCCTCGGTCAGCCGCTCCTGGAGCCGTTCTCGCTCAGCTTCGCCGCGCTCCCGTAGCCGCGCCATCTCCTCGCCGGCCTCGCGGTGCACCCGCTCCACCTGAGCGGCTGCCTCCTGCTCGGTAGCGCGCACTCGTCGCTCGGCCTGGGCCAGCCCGGCGTTGGCCTCGGCGAGTGCGGCGTCGCGCTCCTGCTGGGCCTGTCGCAGTTGGCTCACGGCCCGGTCGCGTTCGGCGATCCCCGCATCCCGCGTGGAGATCGCCTCGTCGGCCCGCCGTTCAGCGGAACCGGCCATGGCCATAGCCGAGGCGGCCTTCGCTTCGGCCTCCGTGCGCGCGGCTTTGGCGCTGCGCCGGTCGTTCTCGGCGGCTAGCCGCGCCGAGTCGGCCTCGGCGATGCGGCGCGCCGCATCCAACCGCGCCGCCTCCACTTGCGCCTCAGCGCTAGCCGGGTCGGTCATCGCCGCGAACGCCTCGGTGGCGGCGGTGAGCGTGGCGCTTAACTGCTCGGTCTGGACGCAAAAGCGGGTCAGGAGCTCGTCGGCGCGCAGCCGGGCGCGGGTGACGGGAGCCGCGTCAACGCTGCCGGCGGTCTCGGGCTCCGCGGCAGCCGAGGCCGTGGGGGGCTCGGTCGCTTGCGCGGCTGCCGCTTGCTCGCGTTCGCGCTCAGCCGCCTCCTGCTGGAGGCGCTGCCGCTCCCGCCACGCCCGCCAGCGTGTGTGTTCGGGCAGGTCACAGTATTCCGGGGGGCGGCCAGGGGAGGAGCTTCGCGGCACAGGCCGCTGGCAGCCCGGAAAGTTACAGGTGTTCGCGTCGGCCACGGCGACGAGCGTAGCCGTTCCCCACGGCCGGCGCGGTGCGCTTACCACACGCCCGGCCGGCAGGCGCGGGTCGGCAGCATCGGAAGGGGGGGTGCTTCTATGGGTTTGTCAAGCCGGGGGTGGGCTGTGCCTGGAGGGTTTGCCGTTCGCTCGTGCCTCGATCGCTTCGCGATCTCAGCAGCCCGGGGCGGGCTGTGCCTGAGGTGGCACGGGTACCACGACAGGGGCTGGGGCCGACGTGGAGCCACCACCCCGACAAGGCAGGCGGAGGCCGGGGCCGACGCCGTAACCGGG